>NZ_JAARMC010000030.1:0-60217 GCF_012985595.1 Pseudomonas sp. WS 5411
TTATCGGCGCTTTGGTGAAGGGGTGGGGCGAAGTCTCCCACGGTCTGTACTGGCTAGAGTCAGATGCTGGCTTTTAGTCCCACCACCCCTACAAGTCTAACCATACAAGCTGGCTTGCCTGCGATGGGGCCGGCGAATCAATAAAGGTCACAGTGCCGGAAAATGAATCCTGAACGCCGCGCCCCCTAAAGGAGAGTCCCCCAGGGTCAACCGCGCGCCATAGCTTTCAATAATGTCCTTGACCACCGCCAACCCAATCCCCTGCCCTGGATGCTGGCGATCCAGGCGTTCGCCGCGCTGCAGGATCCGCGCGCGCTGGTCGGGTGGCACGCCGGGGCCATCGTCTTCGATACACAAGCGCACGCCATCGGCACTTTCATCCAGGGTCACGCGCACCTCGCTCAGGCACAGGCGGTAGGCGTTTTCCAGCAGGTTGCCGAGCAATTCCAGCAAAGCGCCCTGCTCGATGGGCACATCGCATTGCTCCGGCAACGCAAAAGACACCCGCACCCGCTTGTCGCGGTAGACCTTGTCCAGGGTGTCGCACAGGCTCTGCAGCACCGGGCGCAGGCGCACCTGGTGACGCACCAGGCCGCTTTTGCGCAGGCTGGCACGCTGTAACTGGTAGCTGATCTGTTGGCTCATGCGCTCGATCTGCGACTGCAGCACCCGCGCCTGCTCAAGGTCCTGGGGGCGCTGGGCCATGTCTTCACTCACGCCCTGCAATACCGCCAGCGGGGTTTTCAGGCTGTGGGCCAGGTCATCCAGGGAGTCGCGATAACGGGTGCGCTGCTCGCGCTCGCTGTGCAGCAGGCGGTTGAGGGAGCCGGTCAGGCGCAGCAGCTCCCGTGGGTGTTGCTCGCTGAGGCTTTCGCGGGTGCCGCCTTCGATTTCATCCAGTTCCTGGCTGAGCCGGCGCAAGGCTTGCAGGCCCCAGGTCAGGCCGATCCACAACAGGCTCAACAACACCAGCAAGGCGGCGCCGAAGCCCAGGTAGAGGTTTTCCCGCAACCCTTCAAGGGTCACCTGGTATTCGCGCACCGGTTGCAGGGCGACGATACTGAACGCCGCGCTCTTGCCCCCCAGCAGCTTGACCTCGACGTCATACACGAAGAATTCCTGGCCGTTGGCCTCGCGAATCTTCGCAAACTCGTTACCGCGCCCGTCGTAGCGCGGGCGGTAGTTGATGTTTTCTTCCCTGGTGGCCCGCGAACGCCAGACCAGATGGCCTTCGCGGTCATAGATGTAGCCCAGCAGGCGACTATCGGTCAGGTTGAAGCGCTCATCGGGCAACTGTGCCGGCATCAGCAAGCGGTTGTTATCGACCCGCGCGGCAGAAATCAGCGTGGTCACATCCGACGCCAGCCGCTGCTCGATGGAATCCTGCAACGCCAGGCTGAACGCGCCCTGCATCGCCGGCAACAGCCCCAGCATGAACAACACGGCCAGGGTGGTGGCCGCCAGCATCAGGCGCACACGGAGCGAACGGATCAACGGCAGCGCTCGTTAAACAGGTAGCCCAGGCCGCGCACGGTGTCGATGGGCTTGAACCCGGCCGGGGCCTCGAGCTTGCGACGCAGGCGGCCGACCAGCACTTCGATCACATTCGGATCGCGCTCGTCGTCATCGGGATAGAGCTGTTCCATCAACCGATCCTTGGCCACCACTTGTTGGTGGTGGCGCATCAGGTATTCGAGGATCCGGTACTCATAGGCCGTCAGCGCCAGGGGCTGCTCGTCGAGGGACGCCTGCTTGCGGTTGAGGTCCAGCAGCAACGGGCCGGCGACGATGGTCGATTGGGTAAAACCGCTGGAGCGGCGCAGCAGTGCGTTCATCCGCGCTTCCAGCTCCTCGAACTGGAACGGCTTGACCACATAGTCGTCAGCCCCGGCGGCCAGGCCTTCGACCTTGTCCTGCCAGTTGCCGCGTGCCGTGAGAATCAGGATCGGGAAGGTCTTGGCCTGGGCCCGCAGTTGACGGATCAGGTCCAGGCCGCCCATGCCTGGCAGGCCCAGGTCGATGATCGCCAGGTCATGATTGAATTGCCCGGTCTGGTACAGCGCTTCTTCGGCGTTAGCCACGGCTTCGACCACGTGGCCGCTGTCGCCAAGACGGGTCAACAGGTGATGGCGCAACAACGCCTCATCTTCGACAACCAGCAATTTCATAACACTCTCCAAGGCCAATCCACTGTCCTGCAGGGAAACATGATAGCGGCCCTGAAGGTATGCTTGCGCAGTTTACGGCCGTTGAACTGAACACAGTCTGAACCGGCGGGCTACCCAGGTGTGTGCCGCCCCGTGCAGAATAGCCGGCATGAACCCGATACCCGCCTGCTGCACCCCACTTGATGACCATTGGCCGCTGCCCGACACGTTGCCCGGCACGGTGTTCCTGAGCACCCGCTTCGAGCCTAAACTGCTTGAGGCCGGCGACTTCCAGCGCTGCGCTGTGCCGCCACCGGCCAGTATCCAGCGCTCGGTGGCCAAGCGCCAGGCCGAGTTTCTCGCCGGCAGACTGTGTGCCCGCGCCGCCTTGCAACAGCTCGAAGGCCTGGACTGCATCCCCGCCATCGGCGAGGACCGCGCCCCGGTATGGCCCGGCCATATCAGCGGTTCGATCACCCACAGCACCGGGCATGCCGCGGCCATCGTCGGGCATAAGTCGCAATGGCGCGGGCTGGGCATGGACCTGGAAAACCTGCTGTCCCTTGAACGGGCCGAGCGCCTGGCCGGGGAAATCCTCACCCCGGATGAACTGCAACGCATGGCCGCCGGGCCACGAGAGCAGATTGCGCAATGGGTGACGCTGACGTTTTCGGCCAAGGAGAGCCTGTTCAAGGCGCTCTACCCGATCGTGCATAAGCGCTTCTATTTTGAACATGCCGAGGTGCTGGAGTGGTCTGAGGCGGGCTCGCTGCGCCTGCGGTTGCTGACGGACCTGTCCAGTGAGTGGTGTTATGGCAAGGAGCTGGAGGCGCAGTTTGTGGTGCACGAGGGGCAGTTGTTGAGTTTGGTGGCTATCGGCGCCTGATAGATAGCTACCGCAGGCTCAAGTTTTGTCCTGGTCCCGAGGCCAACTCAGGCTGAAGCAGGCGCCCCCCAGGTTGTTGCTCTTGCTGATCAACGCCCGCCCGCCGTGCCAGTAGATAATCCGCCGCACAATCGACAAGCCCAGGCCATGCCCGCCCGAGGCGCGGGTGCGGCTGTCATCCAGGCGCAGGAAGGGGGTAAAGATCCGTTCCCAGGCACTTTCCGGAACTCCCGGGCCATCGTCTTCGACGTCGATACGGCATCGCACCTGGCCCACCTGGTAGCTGATCAGCACCCGCGACTGGGCATGGCGCATGGCATTGCTCACCAGGTTTTGCAGGGCGCGGTGCAGGTAGCGCGGCTCGGCATCGACCCAGGCAGCGTCCAGATGGGCCGATGACAGGCACACCCCCCGCGCCACTTCGATCCCCGGCCGCAGCGGCGCCAGTTCCTCGATCACCTGATCGAGCAAGGCACTCAGGTCGACCCGCTGGAAACTCAGGGCCGGCGAGCCCTGTTCCAGGCGCGCATAGGTCAGCATCTCATCCACCAGGCCGTCGAGGTCCTGGATATCGCTGTCCATGCCTTCCATATATTTACGCCGGGCTTCGGGCGTAGCGGCGTCGCCGATCATCTCCAGGCCAAAACGCAGGCGCGCCACCGGCGTACGCAGCTCATGGGACACCGCGCGCACCAGTTCGCGCTGGATCGCCAGCAGGCGCTGCAAGTGCTCGGCCATGCCATTGAAGGCCGCCGCCAGACGCCCTACCGAGTCAGCCCCGCGTGCCGGCACCCGGGCTTCCAGGTTGCCTTTGGCGATGCGCGTGGCGGCCGCTTCCAAGCCACGCAGGCGGCGCTCCAGTTGGCGCACCAGCAAGTACACGATCAGGCCGATCAGGGTCAGGCCGATCAGGGCAATCAGCACCAGCCATTGCGCCGGATAAGGGTTCATCTGGTACAGCGGGCCGATTTCCAGAACCCATGGCGTGCCGACCATGCCGGCAAACACGCGGATCGAGTCGCCCCCCTTGCCCAGGGCCATCACCGTGTCGCCTTCGGCCACGCGACGCCGCTGGTCCTCGTCCATGTCGGCTTCGTCCAGCTTCAGCAGGTGCATCTCAAAGCCGAAGCCCTTGGCCTCTTTCAGGTCAGCCAAGCGTTGCGGCTGCTCGGCCACCGGAAACCGCACCAGTTCGTCGGCCAGCAAATAAATGGTGGCCCGGGCCAATTGCTCGCTGATCTGCTGCACTTCGCCGCTGAGCAGCAGTTCCTCTTTCTCACTGACCAGGCGCAAGACCCGCGCCGCATGGGGTCCGGTCTGCTCCACCAGGACCTGGCCGCGTTGCAGGCGATTGCGCTGGCTCAGGTCCAGGCGGGCATCCGCCACCGCCTGCAATTGCAAGGGAATCCCCAACAACCGCTCCCACACCGCCAGGGCGCGCTGGCGCTCGATACTGCTCATCGGTTGCAGGTTGTCGCCCATCAGGGCAAAGGTGCCGTGGGCCAGGCGTTCGCGGTACTGGCCGCTGCGCACCTCATTGAGCAGGTGCAGGGCCAGGACGCCGAGCAGCGCCACCAGGATCAGCGCCGCGCACATGCCGCCGTAGATGCGCAGGAAGATCGAGTTCACGACAGCATATCGGCAGCAGCTTCGGGGACGAACAGGTAGCCTTTGCTGCGAATGGTCTTGATCAGGCGCGGGTGGATGGGGTCGTCGCCGATTTTCGGGCGGATCCGCGAGATGCGCACGTCAATGGAGCGGTCCTGGCCGTCGTAGCCGATGCCGCGCAGGGCGGTGAAGATTTCTTCGCGGGACAGGATACGTCCGGCATTGGCCACCAATAACCACAGCAGGTCGAATTCGGCGCTGGTCAGCTCGATGCCGCCGTCGTGCAGCCAGGCTTCGCGCAGGGCGTTGTCCACTACCAGCGGGCCGAACTGCAGGCGCCGCTGCTTTTCCGGGACGGCGGGCTCGGGGCTTTCGCTGCGCCGCAGCAAGGCCTGGATCCGCGCCAGCAGCAGGCGCGGGCGCACCGGCTTGCACACATAGTCGTCGGCGCCCATGTCCAGGCCCAGGACCTGGTCCATGTCGTCGGTTCGCGCGGTGAGCATCAGGATCACCCCGTCGTAGCGCTCGCGCACCTTGCGGCAGATGCTCAGGCCGTCTTCGCCGGGCAGCATCAGGTCGAGGATCACCAGGTCCGGCTGCTCGGCAATGATCCGCGCCACCGCCTGGGCCCCGTCGCCCTCTATCGAGACCCGCAGGCCGTGGCTTTCCAGGTAGTCACGGGTCAACTCAGCCAGACGCTGGTCATCCTCGACAATCAATACCTGCCAGGCTTCTTGCTCCACGGGTGGTCCTCGTTTTTATAAGCGATCTGTCAGGACTGCGCAGGTTCAAATGTGGCAGCGGGCAAGCCAGCCCCCCTATTTTGATCTTCGCCAGCCGTACCTAATTTGTCATGCACAAAGGGCATAATCGTGTAGGAATGAAGGCCGATTGTAGCCATGGCCCCGCCCTCAAACACAAGCCAGGAAATGCATTCGGTGATCGCCTTTTTTTGTGATAGGGTTCGCGCCCGCAAAAATCCAAGCGGGTGTTTTCGGCTTGGCATATTCGGTGACAAACGGCGCGATGCAGCAGTACTGCGGCCTACACGGCGGTTCCACCTTTCATACACATTTTACCCACAGCGTTATCCACAGGTAGTGCGTTGCTAAGCCTTCCAAAACGCATTATCTTGTACCTCGTCGCTAAAAAAACCCTACATGTAGGGTTTCAAGCGAAAAGACCAAACACAAATCAGACAAGAAACTCAAGCCCTTTCTTGCTCCTGTTTGGTGGAACTTAAACCTTTTTCGAAAGCCCAAACCGCGCACGCGGATGGCTGCTGTTTTCCAACCCCGAATGGGAGAAAGCGGTACGGGTGTTGCAATACAAGCAACACCCACTCAGGAATACGGCAAAGAGCTTAAGGCTCGGAACCGAAGACTTCGGCATGGAAGCGGCGCGAACAGCTCCCTTCCTCCTGTCCCGAGGTTGTTATGCCAGGCCAAGGCCTGTTGTAAGTGCTTCAGGACGGAACGGTGGGCACCGTGATGGTGCCCAAATAAATATAGAATGTGGAGACACCCCCCCATGCAAACCGACACAACTCGCGAGAACCCGCAAGGCTCCGTGCCGCAGGCCGCTGATTCGAATATGGATCTGTCCGCCACCGCGCCCGGCCAATTGCGCGTGATCAAGCGTAACGGCACTGTCGTTCCTTATACCGATGACAAAATCACCGTCGCCATCACCAAAGCGTTTCTTGCAGTTGAAGGCGGCACCGCTGCCGCTTCGTCGCGTATCCACGACACCGTTGCCCGCCTGACCGAACAAGTCACCGCGACCTTCAAGCGTCGCATGCCTTCGGGCGGCACCATCCACATCGAAGAAATCCAGGACCAGGTCGAACTGGCCCTGATGCGTGCCGGCGAGCAGAAAGTGGCCCGCGACTACGTGATCTACCGTGATTCGCGCGCCAAGGAGCGTGCCGTACACGCGCCGTCCGCTGAAGCCGTGCAAGCTCACCCGTCGATCCGCATCACCCTGGCTGATGGTTCGTTCGCGCCGCTGGACCTGGGCCGTCTGAACACCATCATCACCGAAGCCTGCGAAGGCCTGGAAGAAGTCGACGGCGACCTGATCCAGCGTGAAACCCTGAAGAACCTGTACGACGGCGTGGCCCTGACCGACGTCAACACCGCCCTGGTGATGACCGCCCGTACCCTGGTCGAGCGTGAGCCGAACTACTCGTTCGTCACCGCCCGCCTGCTGATGGACACCCTGCGTGCCGAAGGCCTGGGCTTCCTGAAAGTCGCCGAGAGCGCGACCCACCACGAAATGGCCGACCTGTACGCCAAGGCCCTGCCTGCCTACATCGCCAAGGGTATCGAGTTCGAATTGCTCAACCCGATCCTGGCCACCTTCGACCTGGAAAAACTCGGCAAGGCGATCAACCACGAGCGTGACCAGCAGTTCACCTACCTGGGCCTGCAAACCCTGTACGACCGTTACTTCATCCACAAGGACGGGATCCGCTTCGAACTGCCGCAAGTGTTCTTCATGCGCGTGGCCATGGGCCTGGCGATCGAAGAGAAGAACAAAGAAGACCGTGCCATCGAGTTCTACAACCTGTTGTCGTCCTTCGACTACATGTCGTCGACCCCGACCCTGTTCAACGCCGGTACCCTGCGTCCACAGCTGTCGAGCTGCTACCTGACCACCGTGCCGGATGACCTGTCGGGCATCTACCACGCGATCCACGACAACGCCATGCTGTCCAAATTCGCTGGCGGCCTGGGCAACGACTGGACGCCGGTGCGTGCACTGGGTTCGTACATCAAGGGCACCAACGGCAAGTCCCAGGGCGTCGTGCCGTTCCTCAAGGTAGTGAACGACACCGCCGTCGCAGTGAACCAGGGCGGCAAGCGCAAAGGCGCGGTATGTGCCTACCTGGAAACCTGGCACATGGACATTGAAGAGTTCATCGAGCTGCGCAAGAACACCGGTGATGATCGTCGTCGTACCCACGACATGAACACCGCCAACTGGATCCCTGACCTGTTCATGAAGCGCGTCTTCGATGACGGCCCGTGGACCCTGTTCTCGCCATCCGAAGTGCCGGACCTGCACGACCTGACCGGCAAGGCCTTCGAAGAGCGTTACGAGTACTACGAAGCCCTGTCCCAGTACCCAGGCAAGATCAAGCTGTTCAAGACCATCCAGGCCAAAGACCTGTGGCGCAAGATGCTGTCGATGCTGTTCGAAACCGGCCACCCATGGTTGACCTTCAAAGACCCGTGCAACCTGCGCAGCCCGCAGCAGCACGTGGGCGTGGTCCACAGCTCGAACCTGTGCACCGAGATCACCTTGAACACCAACAAGGACGAGATCGCCGTCTGCAACCTGGGCTCGATCAACCTGCCGAACCACATCGTCAACGGCAAGCTGGACACCGCCAAGCTGGAACGCACCGTCAACACCGCCGTACGCATGCTCGATAACGTGATCGACATCAACTACTACTCGGTGCCACAGGCGCAGAACTCCAACTTCAAGCACCGTCCGGTCGGCCTGGGGATCATGGGCTTCCAGGACGCGCTGTACCTGCAGCACATTCCTTACGGTTCGGATGCTGCGGTCGAGTTCGCCGACAAGTCCATGGAAGCGGTCAGCTACTACGCGATCCAGGCTTCCTGCGACCTGGCCGACGAGCGCGGCGCCTACGAGACGTTCCAGGGTTCGCTGTGGTCCAAGGGCATCCTGCCGCTGGACTCGCAACAGATCCTGATCGAGCAGCGTGGCCAGAAGTACATCGACGTTGACCTGAACGAATCCCTGGACTGGGCACCGGTACGTGCCCGTGTGCAGAAAGGCATTCGTAACTCCAACATCATGGCCATCGCACCGACCGCGACCATCGCCAACATCACCGGCGTATCGCAGTCGATCGAACCGACCTACCAGAACCTGTATGTGAAATCGAACCTGTCGGGCGAATTCACCGTGATCAACCCGTACCTCGTCCGCGACCTGAAAGCCCGCGGCCTGTGGGACTCGGTAATGATCAACGACCTGAAGTACTACGACGGTTCCGTGCAGCAGATCGAACGCATCCCGCAAGAACTCAAAGAGCTCTACGCGACCGCCTTCGAAGTGGACACCAAGTGGATCGTTGACGCCGCCAGCCGTCGTCAGAAGTGGATCGACCAGGCCCAGTCCCTGAACCTGTACATCGCCGGCGCTTCGGGCAAGAAACTCGACGTGACCTACCGCATGGCTTGGTACCGTGGCCTGAAAACCACTTACTACCTCCGTGCCCTGGCCGCGACCAGCACCGAGAAGTCGACCATCAACACCGGCAAGCTGAACGCTGTATCCAGCGGCAACCACGGTGACGATTCGGTACTCGCTGCTCCAGCCGGCCCGGCACCAGTGCCAAAGGCCTGCGCGATTGACGAGCCGGATTGCGAAGCTTGCCAATAAGCTGAGCCTGCCCTGGGTTTAACTCCCTAGGCTGAAAAGCCCTCGATATGCCCAGTGGTGTATCGGGGGCTTTTTTTGCCTGGCAAGAAACCCGGCCCAGGCTAGATCAACACAGTCGCCAGGCCCGACTGAGGTACACCGCCTCGCCGCCCCCACAACTCGATGCGGCCATCAATCACGGCCATTGAGTGGCCGTTGTATTCCACGGTTCCCACCTTGCTGTTTCTCAAGTCGACATCGGTCGCCGGCCGGTAAAGCCCCTTCAGGCCCAAACGATCCAACCCCTCGCGGGAGTACTCACCATCGTTGAGGCTGTCCATCGCAGCCGTGAAACTGCGTCCGGCCGTGCCGTCGTTGTTTTCCATCTGTGCGCGCTTGGCACTTGCGGCATACAGGAAGTTGGCATCGGTCAACATCTGAGGGTCGTCACCCTTGAAACGAGCGTGTGTGGCCGCCTGCTTCAATTCGTCCTTGGTAAAAGACACCTTGACCCCATCGCGCATGGTCACTTCATAGCCGTTGGCCGTCTCCTTCACCTCCTTGAAGATGTCCGTAGGTTTCTGGCCGTACCGCATCATGGCGGCCTTTATCGCCGAAACGGTAATGCAGTTGCCATCATCGCCCTGGCTGAAGCCGCTCCAGATATTGCTCGGTTTTTTCCCGGGGTTACTATTGTCCGGTTTGTAGTTGTAATACTTTGAGCCTTCGGTAATCGGCTTATTGCTCATGGACTCGGTGGGGCCAAACCCACCCGGACTCACTCTACCGCCACCGCCGCCACCCCCGCCGCCACCTCTTGGCGATGGCGGGGTCGGTGGTGCTACATCCTCGGGAAACCATTCCTCCAGTAACCGCTTGAGAAACTCAAGAAACTTGTCATCAGCGTCTTTGATCTCACTGTTGAGAATTTCCTTGAATTTCTCGTCACCCAGCTTCTCGCGCAGCGCATTCAACTTGTCGCGGAGATCCTGAACCGTCTGGGTCCTGGCGCCTTGCTCAGCATCGAACATCTGGCGCAGCGACGTCGTGACCGTAGACTCTGCGCTTACGGACAGGGCAGGCGACGGCACGTTTGATGCTGCAGGTACAAACATTGCGCGCCCAGCACCTGGCGCAGACACCCCTGAACTCCACATTCTCAGCCCCCATGATTGATGAGCCCGCAGGGCTCTGGACCAATCAGTGGCAAGGCAGAAGCGGCGTGTTCCTTCCTAAGGATTTCACCGCGTTACCTGACGCGTCGCGGGGGATTTTCCAACGCCCACAAAAAAGCCCCTCTTCCGAGGGGCTTCTTGTCGAGCGCTAGCGCATCACGTCATCTGAATGATGGTCTGCATGATGGTGCTCTGGGTGGAGATCGTCTTGGCGTTCGCCTGGTAGTTGCTCTGGGCCTTGATCAGGTCCACCAGCTCATTGGTCAGGTTGACGTTGGAGTTCTCCAGGGAGTTGGCCACGATCGAGCCCAAGGTCCCGGACTCTGGTGCATCGTAGCCAGGCTGGCCCGAGGCAAAGGTTTCTTTCCAGGTGGTGCCACCGGCAGGCTGCAGGCCTTGCTCATTGTTAAAGCTGGCCAGGGAGATCTGGCCGATGGCCTTGCTCTGCTGGTTGCTGAAGGTGGCGAACAGCACACCGCTGCCGTCGATTTTCAGCCCGGTGATTTCGCCGGTGGCATAGCCATCAGTGATCGGCGGGTTACGGTAGCTGGCCGAGTTGTACTGAGTGATATCGGACATGTTGATCGCGATACCGCCCGGGTTGGCAGCAGCCCCGTTGTCAGGGTTCCACACGCCATTATCCATGACGCCCGGCTTCCAGTTGCTGATGGTCAGGGTGGTGTTGGATACGGTGCTTGGCGGAGTGACGATCCCCTTCAGCGTGCCTGATGTATCAAATGTCACCGTGGACGCTACCGGCGCAACCGCACCTGTACCCTTGACCGGCGTACCGTCAGGATTGCGTCCGTCGATCAGGGTGTAGGACTTCCAGGTATTGGAGCCGGTTTTCACCATGTACTGCACCATCTCATGGGCATTGCCTTGAGTGTCATACAAAGTGGTGCCGTACTGCTCGGTAAACGAGCTCGCTACAGTCGGGTCAAACGGGCTGGTCGTCTGGTCGATCACCGGCTTGGAGGAGTTCAGGTTGCTGCTGGAGTCAACCTTGGTCGACGCTTTGGGCGGCAAGTTGGACAGGTTGATCCGCAGGTCGGTCAGGCCGCTCTTGGAGATTTTTCCATCTTCATCGGCAGCATAGCCCTGCAGGCGCGAGGTGCCGGTGTTGTTGGTGATGTAGCCGTCCTTGTTCGCCTGGAACGAGCCATTACGGGTGTACTCCAGCGAACCGTCGCTGCCCTTCTGCACGAAGAAGCCGCCGCCCCGGATGCCCATATCCAACACGCCGCCGCTGCCGTTGATTTCACCCTGGGTGAATTGCTGGGAGACCGCCGCCAGGTTAACGCCGGTGCCGATGGTTTTATTGCCGGTGCCCAGGCGGGACGCGGCATAAATGTCGCCGAATTCTGCGCGGGACGACTTGAAACCGGTGGTCGCGACGTTGGCGATGTTGTTGCCGGTCACGTCCAGTTGTTTGTTGGCCGCATAGAGGCCGCTAAGGCCGATATTAAAAGACATGTTTCTCTCCTCTTGCCGTATTTAGCCGGCTCTATGTACCGATAGTCTGAATTTGCGACAGCTTGATGCTGCCCATGCCGCCAGAAAGATTGAGCAGCATTTCGCCGCCGGTCTGGCTCAAGGTCACGCTGGTGACCGTGGCCGGCAGCGAGGTTTTCAGGGCGACCGGATCACCGGCGTCATTCTTGGTGCTGGCGGCGAAGGTGTAGGTGCCAGAATCAAGCTGCTCGCCCGCTTCGTTTTTACCGTCCCAGATAAAGTCCGACTTGCCGGCGCTCTGGGCACCCAGATCGATGGTCTTGACCAGCTTGCCGTCCTTGTCGGTGACCTTGACGGTGACGTTGCCCACCGACGAACCCACGGCGACCGAGCCGGTGAAGCTCTTGCTGGTGTCGACCATGGCCTTGTTGGTTTCGATAATTACCGAACGCCCGACCAGTGACGAGGCTTGCAGTGCCTGCGACGACTTGTAGTTGCCGGTGATGGTGTTCACCGAGTCGTTCAAGGTGTTGATGCCTTCCAGGCTGCTGAACTGCGCCAATTGGGCCACGAACGCGCCGTTGTCCTGGGGCGACAGCGGGTTCTGGTTCTTCAACTGGGTAACCAGCAGTTGCAGGAACGCATCCTTGCCCAGGGACTGATTGCCCGAGGCCGCCTTGGCCGTATCGGCCAGGTTGCCCTGGGTGGACTTGGCATCCTTGACCTTGGAGTCGAACAGACTCTGGATCGTCGAATTACTCGACACATCGTTAGTGACAGACATGCTTTAGCGCCCCTTATCACTGACCGAGGGTCAGGACCTTCTGCATCATGGCTTTGGCGGTGTTCATCATTTCCGCGTTGGTCTGGAACGAGCGACTGGCGGAAATCATGTCAGCCATTTCCTCGACCACGTTGACGTTGGGGTAATACACGTAACCCTTTTCGTTCGCGGCAGGATGATTGGGCTCGTAGCGCGCGTCGAGGTTGCTCTGGTCTTCGACCACCCCCAGCACCTGGACGCCCTGGCCAGCGGCATCCTGGCTCTGGAACAACGAATCGCTGCCGCCGTTCTGACCGGCCTGGAACATGGTGGCGAACACTGGGTGCCGGGCGCGGTAGGTCTGGTCGATGCTCGACGACACCGTTTCGGCGTTGGCAATGTTACTGGCGACCGTGTTCAGACGCGTGGTCTGGGCGCTCATGCCACTACCGGCAATATTGAAAACACTGGATAGAGACATGGCTTATTCTCCGCGCAGGGCTGACATCAGCCCTTTGAATTTGCTGTTGAGCAGGGTGAAGCTGGCCTGGAAGTTCACCGAGTTCTCGGCATAGTTCGATTGCTCCAGCTGCGCGTCGACCGTGTTCTGGTCGATCGACGGCTGCATCGGCGTGCGATACATCAGCGACTCATCGCCACTGCTCAAGCCCTGCGCTTCGATATGACGGTTATTGGTCATGTTCAAGGCGAAGGAGCCGTTCTTGGTCTTGTCGCTCTGTGCGGCGAGCACGGCGGCAAAGTCCAGGTCCCGAGCCTTGTAGTTCGGGGTATCGGCGTTGGCGATGTTGTTAGCCAGGACTTCGGCACGCTGGGCGCGGAAGCCCAGGGCCTGTTCGTGGATACCGAGCGCTTTATCGAAGCTGATGCTCATGGCGGAAACCTTTAAGGGCTGACCTGCTTTTCTGTAACAGGGTTATAGCAAGCGCCATGCCAGGTTTTTCAGAGCCCATAAATCAAGGGCTTAGGGAGATATTGCCGGTGGCAATGCCGGAAAAGCGGCAACGCTTGACCGCGAAACGTCAGGAAAGCGGCAATAGGTGTTGCCGTTTTGTGCCGGGGAGATAATCGATGGCGTTGCTGCCAGCGATGGCCGGCCGGGACCTTTGGTCGACGATGAGCAACCAAAGGTCTTTTCTTGCAAGGTTTCCACTGCCGGCATCACGCGCCTTGAAGGCGCCATCAAGTCAAAAGGATTACGTTTTCCTTAAATACGACGCCGTTCCCGGTCATGGTTCCCCTCTGGACCCGGCCGCCCTTGCTCCCCCAGTGGTCCTCTACTCCTCCAACCACCACCATCGAATGGGCCGTACCGGGCCCCGCGACGTCCTTCTCTATGATGCCCAACCGGCCATTCTGCAGATCGCTTACGGTCCCCTGCCGAATATGATCCTTCATGCCTAGCCGGATAAAGGCGTCCTTGGTGTGCTCACCATTGCCAAGAGAGTCCAGGGCCTTGGAAAAGTCATATTTCGAATTTTCATGGTTGGCTTCCTGTGCTTTCTTGGCACTGGTGGCATAGGCCAGGACTGCGGTCTTTTTCATCACAGGATCATTACCTTTAAAGCCGGCATGACGCTCTGCCGCCTCCATCTCCTGGCGAGTCAAATTCACCTCACTCCCGTCCTTCAACGTGATGTGGTAGCCATTCTTGGTTTCCTTCACATCCTTGAAGAGGTCGGTCTCCTTCTTGCCATAGCGCTCCATCATTGCCTTGATGGCTGAAACCGTGGCGCAGTTACCATTTCGCCCTTGAAAAAACCCTGCAAAAACATCCCCGGTATCTTTCCCGGCCTTGAGTCCGGCACGGACTGAATCGCCCCCTCCAAAAGAAGAGAAATCGTTTGTCGGCATAGAGTCACTGGAGGCAAAAGAGTCGTAGCTAAAAGCCTGTCTCGAAACCCCACTATTGACCGGAGAAAAGCTGATGCTCGGCGCCCCGGACGCCTGAGTGCCAGGCATAGGGCTGGAACCTGCCCACCCCCTTGCCGCCCCTGCGGGGGGATCCTGCACACGCCGCGATTCAATAACCGGATCGAACGCAAAACGTGCACCTCCCGGACGATGCTCTGTCGAAATGTTTCCCATACCCTCCTCCTTCCGGTGAACGTGGCGATAAAGACTTCGCGCCCTCGTCAACACGGTTTACGTTTTGAACGAACGGAACTTGCCCACCCATCCGTGGCGAGCTGAGAAACATAAGTTCCAGAAGGGGGGAACATCCCGCGCAAAAAAAAGGGAGACCCTTGCGGGTCTCCCTTGTTTGCACGGCTTGCCGCGTCCTGAAGAACGGGCTCAAGCCATCACTTGGCCTGGTAGATAATACCGGGGCTGCACTGCACCATCTGGTAATGATCCGGCAAGCCATTGAGCGCCTCGGAAGCACCGAGAAACAGATAGCCACCACGCTTGAGCGTGCCATGGATGCGCAACAGGATGTCCTTCTTCACTTCAGCCGAGAAGTAGATCAAGACGTTGCGGCAAAACACGATGTCGAACTTGCCCAGGCTGGCGTAGCTGTCCAGCAGGTTGAACGAGCGGAACTCCACCCGGCTCTTGATCGGCGCCTTGACCGCCCAGCGCCCGGCCCCCTTGGGGTCGAAATAACGCTGCAGGCGCTCCGGCGACAGACCGCGGCCCAGGGCCAGGCTGTCGTATTCGCCCGTCTTGCAGTTGGTCAGCATGGTGCCCGACAGGTCAGTGGCGACAATTTGCACCCCTGCCTTCAACTGGCCCATGTTGGTCCGCTCGAACTCATCAATGGACATCGACAGCGAATACGGTTCCTGCCCCGACGAACACGCCGCCGACCAGATGCGCAGGCGCTGGCCAGGGCTGGCCTTGATCGCCTCGGGCAATACCTTGTTCTTGAGCACCTCAAAGGGATAGGTATCGCGAAACCATAAGGTTTCGTTAGTGGTCATGGCATCGACCACCATCTCCTTGAGCCCGCTGCGCGGTTGGCCCTGGATGCGCTGCACCAGCTCGCCCAGGGACTTGATGCCCTGCTGTTCCATCAATTTGTTGAGACGGCTTGATACCAGGTATTGCTTGTTTTCACCAAGCAATATGCCACAGGCTTTTTCCAGGAATACCCGGAACTGTTCGAAATCCAAATTACCCGTAGACAATGAAACCGCCTCTTAACTCGTGTGACCGCCAGGGAGAAAGCCCCTAGCCGTGATCTGCAGATTTGATCCGGTCGACTACCCGGGATGCCAGGTCATCAGGACGGAACTTGGCCAGGAAGTCATCGGCACCGACCTTCTTGACCATCGCCTGATTGAATACACCGGACAATGAAGTATGCAGGATGATATGCAATTTTTGCATGCGTGGGTCGTTGCGTATCTCGGCCGTGAGGGTGTAGCCGTCCATTTCCGGCATCTCGATGTCGGAAATCATCATCAGGAATTCTTCTTCCGGCTTCTTGCCTTCGTCCACCAGCTTACGCAGATAATCCAGCGCCTGGCGGCCATCATTGAGCGCCACCACTTCGACACCCACGGTCTGCAGGCAACGGGACACCTGCTTGCGCGCCACCGAGGAGTCATCCACCGTCAACACCCGCAGGGACACGGCCTTTTGCTGGGTCTGCTCATCCACGACCCCCACCGAAATCTGCTCCGACGTCGGTGCCACTTCCGCGAGGATCTTCTCGACGTCGATGATTTCCACCAACTGGTTATCGACCCGCGTCACTGCCGTGAGGTAGTGATCGCGCCCGGTGCCCTTGGGTGGTGGATGGATCTCTTCCCAGTTCATGTTGACGATGCGTTCCACCGAGCGCACCAGGAAACCCTGGGTCTTGGTGTTGTACTCGGTGATGATCACAAACGGGCTCTCACGATCCTGCAAGCCGGAAGAGCCGGTGGCCATCGCCAGGTCAAGAATCGGAATCGTCGCACCCCGGATGTTGGCCACGCCACACACCACCGGGTTGGACTTGGGCATTATGGTGAGCTTGGGACATTGCAGCACCTCCCGCACTTTAAAGACGTTAATGCCATAGAGCTGCTTGCCATCGAGACGAAACAGCAACAACTCCAGGCGATTCTGCCCTACCAGCTGTGTGCGCTGGTTCACTGAATCCATTACACCCGCCATGCCCAGACTCCTACGCTACAAAACTTACGGGTACGACGCGTACCCAACACAAAACGGCACGCGCTTTGCTATTTATTGGCCATGGACATCAAAACGACAGTTTCCCGACGCCTTCGCTCGCCACAGTACCGCAGATTGCTCTGCGCCTGGACGGCGTTGTTTGCCTTGGGCACCGGCCTTGCAGCCCGTGCCGACAACGTCACCTTGCCTGATCTACTTATCGGCGTCACCCAAGGCTTTCTTGAGTTCACTGTAGAAGATTATCTGGCGACCACACAGACACCGGGCCGTTATGAAATCCAGGTCAACCAGTTGGACCCGCGTTTGCGCATGCCCATGTGTGACAAGGAATTGACAGGCTCCCTGGAAAGCCCCGCCCAGCCCATTGGCCGCGTGACCGTGCGCGTGCGCTGCGACGGCAGTTCGCCCTGGACCGTGTTCGTGCCGGCCCAGGTCCGCCTGTTTCGCGACGTGGTCACCGTCACCCGCCCGCTCAAGCGCACCGGCATCATCGGTTTTGAAGACGTGGCCCTGCGCGAACGGGACATCAGCCAGATCAGCCAGGGTTACCTCACCTCCGTGGACCAGGCCGTCGGGCAGAAACTGACCCGACCAATGGTCACCGACCAGGTCATCACCCTGGTTCACCTGGAACAGGCAGAAGTGGTGCGCAAGGGCGACCAGGTAGTGATATCCGCCAGCAGCGGCGGGCTGAACGTGAAAATGCCGGGGGAAGCCCTGGCCAATGGCGGGATGAGCGAGCAGATTCGCGTGAAGAACCTCAACTCCAAGCGCGTGATCAAGGCCCGGGTAACAGCCCCTGGCCAAGTGGAGGTGGCGCTATAGATCACTGGCGTGGGACGCTGGCTTTTCCTACACTGTGCGCATGATCTGGCGGTGTACAGGTTTATTGTCGATCGCGCCTAAAGTTTGTCCGGGTATGGCCGAAAACATGGCAAGCGTCCAAATACCCAGAGGTTTTTTAACATGGTCATTGATTTCAGCCGATTGAACAGCGCCCAGGCAACGCCCGGCGGCACGCGTACCAACGCGGCCAAGGACAGCGTTGAAGCCAAGGCCCCGGCACAGCCTGCCAAGGCAGAACAGACCGCTTCGACCCAGAGTGGCGAATCGGTGCATTTGAGCAACGAGGCTCAACAGTTGCAGAAGATCACAGACTCGCTGCGCGATCAGCCGGTGGTCAATAAAGCCCGTGTGGCCGAATTGAAGCAGGCGATTGCCGATGGCAGCTATCAGATCGACAACGACCGTTTAGCCGGCAAAATCATCAAAGCCGAGCGCTAGGCCAAGGCCTGCGCCAGGCTTTTGGACGCTTAAACCCCAAGGCCAGCCATGCACGACGAAAATCTGCTGCAACTGATCAATGAAGACCTGGCTCCGGCGCAACAGCTGCTGGAGCTGCTTCAAGACGAATTCGTGGCCCTGTGCGGCCGCGATATGCGCGTGCTGGAAGACATCCTGGCACGCAAGCAATCGCTGATCATCCTGCTTGAACAACACGGCCAGAAACGCAGCCAGATCCTGCTCAGCCTGGGCCTGCCCGCTGATCACAGCGGCCTGGAACAGCTCGCCAGCCATTCATCGGTCGGTGACCAGTTGCTGGCTCAGAGCGCAGCGCTCAATCAGTTGTTGATCAGCTGTCAGGAGGCCAATGTGCTCAATGGCCAGTCGATCCAACTGCAGCAAGCCACCACCGCCAACCAGTTGCGCATCCTCCACGGTGGCGAACCTCCAGCACTGTATAACGCCCAGGGCTCCACCTCACGGCTGGTCAAGCCCAGCACCCTCAGCCAAGCCTGACGCCGGTTTATCGCGCGCCCTATCAAGGCGCGCCACATACTGGCAAAATGCCGGTTCTTGCGTGTAGTCGTATTTTGTCTGGAGATGGAAGAACCGTGTTCAACACCCTCAACGCGGAAGATGCTCCGCAGCCACCCAAGGTCCTCACCACCCCTCTGGAAATTGCCGGCACCCTGCGGCTGCTGCAAGAGAGCCACGACCCGCTGATCATCACCTTCCACGAACGCAACCAGCGCTTCCAGAGCTACCTGGTGGATGTCGACAAGGACAGCAAGACCCTGAGCCTGGACGAAATGATCCCGCCCGAAGGTGAACGCTATCTGGAAAATGGCGAAGCATTTCGCATCGAAGGTTTCCACGAAGGCGTGCGCGTGGCCTGGGAGAGCAATGGCAGCCTGACCATCGGCACAAAAGACGGCCACCGCATCTACAAGGGCAGCCTGCCTGAAGAAGTGGTCTACCATCAGCGCCGCAATGCCTTTCGTGCGGCATTGAAACTGGCGCAACTGGTGAATATTGAATTGGGCGGCGAGAAACTCAAGGCGCCTCTCGGCGGCAAGTTGCTGGATATCTCCGCCACCGGCTGCAAGCTGCGCTTTGAAGGTGATATCTCCGAGCGCCTGCAATTGGGCCAGGTTTACGACCGCTTTATCGCCGCCCTGCCCTTTGGCAGCATGACCACGGCGGTGGAGTTGCGTTACCTGCACTTTGAAGAAAGGATCAACACCACCTTTGCCGGTGTGCGCTTCCACAACATGAGCGGCCTGGTGCAGCGTCAGGTTGAGCGTTTTGTCTATCAACTGCAGCGCGAGGCGCGCCGGTTCGATAAAGACGACGATATGTAAGCGCCGAACCACAGGCACAAAAAAACGGGCAGTTCCTTGGGGAACTGCCCGTTTTTTGTTTCAGGGACGGGCCCGGCTCAGGTCATGGGGGTGGTCTTCCGGGTCCGGATGCTCCGGCGGCTCGGGCTCAGGTTGTGGCTCCACTTCAGGTTCGGCTTCGGGCGCAGGTTCCGGCGCGGTGGTTTGCATCTGGTCCTGCACCACTTGCTCATCCACACGCGGATCGAGGGCAGCCACCAGGGGCGAGCTGGACATGCTGTCGGGCATCGCCACGTGATGCAGCGGCGCATCGTCCACCTGATGCAGATTGGTCACTGCCTTGGGGCGGATGCGCCAGACCAGGATCAAGGCGCACAAGCTGAAGAACGCATACAGCATCTGGTTGCCGAACAGTTTCATGACCACGCCGGCCAGCAACGGCCCGACACTGGCCCCCACCCCGTAGGTCACCAGCAACATCGCCGTGAGCGAGACCCGGCGATCACCTTCGACATGGTCATTGGAAAATGCAACGGCCAGCGGATACAGGCAGAACTGCACCAGCGAGCACAGGAAGCCGGCTATAAACAGCACTTCCAACGGCACCTGGGTCATGATCGCCAGCGGCAATGCCGCCACCGCCAGGCACAGGGCGAAGCAGCGGATCAGCAGCGCACGGTCATAACGATCCGACAGCCAGCCCAACGGCCACTGCACCAGCAGGCCGGCAAAAATGCAGCTACCCATGAACAGACCGACCTGCTCGGTGCTCAAGCCCTGCTGGGCCGCATACAGCGGCGCCAGACCGTAGAAGGAGCCGACGATCAGGCCGGCACCCAACACCGTACTCAGGGACTGCGGCACGCGCTTGATAAAGAAGCGTGGCTCCATGGGCGCAGGATGCAAGGGCGCCGGGTGAATACGCCGAGTCATGGCCACCGGCACCAGGCACAGGGCGAAACACAGCGCCACCAACATCAGCAGCTCCAGCCCCAATTGGGGGTGCATGACCAGAATCAGCTGGCCCAGCACCAGGCCCAGGTAGGAGGCGATCATATAACCGCTGAACACCACACCCCGCTGCTTGGCGTCGGCCTGCTCGTTGAGCCAGCTCTCGATGACCATGTACTGGCACATCATGCCGAGGCCGACGATTATCCGCAGCACGATCCAGGCCGGCAGCCAATCCACCAGGCCATGGCCCAACACCGCCGCACCGACGATCCCGGCACACGTGGCATAGGCCCGGATATGCCCGACCCGGGCGATCAGGCGATGCCCGATCTTGCCCCCCAGCACCAGGCCAAAATAGTTGGCCGCCATCAGCGCACCGACCCACAGGCTGTCGACGTTATCCGCCGCCAGGCGCAAGGCCAGGTAAGTACTGAGCAGGCCGGAGCCGATCAGCATCATCAAGGAGGCGAAATAAAGGGCTCGAAAAGATTTCCAGATTTGGCGCATCGGCGTTCCGAGCGGCTCCTTGCAGTGGGTGTCAGGCTATTTACACGATAGCCTGAAGGCGAAGCGTCGTTAAGCCCAGGCACCTTAGGCACCCGGGAATATTTTGATCCGACAAGCGGGACAACTTCGGGTTTATCGAAGCATGAAGCCTTCGATGAACTCGACACCCAACAGTTCCGTCTTCTGTGAGTTACGTGTCAGACGCACTCAGACCGGGGGCAAGGTACAAGGTCTGCACAATATATCGCGCCCACCAGCCAGACGGCACTGGCCAAACGGCTAACGAGGCCCTGCTTCTGGAAAAAACCCGAGCGTCAGCGGCTGGCTGCGTCAACCCCTTGGCCAGTCTGGAGCCTGCCGTAAAGCGGCAAGGACTGTTTGCTATCAGCCCGATGTGTTCGAAGGGTGGTCGGTGGCGCTGAGTTCGACGCTATCGCGATACTCCGGCACCGAGACCGACCAGCCCAGCTCCAGGCTGATACGTCGGCGCAGCACATCCGAGGCATTGGGTTCGCCGTGCACCACATAGGTGTGTTTCGGTGGCCGCTTGAACCCGCGAAGCCATTGCATGATTTCATCGGCATCCGCATGTGCCGACAGGGACTGCATCGGCACCACCTCGGCCCTGATGGGCACCTCCTTGCCATGAATACGCACGGAAGGAGCCCCCGCGACAATTTGCGCGCCGCGGGTGCCGCCCGCCTGGAAGCCAGGAACCAGCAACGTATTGATCGGGTTGGGGGCCAACGCCTTGAGATGGTGGATCACCCGTCCCCCGGTAGCCATGCCGCTGGCAGCGATAATCACCGCCGGCGTGCGTTGCTGGTCCAGGCGGATCGAATCTTCGGTAGTGCGCACAAACTTCGCGACGTGGCACATGCCTTCGCACTCCTGCGCGGTCAAACGGTGTTCGCTGCGAAAACGCTGGTACAACGTGGTGACGTCGGTGGCCATGGGGCTATTGAGATAGATCGGCACATCGGGAATCAAGTGTTGCTGCTTGAGCCGATACAAGTGGTACATCAGCAACTGCGCCCGACCGACGGCGAAGGAAGGTACCAGGGTAATGCCATGGCGCAGCGCGGTGCGGGTGATGACGTCGGCCAATTGTTCCTCTGGCAGCTCGGCCGGGTGCTTGCGGTCACCGTAGGTCGACTCCACCAACAGGTAGTCCGCCTGCTCGATGGTCTCCGGAGCGAACATCAGGGGGTCGTCGGGTCGCCCCAAGTCTCCCGAGCACACAAGCGTAACGCCATCGGCGACCACCTCGACCGTGGCCGCGCCCAATATATGCCCGGCGCCGCGCAGTTGGAGGGTCATGCCGGTGACGATCTCAATCCTGTTATGCAGCTCGATCGGCCGTAACAGCTTCAGCGCTCGCTCGGCGTCCTGTTCGGTATACAGCGGCGCCGCCGGGCTGTGCTTGGAAAAGCCATGCCGATTGGCAAACTCAGCCTCCTCTTCCTGGAGGCGACCACTGTCTAGCAGCAGGATCTTCAGCAGATCACAGGTCGCAGGCGTGGCATAGACCGGCCCGCGATAGCCATTGCGTACCAGGACCGGTAGATAGCCACTGTGATCCAGGTGGGCATGGGTAAGCACAATCGCATCGAGTTCACCAATCGGAAACGGCAGCGCATCCCAATTGTGCAGCCGCAGCTGTTTATAGCCCTGGAAAAGGCCGCAGTCGATCAGTACATGATGGTCGTGGTGCTGCAGCAGGTATTTACTGCCGGTGACCGTGCCCGCAGCACCGAGAAATGTCATATGCATAGCCGTCTCCATGAATACTCAAGGGAAGTGCCATTGATCGCTCTTAATGACGCAGGTGCAGTTGATTTCAATCAACTGCCTGGGTGGCGGGCCGCCAATTCCGCAAATGGCTGATCCGCCCAGGGCCGCCGCGTAATCCACCTCAGTCGTCCGAAAATCAAGGATGCCAACACAAGTAGCTGATCCAGATCAGCGCCCAAAGCCCTCAACGACGTAGAAAGGAAGCACCGCGAGGTTTATCTGCGCGCGCCGGCCTTTCACATCAGATGGAGGTTCACCCATGCCCACCTTCAAAGACCACAATGATCGGGCGGCGGCAGTTTATGCCACCGTCACCGCAGAACACTGGATCGAAGCGCTCAGGGACGGTCGCCACGTACTGATACGGCCGCTCGAGGAAAAGGATCGCGAGCGTGAGTATGCGTTTATCAAACGCTTGTCCCCCGAATCGCGGCATATGCGCTTCCTGGCGCAGATCAACGAGCCCAGTGACAGCCTGCTCAATACGTTGATGGACACCGATAACCAACATCGAGTGGCCTATATCGCGCTGGCGCACGAAAACGGTCATCTGATCGAGATCGGCATCAGCCGTTACGCCGCTACCGGCAAGGATGACTGTGAGTGCGCAGTGACAGTAGCCGATGAATGGGCGCACCTGGGCCTGGGCACTCTACTGATGAAACATTTGATCAACGCCGCCAGCAAGAATGGCTACCGCCGGATGTATTCGGTGGATGCCGCCAGCAATATCCCCATGCGTAACCTGGTCAGAGCACTGGGCTTCGAGTCATGCATTGATCCCCGTGACTCCCACCAAGTGATCCATAGCCGGCACCTGTAGAACCACGGCCCCGCGCTGCTGCGCTCAACGCTCAAGCGCGGGGCCGTTGCCTGCTCAGGATTGCAATACCCGCCCGGGCTTGATTGCCAGCACACTGCAGGGCGCCCGCTGCAGGAGTTGTTCAGCGGTGGTCCCGAGCAACTTGTTCAACCCCTTGTGCTGAACCGTGCCCATCACAATGATGTCCGTGCGATGCTCGGCAGCGAACTCACAAATACTCAACACCGGGTTGCCCTCGATGAAGTGGCGATACTCCGGCGGTACACCATGGCGTTCAGCCATGGCGGCAAACACTTCCCGCTGAGTCGTGCCCAGCGCCTCATAAATCCCAGTGGCTAGGGGCAAGGCACCAAAGCCCATGTCCTGGACGTAAATCGCCGCCCAGTCATACACATGCATCAACTCAAGGTGGGCATCGCATTCGTTGGCCAGCTTTACCGCTGCGTTGATGATCTGGTCGTTGAACACATTGTCCTGCTCCTCGTCGCGCAGCACATCGACGATGGCCAGGATATTGCGCGGCCGAGGGTTGAGCGCGTTGGTCACCAAATGCACAGGTACCGGACAATCGCGCAGTAACTGCCAGTCCAGCGGTGCGAAAAAGATCCGCTGCAAGGCTGATTCTTCCTGCGCATCCTTGATGATCAACGCCAGTGGCATCTCACTGACAAAGTGCATGATTTCTTCGTAAGGGTGTTGCACCCACACCACTTCGCTGGTGACCTGCACCCCGTGCTGGCTGATCAACCCCGCCTGCTCCGTGAGCCACTGCCTGTGGTTTTGCAAATAACCGTCACGGGCCCGGTTCATTTGTTCAGGGGCAAAAAGGCCGGCCACCGCCAAGGCCTGCAAGTAGTCAAATGCGACAATGTGCAAAGGCATTTGCATCGCCTTGGCCAACGCGCCGGCCCGCTCGAACGCGGGTGTACGGGTCAGGGTTGAGGGGGCAATTAACAGTAAACGCTGAGCCTGCGACATGGGACACCTCGGCACGTGGCCTTTTGGTTGCTGACACCTATAGAGTGAACGCACCCGACTCAGCCAACTTGATCTTCATCAGGTACCAGGTTGAATGTGATTCAAAGAAGCAAGATCCCGGCCCACATGGCCAGCGTCAGCAAGACCTGACCCGGGATAACGTAAGCGGCGAACCGTCGCCCGCCGCTGATCCACGCCACCAGGCATTTGCTCAGCGTGTTACTGCTGACTGCAATCAGTATAGGAATGGTGGTGGCGCTAAGTGGCAACTGACCGGACTTGGCCAATGTCGCAATTGATGCTGTCGAGGAATGGGCATCGGCGAAGCCGGACAGGGTCGCCGTGAGCATGACTCCGGTTTCACCGAAGTGACTGAGCATCACCGACGACAGGAAAGTGATACCGGTCATGGTCAATGAGACCACCAGCGCCAGCTTGAGATTGAACGCGCCACCGACCTTGATCGGTTGCCCCACGCCATTCGCGGGCCGGGGAAACATCAAGCACAGTCCATACAGCGCTGTGGCAGCGGCGCCGCACAACAGCGGCCCCCAGATATGACGTAACAGACTGCTGTCGACCGCCCCCATGATCAGCCCGACTTGGGTGACCGTCGCCAGGTTGGAGAAGATCGCGGCGGCACTCAAGACCTTGATGTTGTCCGGCTCCCTGGCGGCGATATGCCCCATGGCGGCAATGGTCACGGTGCTGGAGGCAAACCCGGAAGCAATGGCACTGATTGCATACCCATACCGGGTGCCCAGGGTGCGCACAGCAATATGCCCCACCGCCCCCACTACCATGAGCAATACCGTGAGCGTGCAAATGGTGCGCAGGTTGATCGCGGCGTAGGCGCCGATAAAGCGGTCAGGGACCAGCGGCAGCACCACCAGCGCGGCAGTCGCCAGTACCAGGCCGTCGCGCACTTCCACATCAGTCAGTTGGTTACGGGCAAAGTAGTGCAGCTTCTGTCGATAGGTCAGCAGGCCCGCGATCACCACGGCGATGGCGATCGCCAGTTCGGGCGATGTACTGCACATCGCCCCCAGCAGCAAAACCGTGATCAATGCCACTTCACTGGTAACGCCCGGGTCATCGCTCAGGCTGCGCCAGTACGCCACGGTGACCAGCAACCCAAGGGTTATCGCCACGATCCCGACCAGCAGACCGGCGCCGACCTGCATCGCCACATAACCCAACAGCGCGGTGATCGCAAACGTGCGCAGTCCTGCACAGGCGCGGCCTTGTCCCTGCCCTTTGTGCCGCTCGCGCTCCAGCCCAATGAGCATGCCGATCCCCAGTGCGGTTGCCGCGCCTGCCATGCCGAGGGTTTCATTCATGGTTTTGTCATCGATGCTGGCCTTGTCTTGCGACCCACTCGTGACTCCACGAGGTCGGCCGAACCGTTGCAACCATGTCGCCGGGCTATCGGGCTGCGTGGGCCGCTCGCCGGACAGGGGGCGGATCGACATTGATCGGCCAGGCATGCGGCGCGTCTATACGCGTCCGGAGTCGCCTGACGAATGCCTGCGCACCTTCCAGGGTTTTGAACTCCACTGCGACACCTTCCATGTGCACAACCCAGCATGCGGTTGCCTGCTCCTGCGTGATATCAATCATCATTGACGACCTCCAGACCACCTTTAACCCCATCTTCACGGCGTAATCGCGACCTTCATCACACCATCCTGCTGGTGAGCAAACAGCTCATAGGCCGCTTCAATGTCGTCGAGCTTGAAACGATGGGTTACCAGGGGTGACAGGTCCACACCGCCGCTGTTAACCACCGCCATCAGCCGGCGCATACGCTCTTTACCGCCGGGGCACAGGGTCGTGACAATGCTGTAGTCCCCGAGCCCGGCGGCGAAGGCATCCAGGGGTATGCGCAAGTCACTGGAATAAACGCCGAGACTGGATAACCGACCACCGGGGCGCAAGACCCGCAAAGCGGACTCGAACGTGCCTTGCGTGCCCAATGCCTCGATGGACACATCCACCCCACGGCCATCGGTCAAGGCCATGATTTGCTCGACGACATTACCGTCCTTGAAGTTGACCACATGGGTGGCCCCCAGGCGCCGCGCAACACTCATCCGCGCAGGTACGGCATCGACGCCAATGATGGTAGTCGCGCCTTTGAGACGCGCGCCGGCCACTGCACAGAGGCCGATTGGCCCGAGGGCGAACACCGCAACGGTATCGCCGATGCTGACCTCGGCGCGCTCCGCCCCGGAAAAACCGGTGGACATAATGTCCGGGCACATCAACACCTGCTCATCGCTGAGGCCGTCCGGAATCGGGCATAAATTGGCGGTGGCGTCTGGCACCAGCACGTACTCCGCCTGGCAACCGTCAATACTATTGCCGAACTTCCAGCCACCCGTGGCGCGAAAACCGTGGCGGGTGTCCGGGCCATCCTGCGAAGCACAGCCACAGAGGCAAGCGTAACTTTGCCCGCTGGGGGTGATGGCGCCGGCAATGACCCGCTGCCCTTCGACAAAGCCGCGCACCTGCGAGCCCAACTGTTCAATGACCCCTACGGGCTCATGCCCCACCGTCAGCCCTTTGGCCACCGGATACTCACCGCGCAAGATGTGCACGTCGGTACCGCAGAGGGTCGTCGTGGTAATACGGATCAAGGCATCCAGGGGCCCCACAGTGGGGATGGGTTTGTCTTCCAGGACGATCCGGTTCTTTTCAACGAAAACAGCCGCTTTCATGGTCGCCATGGTGATCCTCCGCCACTGTGGGTGCGCCAGGTTCGGCACGCCTATAAGACTGCGCCGAGGAAACACTGGAAAGATTGATAATGGTCAACAATTTCGTCGCTGACCGACCGCACGTCGGGTTGCCACCCGATTGCCCCCGGGGTTTGACAAAGATCAACCCGGCCTCCCGCAGCCCGCCACACTCTAATTGCGAGGTTTCAGGTTCCAATGGCTGCGCGGCGATTGGGGCGGGCACCTGCGCATTTACCTACGGGAGAGATGTCATGTCTGATCAATCACGCTTCATGTTGGTCGTCCCACCCTTGATGGAGAACAGCCCCGCTTTCGATCGAGCCGCCGCCCTGGCCAAGGCTGCGGATGCGGCATTGCACATCGTGGCATTTGACTATCTCGAGGGGCTGGCAACGGCCGGGCTGGTCAACGAGCAAGCGCTGGAGCAAATGCGCATCGGCTATGTCGAACGCCATCGCCAATGGTTGGAAGACCAGGCCCGCCCGTTGCGCAGAATCGGGGTGCATGTCACCACTGAAGTGGTCTGGGTGAACGACCCCTTGCAGGAAATCCTCATCCACCTCAAAGAACAACCCATGGCGGTGTTGATCAAGGCGCTGGAGCATGAATCGCTGCTTTCACGCCTGATGTTTACGCCATTGGATGTCCACCTGTTGCGCGAATGCCCGGTACCTTTGCATTTCGTCAGCCATATGCACCACGCCCTACCCCGCAAGATCATCGCTGCAGTAGACCCTTTTCATCGCGACGGGCAATACAAAGATTTCAACGACACCATTGTGCAAGAGGCCGCGAAACTGGCGAGCATCTGTCACGCAGAACTAGACGTCATTTATGCCCACGACCTTTCAGCTATCAGTGCCGATGAATTCGGTTTCGAAAATGGCGCAAGCTTCTTCTCCTCCAGCAAAGCCCGGACACTGTTTGATGCCCAGGCCGATGCCTTCCACGAACTGGCGGAGCGCAACGGTATTCCACCGGAGCGCCAGCACATGATCATGGGCAACCCCGCCAAGGTGCTTGCCAGCTACGCGAGTGCCTATGAAACCGATGTGATTGTGATGGGCCGAATAGGCCATCGAGCCATGGACCGATTAATCGGCAGCACGGTGGAACACCTGCTGTACAAGATGCCCTGCAGCGTTTGGGTGATTTCTCCGCAGGAGCTGATTTGAAGGCAGGATGGGATGAGGATCTGGCGGGGCTGGGCGGGAGAGGAACGGGGGGCCCCGTCCTAGCGCTCGGCCTGGACGTTCGGGAAATGGAGATAAGCCCCTAATGTTAATGGCTTCAGGCCATCGCCATGCGACTCAACATTCGTACGTATGAAGGCTGGCTGTATTTGACGGTGGTGCTGGATCTGTTTTCTCGTCAGGTCGTTGGCTGGTCAATGAAGGCGCAGATGACCAGTGATTTGGCCATTGATGCGTTATTAATGGCGGTTTGGAGGCGAAAACCGAAACAAGAGGTGATGGCTCACTCCGACCAGGGCGCCCAGTACAGCAGCTCCGATTGGCGCAGTTTTTTGAAAGCGAACAATTTGGTTGCCAGCATGAGCCGCCGAGGCAATTGTCATGACAACGCCGTGGCTGAGAGCTTTTTCCAGCTTCTGAAACGGGAACGAATCAAGCGGAAAATCTACACCTCGCGGCAAGATGCTCGTAGTGATGTGTTCGATTACATCGAGATGTTCTACAACGCAAAACGCCGCCATGGTTTCAACAATCAACTGTCATCGGTAGAGTTTGAAAAACGTTACGCAATGAGCTCGCAAGGTGTCTAGAGAATCCGGGGCGATTCAAATGCCCTCAGGCTTGAGTGCATCTCCCATTGGGTAAAAGCCCCACGCTACCCCGCTCCCACAGTGAAATATCTCGATGTGTGACGATTTGGTCTCACTGGGAACGCCCAAAATTTCGCGAATTGCCTTGAAAGCCATTTGCCATCCCCATACCGTGGCTTACGTAAGGGATACCTCTGTCAAAAACTTATGAGACAGACCAACCCGTCTCATTCAGATGATAGGGCCTGTCTCACATCATGCTAAGCAGCGAACCAGTGTCGGTTTGAGCATCAACGATAACGCCTGGAGGGCAAATGAAAGGACTCTTTCCACAATATGAGGCACAACGCAAGCTAGATTATCGAACTGTTTGGAAAGATGCGATTTTCGTATTCGACAGCAATGTACTCTTAAACCTGTACCGATACCAACAAGGAACCCGGGACGAGCTTCTATCTGTACTAGACGAACTATCAGATAAGGTTTGGATACCATTTCATGTAGCATTAGAATTTCAAAGAAATAGACTTAAAGTCATTGCAACTCAAGGAAAAAAGTTCTCTGAGGTTCGAAAAAGCATCGATAAAATCAAGACCACTATTTCCTCCGAAGCAGAAAGACTAAACTTAAAAAAGCGACACACACTAATCGACTTTGATTCTCTTACTACAAGATTCGACGAACTGACAAGTGAATTCCTAATTCAACTTGAAGCCTCGCAAAAGACACATCAAAAGCTTAACGAACCAGACTCTTTAAAAGAACGAATTGAATCGCTATTCGAGAACCGCGTAGGTCCAATCCCTACAGACCAAAAAACCATTGATGAATTATTCAAAGCAGCTGAACAACGTTATAAATTTAAGATCCCTCCAGGATATATGGATAGCAAGAAGGATGAAGATGCACCAGATGAATTTCTACACGGCGGCATAATTTATAAGCGTAAATTCGGAGACTATATAATCTGGACACAATTACTTTCCTTTGCAAAGTCAGAATCAAAAAAAGAAATCATTTTTGTCACAGATGACGCAAAAGAGGACTGGTGGCTAAAGTTTAATTTGGATGGAAATAAAACTATTGGCCCACGACCAGAATTGATAGAGGAAGCTGCTCTTTCGGGAGGAATCGAAACATTCGTCATGTACAACCCTGAAAGTTTTTTACAGTATGCGAAAGAATTCCTAAAAACAGAAATCTCTGAAGCAACTATCGAAGACGTACGTGACACATCCAAAGAGAATTCAAACGAACCTCCTAGCATCGAACAATTATTTGCTCAAATGAAGAAAATAAGAGCTTCATTTAGCACTTGGGTACTTACTTGGGGAGGAACAGAAGTACCACATGACAATCTAGACCTAGTAGTAAATAACAATGGCAACAAACACGGCTACGAAGTCAGGCCAATGATACAAGACACATCAAAATTTCCAACTTTCATTAAAAACCTTACAAAGAGGGCCATTAGCAACCTCAACAATGGAGAGGTCAGCACATTCACCTTTGCCTTCTGCCTAAATTCCACAGAGGAAATAGAAGAGCTAATACGCCTTCTAAGCCAACATAAAATCCATAATATGCCCGAACAGGTTCTACTCGCCATTGGTATGCTGGACGAGGGTAGCTCCCACTTCACATGCCACGTTTCAGGTACCTATAGACAATTAGTAAAATGACGCAACCCTGACAGCAGGCTGGAACAGGTGTTGCGATGAAAGCAACACCTGATCGAACTGACGAGGATTGCTAGGTAGTTCCGCCGCCGCACCAATTCTCCGCGCCACGTTTTCAACTTCTTGCAAAACGTGGCGCGAAACCTGACGTACCGAAACGGTAGGTCAGCCCTCCCCGCTCCATCCTCAATCTGAGGTTGGACTAAGCCGAAAGTCTGGTTCCGTATCACTTTGCATACCTTCGACTTACTGCAACAAAAATGCCCTCTTCAATCCCGCCAAAACTAACTATTTCAGTCCCGTTTAATCCGGTTGTGTGTATCACCTATAGTACGCCTATCCAGATACAGGCTTATTTTGCCTTTTTCGGGCTTTCCGCTTGATAAGTAACACCCAAAGTGCAACAGCATTAGTAGAACGCCCTAACTGATACAGGCACACATCATGTTCATCCGCGCATACCTCCGAGCCTCCACCGACGAACAAGACGCCGGCCGTGCCCGGGCCTCGCTCGAGCAGTTCGCCAGCGACCATAACAAGGTCATTGCAAGCGTGTACCTGGAGAACGCCAGCGGCGCTACCGCCGACCGGCCCGAGCTGCTGCGCCTTCTGAAAGATGCGCGCAAGGGTGATGTATTGCTGGTGGAGATGATGGCCGCGATCGCGCGCAAGGATTACGAGCAGCGGCGCGAGCGCCAGGCTCAAGGCATCGAGAAGGCCAAGGCCGCCGGCAAGTATCAAGGCCGCCCCGTCAACATTGACCTGCATAAGCGGGTGACCGAACTGCTCGGTGCCGGCCTTGGTGTACGTGCCACAGCACGTCATGCTAACTGCTCGACTACGACAGTATTACGAATCAGAGATAGGGCTTAACCCGGCACTTTCTCCACCTCTTCCAGCACTGATTTTATTTCAGTATTAGCAGCGGGCGTGTTCGCTCTCTTGCCTCACAGCCTCAAGGCGTCTCTTCCGTATTCAACAACGGCCCAACCGACCCAAACGGATAACTACCCATCCCAATCCGCAACGGCGTGATTGGGCTCGCCGCTGCCCCAATCAGCAGCACGTTGTCGATGACAATGGTTTCCCCAGGCGCACGGTTATCCGCCGCGACTATCAGGTAGTAAGTGCCGCTGGTTGTCACCGTGCCCTTCAACACTTGGCTGATGACTCCCACTATGCCAGTCGCCTTGCCAAAACCTTCAGCCTGGACGTTGCCTTTGGCGTCCATCAAGATCAAATAAGGGTTCAGGGCGTACTTGCTGAACCCCAGGCACCCATTGACGCACCAGGAGTTAACGTCAATATGAAAGGGTTTGTCCTTTGTCAACGCGACGCTGAATAATCGATAGTTCGACGGTACCCCACTGATCAGGATGCGCGGTTCCGCAGCGGTGATCTTCCACTGGGGTGGCCGCCATCCTGGGTTGATCGGCATGGGCACAGCTTGCGCGTTGTGCATGGCCTCAGAGGGGGTCCGTGCTAACGGCGTGGTGCTGTTTTTGACTTGCTCTTCAAAGAGTGCTGCTGGGTTGCTTGAACAGGCGGTGATCAACAAACAGCACATCGCAAAAAATAGAATTCGCATCACTGCTTCCCTGTTGTCGACTTTTTCATGGTGGCAGAATTATCACCCCGCTCTTCATACCTCCACGTACACCCAGCCCTCAACTGATTTTGTTGCGGCTTTTTCAGTCTAAATTATTGCGTATGCACCCATCATGCACCCATGAGACTGTGCAAGAACTACATACATTGGCTGGAGGTATTGAATTATATGGTGTCCCAGGGCCGGTTCGAACGGCCAACCTTCCCCTTAGGAGGGGGATGCTCTATCCAATTGAGCTACTGGGACTAATGACAGGCGCAGGGCCAGATGGCGTTGCGACGGACGGCGTGCATGTTAACGGTCAGGGTGGGTTTTGTCATGTCGTCCGTCAGCTTTTTAGGCGTAAGCCTTTATCCCACCCAACCGGCGATAAGCGGTTGCCCACAGGCCTGCCGACCCCATCGTGCAAAATGCATTGGCACGAAATGCCATCATTGCATATTGCAATGAGCCATACTTTTGAGATCAACTTAACTTATTGTTTTAAAAGGATTTAAATCAAAATAATAGCTGGCATGATGACTGCACTCTTTGTACTTATAAAACTGTCCTGCACGTGAACACGGGGAAACACCCATGAACAGCACCCTTCTGCTTCTGAACGCCCTGGCCTTGGCCGTACTGGTGACATTCCACTTCCAGGCCGGCAACGACAGCGATTCAGCGCAGATCAGCCAAGCGGGCAGCCACCACGCTCAACAACGACCTCAACTGGCCCTGATGACAGGCGATGGACAATCATCGGTGCACCTGGCACAGGGCGCACAGGCCGCGAGCTCTTCTGAACACCTGATTTTCTAAGTGAGCCCATCATGACCAAGTCAGTCTGGCTATTTCTGATCCTGGCCATTGCCACGGGTATTCTGGGACTCAACCTTCCGTCGAATGACTGGCAAGCCCTTTGCCTGGGCGCCTGCGCCCTATTCACAGTCGCGCTGGTGATCGCCATGGTCGTCGGGCGTCGCTTCAAGTTCGACCCGATCCTGCGCTGACCCTGCCTGTGACGAGAGATTGACACCGTCTCAATCCTGCTCGCCTGACCGCCCTACCTTATGTCGCCCCGGCTCGCAAATCGGCCATTTGCCACTAGTCTTAAAATTAAGGGCAAAAGGCCACATTGCTATAGGATATGCGCCCGAAAACCCCATCTTAGCGAGAGCCTGCGGCCCGGTTCTTGCGCAGAAAAGTTTTCCAACCAGTCCGCAAATTTGAAAATGAGTACTGGCACAAAGCCTGTAGGAAGCTCAATATTTGTCACAGAATTGACGCCAAGGAACCGGCAAAACTGAGGCATGATGCGGCCTCTTTGCAATTCGGGTTGAACATTTGTCCGCAAGCCTTGTCCTAACACACATGTTGCGGCCAATTCCAAAAACCGCTCCCCTGAACTAACCGGTTAAATATATGCGCCCATTGAAACAGGCAATTTATTCCAGCCGTACGGCTGACAAGTTCGTCGTACGTCTGCCAGACGGAATGCGGGAACGCATTGCCGAGGTGGCTCGCAATCATCATCGCAGCATGAACTCTGAAATCATCGCGCGCATGGAGCAAAGCCTTATTCAGGAAGGCGCGTTGGGTGATGAGCCGAGCATGCGCATGGACAGCCCGGAGCTGTCACTGCACGAACGCGAGCTGCTACAGCGGTTTCGCCAACTGTCCCACCGTCAGCAAAATGCGCTTGTGTCGCTGATTGCTCATGACGTTGAGGCAGCCGCAGAAGCCGAATAATCGGCAACTGAAAGCTGAAGCCAGCCTTGCGCTGGCTTTTTTTTGCCCGGGATTTTTACTTTTGTGCAGGAGCCGGCGTGCCGGCTCCCAGTAGGTTCAAAGCAGGAAGATCGTCGCCAGGCCCAGGAAGATGAAGAAGCCGCCACTGTCGGTCATGGCCGTGATCATCACACTGGCCCCCATCGCAGGATCGCGCCCAAGGCGCGCCAGGGTCATGGGGATCAATACCCCCATCAGTGCCGCCAGCAATAGGTTAAGGGTCATGGCCGCGGTCATGACCACGCCCAGGGACCAACTGCCATACAGCAGGTAGGCCACCACGCCGATCACGCCACCCCATACCAGACCATTGATCAGGCCCACAGCCAGCTCCTTGCGCATCAGGCGCGAGGTGTTGCCGGTGCTTACCTGATCCAGGGCCATCGCCCGCACGATCATGGTGATGGTCTGGTTACCCGAGTTACCCCCAATACCGGCGACGATCGGCATCAGTGCCGCCAACGCCACCAGCTTCTCGATGGAGCCCTCGAACAGACCAATCACCCGCGAGGCAATGAACGCAGTGACCAGGTTGACCGCCAGCCACGCCCAACGGTTGCTCAGGGAGCGCCAGACTGACGCAAAAATATCTTCCTCTTCACGCAGACCCGCCATGTTGAGGACTTCGTTTTCGCTTTCCTCACGGATCAGGTCGACCATCTCGTCGATGGTCAAACGGCCAATCAGCTTGCCGTTCTTGTCGACCACCGGGGCCGAGATCAAGTCATAACGCTCGAATGCCTGGGCGGCATCGTAGGCGTCTTCATCAGGATGAAAGCTCACCGGGTCACTGGCCATGACGTCAGCCACTTGTTTGTCCGGGTCGTTGACCAGCAGGCGCTTGATCGGCAGCACGCCCTTGAGGATGCCGTCGTAGTCCACCACAAACAGCTTGTCGGTATGCCCTGGCAGCTCCTTGAGACGCCGCAGGTAACGCAAGACCACTTCCAGGCTGACATCCTCTCGGATGGTGACCATTTCGAAGTCCATCAATGCGCCGACCTGTTCCTCGTCATAGGACAACGCGGAGCGCACACGCTCACGCTGTTGACCGTCGAGGGTCTCCATCAGCTCATGGACAACATCACGGGGCAGTTCAGGGGCCAGGTCGGCCAGTTCGTCAGCGTCCATCTCCTTGGCGGCGGCCAGGAGCTCGTGATCGTCCATGTCGGCGATCAGGGTTTCACGAACCGAATCGGATACTTCGAGGAGGATGTCGCCATCGCGATCCGCCTTGACCAACTGCCAAAGCGTCAGACGGTCGTCCAGCGGCAGAGCTTCAAGGATGTAGGCAACGTCGGCAGAGTGCAGGTCATCGAGCTTGCGCTGCAACTCGACGAGATTCTGCCGATGGACCAGGTTCTCGACCCGGTCTTGATGAGGGCCTTCCTGGCGATGGGTCAGATCTTCGACCACACGCTGGCGCTGCAGCAGCTCAACGACTTGAGCCAGGCGATCCTGCAGGCTTTCTTGTGTTTTCTTTACTTCTACTTCGGTCATAGGCGAACTCCACTCCCAGCAGCGGGGCACGCCGGAAGGATCAATCAGTCAATTCATGATTGGTAAAACGGGGTACTGAGTAACTACTGGGTAAGTCCATGGAGGTATTCCACAAGCCCCGGCGGGGCTGACGGGCGCAATGATACACCGCCCGGCCGTTTTAAACGTTAAAAAACTGGAAAGAACAAGCGCTTGCGCAACAAAGCTGAGTGTTGGCCACACGTATGAAACTGCGACGACGCTGACAGAAAAGAAAACACATGGCCGAGAGAAAAACATGCAGGCCGCAGACGATTCCTACACAAGCACACCCCCACGGGAAAATAAAAACCCCAGACGGCAAAAAGCCCGCACTAGGCGGGCTTTTTGTTTGTATGGTGCACTCGACAGGATTCGAACCTGTGACCGCTCGGTTCGTAGCCGAGTACTCTATCCAGCTGAGCTACGAGTGCAGATTGTGGTTTTATACCAGATCACAACTGGTTGAAGCCAAGTTATCTGCATTGCTGCAACTAACTCTTAAATGGTGCACTCGACAGGATTCGAACCTGTGACCGCTCGGTTCGTAGCCGAGTACTCTATCCAGCTGAGCTACGAGTGCATTTGTTGCCGCGCATTATAGGCCGTTCAATCTCTATGTAAAGCTATTTTTTCGTTTAGTTTCAAGCACTTAGCGAAAAAACCAGATTGCAACGTACTAAGCAAATAATGGCGGAGAACGGGGGATTCGAACCCCCGACACCCTTTTGAGGTGTACTCCCTTAGCAGGGGAGCGCCTTCGGCCACTCGGCCAGCTCTCCGCAACACGGGGCGTATATTAACCAGCTTCATCCCCGTTTGCAAACATAAAAAACGATAAAAATTAATGGCTTGGTTCGTCGTCCTTCTCTTTCTTGATCCGCAGGTAGATTTCCTCACGGTGGACGGCCACCTCTTTGGGGGCATTGACCCCAATCCGCACTTGATTGCCTTTGACGCCGAGCACGGTCACGGTGATTTCGCCATCACCAATAATCAGGCTTTCTGCGCATCGACGAGTCAGAATCAGCATACCTTTCTCCTCACGCATTTCATTTCGGGAACAACAGTCTGCAAAAAAAGGCCCTGGGCCTATGACCAAACGGCCATGGACCTGCACGCCTTAGTATTGTCGAGCACGGGCAAAAGAACAGGCTTGCGCCCTCACCCGACAAAAAAGAAAGGCGCGGATCAACCGCGCCTTCCTGGCAACGCGTTACTCGCCCTGTCGGGCCGGCGCGTCTAGTTCGAAAGCGGTGTGCAGTGCACGCACAGCCAGTTCCAGGTACTTCTCTTCGATCACCACCGATACCTTGATCTCCGACGTGGAGATCATCTGGATATTGATGGTTTCCTTGGCCAGGGATTCGAACATGCGGCTGGCAACACCCGCATGGGAGCGCATGCCCACACCGACGATCGATACCTTGGCGATCTTGGTGTCGCCGACCACTTCACGAGCACCGATTTCCTTGGCAGTGTTCTGCAGGATACGTTCGGCCGCATCGTACTCGTTGCGGTGCACAGTGAAGGTGAAGTCGGTGGTGTTATCGTGCGCAACGTTCTGCACGATCATGTCGACTTCAATGTTCGCGCCGCTGATAGGCCCGAGAATCTTGAACGCCACGCCCGGGGTGTCTGGCACGCCACGGATGGTCAGCTTGGCTTCATCGCGATTAAAAGCGATGCCGGAAATGATCGGCTGTTCCATGGATTCCTCTTCATCAATAGTAATGAGGGTGCCCGGACCCTCTTTAAAGCTGTGCAATACGCGCAGCGGTACGTTGTACTTGCCGGCGAACTCCACCGCACGGATCTGCAGCACCTTGGACCCGAGGCTGGCCATTTCCAGCATCTCTTCGAAGGTGATCTTGTCCAGGCGCTGGGCCACGGACACGACGCGCGGGTCGGTGGTGTAGACGCCGTCCACATCGGTATAGATCTGGCATTCGTCAGCCTTCAAGGCTGCCGCCAGCGCCACACCGGTGGTGTCGGAACCGCCACGGCCCAGGGTCGTGATATTGCCGTGCTCGTCGACGCCCTGGAAACCGGCGACAACCACCACGCGACCGGCCTTCAGGTCACCACGAATCTTCTGGTCGTCGATCTGCAGGATGCGCGCCTTGGTATGCGCGCTGTCCGTCAGGATCCGTACCTGGGTGCCCGTGTAGGACACCGCCGGCACGCCACGCTTGTTCAGCGCCATGGCCAGCAGGGCAATGGTCACCTGCTCACCGGTGGACACGATCACATCCAGCTCACGCGCCAGCGGCGCCTGATCGCCACTGATTTGCTTGGCCAGGTCGATCAGGCGATTGGTCTCGCCGCTCATGGCCGACAGCACCACCACCAGGTCGTCGCCGGCATCGCGGAATTTCTTAACCTTGTCGGCGACCTGCTCGATTCTTTCGACAGAGCCGACCGAGGTGCCTCCAAATTTCTGTACGATCAAAGCCATTTCTAAGCCGCCTCAGCCCGTAAAGGAGCGCCCAATAAACAAATCTTCCAGCAGCTAAGCGAGCCCATGACTAGACCATGGGCTCATTAACAGCGCCTTAAATACCGGCCTCGACAAACGGCACGGTCAGGGCCAGGGCCGCGTCCAGGGCTCCGGCATCTACACCACCGCCTTGCGCCATGTCCGGACGACCACCGCCCTTCCCGCCCACTGCCGCGGCGGCTTGCTTCATCAAATCACCGGCTTTGAGTTGGCCAGTCAGGTCTTTGGTTACACCGGCAACCAGTACGACCTTTTCCTCATGGACACTGCCGAGCAGGATCACTGCGCGACCGAGCTTGTTCTTCAACTGATCGACCAAGGCCAACAGCGCCTTGCCATCTTGACCGTCCAGACGTGCAGTCAGAACCTTCACGCCCTTGATGTCCAGGGCCGAGGCCGACAAATCGTCGCCCGCGGCGCTGGCCGCCTTGGCTTGCAACTGCTCCAGCTGTTTTTCCAGCTGGCGGTTGCGCTCCAGTACGGCAGAGAGCTTGTCGATCAGGTTGTCACGGCTGCCCTTGACCAGGGTCGCCGCTTCCTTGAGTTGTTCTTCGGCCGCATTCAGGTAGGCCAGGGCCGCAGCGCCGGTCACTGCCTCGATACGCCGTACACCGGAAGCCACACCGCCTTCGCTGGTGATTTTCAGCAGGCCGATGTCGCCGGTGCGCGCGGCGTGGATACCGCCACACAGCTCCACGGAGAAGCTGCCGCCCATGCTCAGCACGCGCACTTCGTCGCCGTACTTCTCGCCAAACAGCGCCATGGCGCCTTTTTTCTTGGCGGTTTCAATATCGGTTTCTTCAGTTTCTACCGGGGTGTTCTTGCGAATCTCGGCGTTGACGATATCTTCCAGTGCCTTCAATTGCTCAGGCTTGATCGCTTCAAAATGGCTGAAGTCGAAGCGCAGGCGCTGGCTGTCGACCAACGAACCCTTCTGCTGGACGTGCTCGCCCAATACCTGGCGCAGCGCGGCGTGCAGCAAGTGGGTGGCCGAATGATTCAAGGCGGTTGCATGCCGCACCTCAGCATCAACCTGAGTTTCTACCGGAGCGCCGACCGTCAGGTTACCCAGCACCAACACACCGTGATGCAGGAAAGCACCGCCGGTCTTGGTGGTGTCGCGCACGTCAAAACGACCGGATGTCGAACGCAAGAAACCACAGTCACCGACCTGGCCGCCGGACTCGGCGTAGAACGGCGTCTGATCGAGCACCACGACCGCCTCTTCGCCTTCGCTCAAGACATCGACCGACTTGCCATCTTTATAGATAGCCACGATCTTGGCCGAGCCGACGGTAGCGTGATAGCCGGTGAACTCGGTCGCCACGTCAACCTTGACCAGGGTGTTGTAGTCCAGGCCAAAAGAGCTCGCGGAACGAGCGCGTACACGCTGGGCTTCCATCTCACGCTCGAAACCAGCCTCATCGACCGTCAGTTCACGCTCGCGGGCGATGTCGGCCGTCAGGTCCATCGGGAAGCCATAGGTGTCATACAGCTTGAACACCACATCACCCGGCACCACGGTACCTTTGAGCTCAGCCAGGTCCTGTTCCAGGATCTTCAGGCCGTGCTCCAGAGTCTTGGAGAACTGCTCTTCTTCAGCCTTGAGCACGCGCTCGATGTTGGCTTGCTGCTGCTTGAGTTCCGGGAAGGCTTCGCCCATCTCGGCCACCAGCGCGGCAACGATTTTGTAGAAGAAGCTACCCGTGGCGCCCAACTTGTTACCGTGGCGGCAGGCACGACGGATGATGCGGCGCAGCACATAGCCACGGCCTTCGTTGGAAGGCAGCACGCCGTCGGCAATCAGGAAACCGCAAGAACGGATATGGTCCGACACCACTTTGAGCGAAGACTGGTTGTCGTTGGCGCAGCCAATGGCCGCGGCCGACGCGCTCAGCAGGTTCTTGAACAGGTCGATTTCGTAGTTGGAGTGAACGTGCTGCATCACCGCGCTGATCCGCTCCAGGCCCATACCGGTATCGACCGACGGCGCAGGCAGCGGATGCAACACGCCATCGGCGGTGCGGTTGAACTGCATGAACACGTTGTTCCAGATCTCGATGTAACGGTCACCGTCTTCTTCCGGCGAGCCCGGCGGGCCACCCCAGATGTCGGCGCCATGATCGTAGAAAATCTCGGTGCACGGGCCGCACGGGCCGGTATCGCCCATGGTCCAGAAGTTGTCGGAGGCGTAAGGCGCGCCCTTGTTGTCGCCGATGCGAATCATGCGTTCGACCGGCACACCGATCTGCTGGGTCCAGATGTCGTAGGCTTCGTCATCGGTGGCGTAGACGGTGACCCAGAGTTTTTCCTTCGGCAGCTTCAGCACGCCAGTGAGGAAGGTCCAGGCGAAGTTGATCGCGTCTTGCTTGAAATAATCGCCAAAGCTGAAGTTGCCGAGCATTTCGAAAAAGGTGTGGTGACGGGCGGTGTAGCCAACATTCTCCAGGTCGCTGTTCTTGCCGCCGGCGCGCACGCACTTCTGGCTGCTGGTGGCGCGGGTGTAGGCGCGCTTTTCCTGGCCCAGGAAGCAGTCCTTGAACTGGTTCATCCCCGCGTTAGTGAACAGCAGGGTAGGGTCATTGCCTGGGATCAAGGAGCTGGAGGCGACACGGGTGTGACCTTGCTCTTCGAAGAAGCGAAGGAAGGCTTCACGGATTTCTGCGCTTTTCATTAGGTTCTTCCACGGAGGCTGCGGCCAAAGGCCAGTGCTAAACGTCATCAGACGGAGCGACGGCAAAGGGCCGCATTATATCGGCCCTTTGCCCGTGGTACAGCGTGTTTATACGATAGAAACAGTCAATTAGACGGTCTGCACGGTCATTTCCGGGAAAACTCGACAAATGTCGCCAGCACTTGCTCGATCTGCGCCCGGCTGACGTCCAGGTGCGTGACCATGCGCAGGCGCGGCGCGGCGCTCAACTTGATCCCACGGGCCTCGGCAAACGCCTTCAGGGCCTGGGCCTGCTCGCCGATCTGCACGTAGACCATATTGGTCTGCACCGGCTCCACGCTGTAGCCGGCCTTGCGCAGCTCGTCGCCCAGCCAGTGGGCATTGGCATGGTCGTCGGCCAGGCGCGCCACCTGATGGTCCAGGGCATACAGCCCGGCCGCCGCCAGCGAGCCGGCCTGGCGCATGCCGCCGCCGACCATCTTGCGCAAACGACGGGCCTTGGCGATCAACGCACTGGAGCCACACAGCACCGAGCCAACCGGCGCGCCAAGGCCCTTGGACAGGCACACCGAAACCGAATCGAAGTGCTGGGTAATCTCCCGGGCATCCACGCCCAGCTTGACGGCCGCGTTGTACAGGCGCGCGCCGTCCAGGTGCAGGGCCAGGCCGTGCTCACGGGTAAATGCGCGGGCAGCGGCCAGGTAGCTGATGGGCAAGACTTTGCCCTGCATGGTGTTTTCCAGGGCCAACAGCCGGGTGCGGGCGAAGTGGAAGTCGTCCGGTTTGATCGCCTCTGCGACCTGGGCCAGATCCAGCGAACCGTCGGCCTGGACTTCCAGGGGCTGCGGCTGGATCGAACCCAGCACCGCCGCGCCGCCGCCTTCGTATTTGTAGGTGTGGGCCTGCTGGCCGACGATGTATTCCTCGCCCCGCTCGCAGTGGGCCATCAGCGCCAACAGGTTGCTCATGGTACCGGTAGGCACGAACAGCGCCGCAGCGAAGCCCAGGCGCTTGGCCAGTTCGGCCTCCAGCAGGTTGACGCTGGGGTCTTCACCGTAGACATCATCGCCGCTGGGGGCGTCGGCCATGGCAGCTCGCATGCCAGGGGTGGGTTGGGTCACGGTGTCACTACGAAGATCAATAACCGACATCAAATCTGCCTCTGCGAGTGGGGAGTTCCCTGTTGTAACCGATTACTGCGGGCATCACCGGCAAATATCAAGCCGGCTCGTGGATGGAGCTGCCAGCAAACCTGTCGATAGTCGATATTAACAAGCACCCTATGCAGTTTTTCGAAATGTATGGTAAAAACTCTCCGCCGCCAGGGTTCTGGCGGCAACGTTCTCAGGGCGGGGTGTAATTCCCCACCGGCGGTAATTGCGCGCAATGCGCATAGCCCGCGAGCGCTTGGCGCCTCGAACTGCTCACGCAGGACGGCGGCAAGGTCAGCAGACCCGGTGTGATCCCGGGGCCGACGGTCATAGTCCGGATGAAGAGAGAACGGGATTGGCGCCTAAGGGCCGAACGCTGATGGCATGCCTGCATGCCCCAGCCGCTCGCACCCTTAAATCCCATTCGATTCATAACGCCCTGTTTTTTTCATAAACAGGAGTCAGAACATGCAACCCACCGCAATCGACAGCAAGAGCAAAAACCACCACGGTGAGCGCGTCGCGTTTATCCAGGCTTGCTGGCACAAAGATATTGTTGATCAAAGCCGTAAAGGCTTCCTCGCCGAAATGCTCGTCCAGGGCTACCAGGAGTCGGATATCGACTTCTTTGAAGTCGGCGGCGCCTTTGAAATGCCCCTGCACGCCAAGCTGCTGGCCAAGTCCGGCCGTTACGCCGGCATCGTCGCTGCCGCCCTGGTGGTGGACGGCGGGATCTATCGCCATGAGTTCGTCGCGCAATCGGTGGTCAGCGGCCTGATGCAGGTGCAGCTGGAAACCGAAGTGCCGGTGTTCTCGGTGTCCCTCACGCCGCATCATTTCCACGCGGGCAGCGAGCACCACAACTTCTTCTTTGAGCACTTTGTGCACAAGGGCAAGGAAGCCGCGCAGACCTGCGCCGACACCTTGCACAAGATCCGCGCGATCCGTCGCAATGAGCCGCGTGCTGTAGCGGTTTAAGCGACACTGCAAAGCAAATGTGGGAGCGGGCTTGCTCGCGAAAGCGCTGGATCAGTCACACAGGTATTGACTGACACTCCGCCTTCGCGAGCAAGCCCGCTCCCACATTCGACCGAGTCAGTCTCGGGGTTCAGGCCAGGCCAACATCTGTGGTCGGCACAATCAATATCCCCGCCCGCAAGCCATTCTTGACCTTCGGATTGGGGAAGATGATGCGCGCACCCTCCTCCTCGATCACCCAGCGGGTCTTGGCGATGTCTTCGGCCAGCAGATAGCCCTTCTCCAGCTCTGAAAAGTTCTCCACGTCCGCCGGCAAATGCAGAGTGAAGGCGTCGCTGTGCTTGATGACTTCCCGCGCCACGCTGAACAACTTCAGGCCGTCCAGGCCCTCGGTGGCCGGCTCGGTACCTTCGATGATCTGCTTGAGACGGGTTTCCAGGCGCGACACATCCACCCCCTGGTTCTGCCCAAATGGCCGGGCCTTGCCCAGCTCCAGGGTGAACGACTCGGCGCCCAGTTGCTCGTAGGTAAACGCGGTGAAGGTGATGGAGGTCTTGTTCTGCAACAGCACCGCTTCCATGCCAGCCGCACGTAAACGGGCCAGTTCGGCGCGTGAGTGCTGACGGCCTTCTTTGAAGGGGTACAGGGCAAACTGTTCGATCTTCGAGCCACGGATGGCCGTGTGCAGGTCGTAGTGCAAGCGGCTACGGCCGGGAACGCTGAAGAAGGTGCGGGCCAACTGCTCGAGTTCGGCGGCACGCATGGCTTCAGGGCCGATGCTTTGTTCGTGACGGCCGTTGAACAGCCGGTTGACGTCCTGCTCGAGATAACGCTCGCCGCGGCGTATGGCCTCGGGGTTGCCGAACAGGAACAGAATACGGGTGCGAGGCTTGATCTCCCCACGGGCGATGCCATGCAACAAGCGGTCGGCCAATTCGATCGGCGCGGTTTCGTTGCCATGGATACCGGACGACAACAGCACATCGGCGCCGTTGTCCCGGGCTTCGGGAGGCCGCACTTCAAGCGCGCCCTCACTGAGCCAGCGCATCTGCACGCCGTCGACAGTCAGTTGAATTTTTTGCGCCGGTTCACGACCGGCGAGGGTCAGTTCAAGCAGTTTGCCGAGGGCGAGCATAGAGCAGCTTCCTTAGTGGTTGCAGCCTGGGCCGTGGACGTGATCGTCGTCATCACCTTCAACGTCGGCCGGTTCCATTTCCAGTTGCAGGCTCATCAGGTTGGTCGCCAGGGGGCGCATCAGCAGGTTGGCGTATTCGGCATCACCCTCTTCCACGTCCACGCCGATCAGCAGTTGGCCACGGCCGTCGTGCTGGATCCAGATTTCCTTGCCCTGCCACACCACGGCGAGGCGGGTGCAGGAGGTTTCCAGCTGGGTGCCGTCGGTGTCTTCAAGGATCAGCTTCAGGGTATCGGTGGTCATAAATAAGTCTCAGCCGTGGGGCTTTAATTGATCTGGAAAGGATAAACCGAGCCCAGTTTAAGGATTTGCGTCAGTTCATCCAATGCCGTGCGACATTCGAGCAGCAACTGCGGGTCAGCCAGGTCGGTTTCGCGCAGGCTGTCGCGGTAGTGCTTGCCGACCCATTGGGTCAACGTTTCATACAGCGGTGCCGTCATGATAACCCCTGGGTTGACCGCCGCCAGTTCAGCCTCCTTCAGCGCCACGCGCAAACGCAGGCAGGCCGGGCCGCCGCCGTTCTGCATGCTCTGCTTGAGGTCGAAGACTTTCACTTCGCCGATCGGCCCACCGGAACGGGTCAGGCTTTGCAGGTAGTGCCAGACGCGCTCGTTGTTGTGGCACTCTTCGGGCACGATCAACAGCATCGAACCGTCGGCGCGGCTCAGCAACTGGCTGTTGAACAGGTAAGAGCGCACGGCGTCTTCGACGCTGACCAGGGCGCGGGGCACGCAGATCGCCTGGAAGTTGCCGCCAACCTTGCCCAGCTTGGCCTGCAGCTCAGCCAGCATTTGCTCAGTATTGAGGAACGCATCCTCGTGATAGAACAGCACTTCGCCGTTGCCCACCGCGATCACATCGTTGTGGAACACACCGGCATCAATCACGGCCGGGTTCTGCTGGCCGTAGACCACACCGTCATCCTGCAGGCCATGCAAACGGGCAACCGCCTGGGACGCTTCGAGGGTCTGGCGTGCCGGGTACTTTTGCGGCGCCGGGTAACGGGTGTCGAACGCACTGCGCCCAAACACGAAAAACTCCACGCCCGCCTCACCATATTCGCGGCAGAAACGCGTGTGGTTAGCCGCGCCTTCGTCACCGAACTGCGCCACGGCCGGCAACGCGGCGTGGTGGGCGAAGTGCTTCTGGTCAGCAAACATCGCCCCCAGCACGCGGCTGGTGGTCGGGTGTTCGATGCTGCGGTGGTATTTGCAGTTGAGGTTGGCGGCGGTGAAATGCACGCGGCCGTCGGCCGTGTCGGCGCTCGGGCTGACCGTGGCGGCGTTGGCCACCCACATGCTCGATGCGGAACAACTGGCCACCAGTAACGGCATGGCCTGCTTGGCCGCCTGCTGGATCACCTGGGCGTCGCTACCGGCAAAGCCAAGGCGGCGCAATGCGCCCACATCCGGGCGTTCCTGGGGGGCGAGCACGCCTTGCACAAAGCCCATGTCCATCAGGGCTTTCATTTTCGCCAGGCCCTGCAACGCCGCTTCCTTGGGGTTGGAAGATTGCTGGCTGTTGCTCTGGGACGCGACGTTGCCGTAGGACAAACCGCCGTAGTTATGGGTCGGCCCCACAAGACCGTCAAAATTGACTTCACAGGATTTCATCGGCGAGGCTCCACGAACATCTGTTTTTATAGGCATCAAAGGTCTTCAACACACCACAAATCTGTCTCTGCAAACCCGATCAACTGTAGGCGCCGGCGAGTGTAGGAGCTGGCTTGCCTGCGATGGCATCCCCTCAATCTGACTGAAAGATCGAGGTGTCCGCATCGCAGGCAAGCCAGCTCCCACACACGCCAGCTGCCACATTTAGATCAGCGTCACACCCGGAGTCAGCGCGGCCGGCAAGACCAGGCTCGGGGTTTCCAGGGACGCCACCGGGTACGCGCAATAATCCGCCGCGTAATACGCACTGGCGCGATGATTGCCCGATGCCCCTACCCCGCCAAAGGGCGCGGTGCTGGCGGCGCCGGTCAGTTGCTTGTTCCAGTTGACGATACCGGCCCGGCTCTCCAGCCAGAACTGCTGGTAACGCGCCTCGGAGTCCGACAACAGACCGGCGGCCAGGCCGTACTGGGTGTTGTTGGCTTCACTGATCGCCGCTTCAAAATCCGTATAGCGAATGACTTGCAGCAACGGGCCGAACAGCTCTTCGTCCTCGCGCTCGATCACGGCCGTGACGTCGATGATGCCTGGCGTCAGCAAGGCTGCCTGCGCCTGGGGCTGAGTCATTTCCAGCAGCGCCACGGCGCCGTTGGCCAGCATCAGTTCCTGGGCCTCCATCAAGGCCTTGGCCGCCGCCAGGGAGATCACCGAGCCCATGAACGGCGGCGGTTGCTGGTCGTAGGCACCGACGGCAATGGTCGCGCTGACCGCCACCAGGCGCGCCAGCAGTGCATCGCCCCAGGCGCCTTCCGGTACCAGCAGGCGCCGGGCGCAGGTGCAGCGCTGGCCGGCGGAAATAAAGGCCGACTGGATGATGGTATAGACCGCAGCGTCCACATCGGCCACCTGGTCCACCACCAGCGGGTTGTTGCCGCCCATTTCCAGCGCGAGGATCTTGTCCGGGCGCCCGGCGAATTGCTGGTGCAGGTGGTTGCCGGTGCGGCTGGAGCCAGTGAAGAACAGCCCGTCGATACCTGGATTTGAGGCCAGGGCAATCCCGGTCTCGCGCGCGCCTTGCAGCAGGTTCAACACGCCCGCTGGCAGGCCGGCTTCGACCCAGCACTGCACCGTCAGCTCGGCCACTTTAGGGGTCAGCTCGCTCGGTTTGAACAATACGGTATTACCCGCGAGCAAGGCCGGGACGATATGCCCATTGGGCAAGTGGCCAGGGAAGTTGTAAGGGCCGAATACTGCGACCACACCGTGAGGCTTGTGGCGCAATACAGCGGTGGCGTCGCCCAGGGGGCCGCTCTTCTCGCCGGTACGCTCGCGGTAGCTTTGCACCGAGATCGCGATTTTATTGGCCATGCTGGTGACTTCGGTGGCCGATTCCCACAGAGGCTTGCCGGTTTCCTCGCCAATGCAGCGGGCGATTTCATCGGCACGGCTTTTCAGGGTGGCGGCAAAGGTTTCCAGCACACTGATGCGCTCTTGCAGCGGGCGCTTGGCCCAGGCCGGGAACGCTTGGCGTGCGGCCTGCACCGCGGATTCGACCTGCTCGACGCTGGCGCCATTGCCGGCCCAGACCACTTGCTGGGTCACCGGGTTCAGCGACTCAAAGCGTTCACCCTGGCCAGCCAGCCAGCTCCCTGCGATATACAACGCATTCATTATTTCGACTCCCGGGCAGCAGACAACGGTACCGCACGCACTTGATCACCAGCCACCAGTTGCAGGCGCTTGGCGGTCAGCGGATCGACCACCAGCGTGCCGGCAGCCAGGCGCGCCGGTGCGGCGGTGATGCGGCACTCTTCACGTTTACGGTTATGCATCAGGAACGGCGTGGCGTCGTCCCCCGGCGTGCCAATGGCCAGTACCAGCGCCTGGCTGTCGCGCACCGCGCGGATCTTGCTGGTCTCACACTCCACCGCCGGACCTGCGTCGAAGATATCGACGTAACCCTGGTAGCTGAAGCCTTCGCTCTTGAGCATACTCAAGGCCGGCTCGGTGTCGGGATGAACCTTGCCGATCACGTTGCGGGCGTCCTCGGACAAAAAGCAGGTGTACAGCGGGAACTTGGGCATCAGTTCGGCGATAAACGCCTTGTTGCCCACGCCGGTGAGGTAGTCGGCCTGGCTGAACTCCATCTTGAAGAAGTGCCGGCCCAGGCTTTCCCAGAACGGCGAACGCCCGGCGTCATTGGACACCCCGCGCATCTCGGCGATGATCTTGTTGCCAAACAGCTGCGGGAACTCGGCGATAAACAGCATCCGCGCCTTGGCCAGCATGCGACCGTTGAGGCCGTTGCGGTAATCGGCATGCAGGAACAGCGAGCACAGCTCGGAGTTGCCCGTCAGGTCGTTGGCCAGGAACAGCGTAGGAATCTCGCGGTAGATGTTCAGCTCCTGGGAGGCGCTGACCGTCAGGCCGACCCGGAAGTTGTACCACGGCTCGCGCAGGCCGACGGCGCCGGCAATCGCGGAAATCCCCACCACGCGGCCTTCGTCGTTCTCCAGCACAAACAGGTAGTCGGCATCCCCGCGCCCGGCTTCGCCGCGAAAGGTTTTTTCAGCCCAGCCCACCCGGTGGGTCAGGCGCTCTTCGTTGGCCGGCAAGGTGGTGAGACCGGTGCCAGTGCTGCGCGCCAATTCAATCAGGGCCGGTAAATCGCTGCTGCGTACGGGACGAACGATCATGCTATCTCCTCAAACGGGCCGCTGGCTGCAGCCACCCGCGAAACTCTGCTTTTAAACCGCGACCAGACGCACGCTGGCGCCTTCGCCGACGCCCAGGGCTTCGGCTGCTTCCAGGTCCAGGGTCACGGGCTTGCCCGGCGCGTAGTCCAGTTCGAGCATGACCGCGCGGTAATCCTGCAACTGCGCGTTGCTCACCAGGTACTGGCGGCCGACGCCCTTGACCATCTCGCCGATCTTCACCGGCACCACGCGGCTCTGGGCGATCGAACGAATGCCCGAGACCCGCGCATGCAGGGTCGGGCCACCGTCGAAGATGTCGATGTAATGGTCGGTTTCAAAGCCTTCGCGCATCAGGATGTCGAAGGTGATCTGCGCACGCGGGTGTACCTGGCCCATGGCTTCCTGGGCTTCATCCGGCAACAGCGGCACGTAGATTGGGTAGTGCGGCATCAGTTCGGCGAGGAAGGTGCGGCTCTTCAACCCGCACAGGCGCTCGGCGGCAGCATAGTTGAGGTCGAAGAAGTTGCGGCCGATGGCGTCCCAGAACGGCGAGTCACCGTTCTCATCGCTGTAGCCGACAATCTCGGTCACCACAGAATCGGCAAACCGCTCCGGATGGCTGGCGACAAACAACAGGCGGCCACGGGAGTTGAGCTCCGACCAGGCCGACCCCACCAGCTCCGGCACCACATAGAAGCTGGTCAGCAAGCTGTTGCCGGTCAGGTCGTGGCACTGGGACAGGACGTGAATCTTGTTGTGGATCTTCAGTTCACGGGAGGCGTGGACGAAGGTCTCGTTGCGAAAGCTGTAGAACGGCTCGGAATAACCGGCCGAGGCGACGATGGCCGAACAGCCCACCAGCTTGCCGGCAACGGTGTCTTCGAGAACAAAGAAATAGCTTTCTTCGCCGTTGAAACTCACTTCGGCGGCGAAGGACGCTTCGCTGGCGGCGATTTTGTCGCTCAGGCGTTCAACGTCATCCGGCAGGGAGGTGACACCAATCGGGCTGTCCGCAGCCAGACGCTGTACCTCGCCCAGATCAGCCATTTGCGCGGGGCGCATCACCAGCATGGTGTCACTCCTTAACTCGAAAACTTCATAAAAAAATGCCGGACACCGAACCTGGAATCACCCAGGTTCCAATGTGGGAGCGGGCTTGCCCGCGATTGCGGTGGGCCAGTCACAACAACGTCGACTGACAGATCGCTATCGCGGGCAAGCCCGCTCCCACATTTGATCCGGTTCGTTAGATAAATGTGTATCTATCAGGCTTGCGTCAGTGTTTTTACAGCACGCTCAAAACGATCCAGCCCTTCAGTGATATCCGCATCTTCCACCACCAGGCTCGGCGCAAAGCGCACCACGTCCGGGCCGGCTTGCAGGATCATCAGGTTTTCTTTCTCGGCCGCGTTGAACACGTCCTTGGCCTTGCCTTTGAAGGCATCGCTCAATACACAACCGAGCAGCAGGCCCATGCCACGCACCTGGGTGAAGATCCCGTATTTCTGGCCGATCTGCTCCAGGCGGGCCTTGAACAGGTCGTGCTTGGCATTCACGCCGGCCAGCACCTCAGGGGTGTTGATCACGTCGATCACCGCTTCCGCCACCGCGCATGCCAGCGGGTTGCCGCCGTAGGTGGTGCCGTGGGTGCCGACCACCAGGTGCTTGGCCAGGTCTTCACGGGTCAGCATCGCGGCAATCGGGAAACCACCGCCCAGGCTCTTGGCGCTGGTAAGGATGTCAGGCACCACGCCGTAGTGCTGGTAGGCAAACAGATGGCCGCTACGGCCCATACCGGTCTGCACTTCGTCGAACACCAGCAGTGCATTGTTGGCGTCACACAGGTCGCGGGCACCTTGCAGGTAGGCCAGCTCGGCCGGCAGCACGCCGCCTTCACCCTGGATCGGTTCCAGCACCACGGCGCAGGTCTTGTCCGACACCGCAGCTTTCAGCGCGTCCAGGTCGTTATAAGGAACGTGGGTGATGCCGGTGATTTTAGGACCGAAGCCATCGGAGTACTTCGACTGGCCACCGACGTTGACGGTAAACAGGGTGCGGCCGTGGAAGCTGTTCAGTGCGGCGATGATCTCGTATTTCTCGCTGCCGAAACGGTCGAACGCCACGCGACGGGCCAGCTTGAAGGCGGCCTCGTTGGCTTCGGCGCCGGAGTTGCAGAAGAACACGCGCTCGGCAAAGGTGGCGTCGATCAGCTTATGGGCCAGGCGCAGGGCCGGCTCATTGGTGAACACGTTAGAGACGTGCCACAGCTTGTTGGCCTGTTCAGTCAGTGCACCGACCAGCGCCGGGTGGGCATGGCCCAGCACGTTTACTGCGATGCCGCCGGCAAAGTCGATCAGCTCGCGACCCGACTGGTCCCACACACGGGAACCTTCGCCACGCACAGGGATAAAGGCGGCAGGGGCATAGTTGGGCACCATGACCTGGTCGAAATCGGCACGTTGCACCGGGGCTTGCTCAACGGACATCGGAGTCTCCTGAAGAGGAACGCCTGCCTGAAACTGGCGGGCGATGCAGGGATTGTAAGGACAGTTTTCAGCGCGGCCTTGCCGCCAAGCGACAACTTCTTATAGCGCCAACCCCCGTTTTACGCGGGTTTACGCCAATGCGACAAATAGCTTCGCAATGGCGCAGTTTAAACAGAAGACAGGCGGTTGCGGCAGTGCCGTGGGAATTTTGCTCAGTTGCATGCGCCGGACAAGACGCTGCTCAGCCGCGCTCGGACGGCACCGACGACAACTCGAACGGGCTGCTGCTGCGACGCTGGTTGCGGTCTTCACGCGGGGTGGCGCCGAAGAAGTTGCGGTAGGCGCTGGAGAAGTGCGGCCCCGAGGAGAAGCCGCAGGACAGGCCGATCTGGATGATCGACTTGCTGGTTTGCATCAACATCTGGCGCGCCTTGTTCAGGCGCAGCTCCAGGTAGTACTGGCTGGGAACGCGGTTGAGGTATTGCTTGAAGATCCGTTCCAGTTGTCGTCGCGACACGCACACATGCTGGGCGATTTCGTCGGTGGTCAGCGGTTCTTCGATATTGGCCTCCATCAGCAACACCGCCTGGGTCAGCTTCGGATGGCTGGAGCCCAGGCGGTTTTGCAGAGGGATGCGCTGACGCTCGCCGCCTTCACGGATGCGCTCCACCACCAGTTCTTCGGAGACCGCGCCCGCCAGTTCGGCGCCGTGGTCACGGGCCAGCACTGCCAGCATCAGGTCGAGGACCGACATGCCGCCACAGGCGCTCAGGCGATCGCGGTCCCAATCGAACAAATGGCTGGTGGCAATGACCTTGGGAAAACGCTCGGCAAAGTCGTCCTGCCAGCGCCAGTGCACGGCAGCACGATAGCCATCGAGCAACCCCAGTTGCGCCAGGGGATACACCCCTGCCGACAAGCCACCGATCACGCAGCCGGCGCGTACCAGCTGCTTGAGCGCAGAGCCCAGTTGCGAGGCGATCACCGTCGGCGGCTCATCGGCCAGCAGGAACAGCTTCTGGAAACCTTCCAGCTTGCCGGCCCAGGGTTCGCCGGGCAATTTCCACTCACCCTCGACCGGCGGCTCGGCCTGCAGGAATGACACCTCGTAGACCACATCCGGATGCACCCGCTGGGCAACGCGCAAGGCCTCCTCAGCCAGCGCAAGCGTCAGGGCTTTAGTGCTGGGCCAAATCAGGAAACCGATGCGATGGGCTGTCATGGAATGCTATCCGAAACGAAAAACGGGAGTAGAGGCATGGGCCAATGCTAGCCCGTAAGTAAACACAAAACTCAACACAAACAGAGATCTGATGTGGGGGCTGGCTTGCCTGCGACAGCGGCGGGCCAGTCACCTCGCCATCGCAGGCAAGCCCGCCCCCACAGGGAATCGAGGCCAACCTCAAGGCTGCGAAGCATGCACTATTTCAGTGCATAAACGCAGCCCTGTTTACTTCAAGCTGCCGGACAAGAACTGCTGCAACCGCTCGGACTGCGGGTTGACCAGCACTTCACGCGGGTTGCCGCGCTCTTCGACAATGCCTTTGTGCAGGAACACCAACTGGTTCGACACTTCACGGGCAAAGCCCATTTCGTGAGTCACCACCACCATGGTCCGGCCTTCCAGGGCCAGGTCCTGCATGACTTTCAAGACTTCGCCGACCAGCTCCGGGTCGAGGGCCGAAGTCGGCTCGTCAAACAGCATCACCTCAGGCTCCATCGCCAGCGCCCGGGCAATTGCCACGCGCTGCTGCTCGCCACCGGACATATGGCCGGGGAAGGCGTCCTTGCGGTGGGCCACGTCCACTTTGGCCAGGTAGTGCTCGGCCTTTTCGCGGGCGTCTTTTTTCGACATGCCCAGCACGTGTACCGGGGCTTCCATGACGTTTTCCAGGGCGGTCATGTGCGACCACAGGTTGAAATGCTGGAACACCATGGACAGGCGCGAACGCATGCGCTGCAACTGCTTGGGGTCGGCGGCCTTCATCGCGCCGTCCTTGTTGGCCACCAGCTTCAGCTCTTCGTTATTGAGCAGGATCTTGCCGGCGTGAGGCTGCTCCAGCAGGTTGATGCAGCGCAAAAAGGTACTTTTGCCCGAGCCACTGGACCCGATGATGCTGATCACATCACCGGCCGCGGCGGCCAAGGACACGCCTTTGAGCACTTCATGACTGCCATAGCGTTTATGCAGGTCTTGGACTTCAAGTTTGTACATGCGGTCGGTTCTCACAAAAACAGTTGGTCAGTCGTTGAGCAAGCGCCCGTGACGCAGCGCTTCGCGCCCCGCCACCTTGGCCAGCCAGAAACCCGCTTGGGCATAACGTAGCCGTTCAACGGCAAACAACACCCCCGACGTACCGGCACAGACAATGCTGACGCGGTCGGCCAAAGGATCAATCACTTCAAAAATCGGTTCGCCGGTTTCCACCCAGTCACCGGCTTTACGCAGGTAACTGATCACCCCGGCGTGGGGTGCGAACAGCAATTCGGTGCCTTCAAAGGGCACCCCTTCACACGGCTCATGTTGCGGCGCCGGCCACTCACCCTTGATCAGGCCCTGCTCGGCGAGGAACGCGAGGATGCCTTCGGCGTGAAAAATCGCCTCATCCCGACCGGTGTCGGCCTGACCGCCCAGCTCCAGGGTGGTTGCCAGGCAAGCCAGGGGGATCTGCGCCTCGGGGAACGCCCGCGACAAACGCAGCCACGGCAACGAGCAGGCTTCATCAAACGAGCTGCCGCCGGAGTCTTCCGCCAACAGGCCGACCTTCACATTCAAATGCGCCGACAACGAACGCCACTGCGGCCAGTGCTGGGGCAGCGCGTACATGTGCAGCGCAGCTTCGGCATCGCAGTGCAGGTCGAGGACCACATCGGCGGTGCAGGCATGGCTCAGCAAGACCCGCTGCATGCCTTGCAACTGGCTGCTCGGCTCGGGCAATGCATTGAGCGCATCGCTCATCGCCTGGCGGATCATGCGCACGTTGGCGTGAGGATCGTCGCCCAGCCGGCCTTCCAGCAGGGCCGCCACCGGCGCGCTCAACTCGACGAAATCACGGTTGAAGTTCTTGCCGCTGCCAATCTCGAAACGCCCCTGGTGGCTGCCTTGCAGCAACTGCCCGAGGCCCATCGGGTTGGCCACCGGCACCAGTTCGATCACCCCGTTGAGCGCACCCTGCTGCTCCAGCTCAAGCAGGCGCTTTTTCAGCTCCCAGGCCGCGCGCATCCCCGGCAACTCATCGGCGTGCAGGCTGGCCTGCAGATACGCCTTGCGCTCGCCGTGGCCGAAGCGGAACACCGTCAGTTGGCGCTCGCAGCCCAGGTGCCCCCAGGGCAATACGTGGTCGATGCGTTCCATATCAGTGCTTCCGTGGAGCCAGGTAGCTCAACCAGCGACGCTCGGCCAGCTTGAACAGGCGCACCAGGATGAACGTCAGGCACAGGTAGAACAGGCCCGCGGTGATATAGGCTTCGAACGGCAGGTAGTACTGGGCGTTCACCGTGCGCGCGGCACCGGTGATGTCGATCAGGGTAACGATGGAGGCCAGGCTGGTGGTCTGCAACATCATGATCACTTCATTGCTGTACTGCGGCAGTGCCCGGCGCAGGGCCGAGGGCAGCAGGATGCGGCGGTACAGCTTGTAGCGCGACATGCCCATGGCCTTGGCGGCTTCGATCTCGCCATGGGGCGTGGCCTTGAGGCTGCCGGCGATGATTTCTGCGGTGTAGGCACTGGTATTGATGGCAAAGGCCAGGCAGGCGCAGAAGGTTGCGCTGGACAGCCACGGCCAGAGGAAGCTCTCGCGTACCGCTTCGAACTGGGCCAGGCCGTAGTAGATCAGGAACAGCTGCACCAGCATCGGCGTGCCGCGGATCACATAGGTGTAGAGCCAGGCCGCGCCATTGACCAGCGGCTGCTTGGACACCCGCATCAGGCCCAGGGGCACGGCGGCGAGCAGGCCGAAGAACAGCGAGATCAGCAGCAGTTTGAGGGTGGTCAGCAAGCCGCCAAGGTACAGCGGCATGGCCTCCCAGATGACGTTGTAGTCGAAGATCATAGATCAGCCGCCTTTACGCCTACCGAGTAGCGCTTCTCAAGGTAACGCAGGGCCAGCAACGAGACGCTGGTGATCACCAGGTACATCGCCGCCACCGCGAGGAAGAAGGTAAAAGGTTCGCGGGTGGCATCCGCCGCCTGCTTGGCCTTGAACATCATGTCTTGCAGGCCCACCACCGAAATCAGCGCAGTGGCCTTGGTCAATACCAGCCAGTTGTTGGTAAAACCAGGGATTGCCAGCCGGATCATCTGCGGCACCATCACCCGGAAAAATACCTGGAACGGGCTCATGCCATAGGCCATGCCCGCCTCGGCCTGCCCCTTGGGGATAGCCATGAAGGCGCCACGGAAGGTTTCCGAGAGGTAGGCGCCAAAGATGAAACCCAGGGTGCCGATACCGGCGGCCAAGGGGTTCAAGTCAATATAGTCGTCGTAGCCCAGTAGCGGCGCGACGCGGTTGAGCAGGTCCTGACCACCGTAGAAAATCAGCAGGATCAGCACCAGGTCGGGGATCCCGCGGATCACCGTGGAATACAGGTCGCCCAGCCACGCCAGCCAGCGGACCGGCGACAGGCGTAGTGCAACCCCAATCAGACCCAGAACAATGGCCAAGGCCATGGACGACAAGGCGAGCTGAAGCGTCAACCATGCGCCATCGAGGATAACGGCCCCGTAGCCTTTCAACATGATTCAGGTCCTCGAAAAGGCGGATGAAAAAATGGCGCAAACTTCAGAGACCCTGGTGCTTGCGCCATTCTGGACAGACAACTGCGAAGGTTTACTTGGCGTCAGCGCCGTAAATATCGAAGTTGAAATACTTTTTCTCGATTTCTTTGTACTTGCCATTGGCGCGGATCGCAGCGATGGCCGCATTGATGCGCTCCAGGTTGGCCTTGTCGCCTTTACGCACTGCGATGCCGATGCCGTCGCCGAAGTATTTGGCGTCGGTGAACGCAGGACCTACGAACGCGTAGCCTTTGCCCGCGTCGGTCTTCAGGAAACCGTCTTCGAGCAGGGTCGCGTCAGCCACGGTGCCATCAAGGCGACCGGCAGCCACGTCCAGGTAGATTTCGTTCTGGGTGCTGTAAGGAACGATGGTCGCACCTTTAGGCGCCAGGACTTCCTTGGCGAAACGGTCGTGGATCGAACCACGCTGTACGCCGATCTTCTTGTCCTTGAGCTCAACCAGGCTGTCGCTGACGGCAACGCCGTCCTTCATCACCAGGCGCGCCGGGGTCAGGTAGTAGCGGTTGGTGAAGTCCACGGACTTCTTGCGGTCGTCAGTGATGGACATGGACGACAGAATCGCGTCGATCTTGCGGACTTTGAGCGCCGGGATCAGGCCGTCGAATTCCTGCTCGACCCAAGTGCACTTGACCTTCATCTCTTCGCACAGGGCATTGCCGATGTCGTAGTCGAAACCGACGATGTTGCCGTCCGGCGCCTTCGAGGCAAACGGAGGGTAGGCTGCTTCGATACCAATTTTCAGCGGCTTCTCTTCAGCGAAGGCTTGCATGGACAGCACGGACAGCGCCAGGGCGCCCAACAGCACGAGTTTCTTCATCTTGGGACTCCATCGGTATAGGACAAAAACAGCAGTATGAGCCATGGCCCACGATGCGACTGAGTGAAACCGAATAGCGGTGCTGCGTCCTACACCAGTTCAACACGGCGACGACGAGCGAGTGATCGGCATTCTAACGACAGGCCGGAAGCCGATATTTCCTCAATGCGACAACAATTTACAGAAGCACCGAGAAAGCGACTCCAACACATTGACAACCCCTGAAATTTATGCAGAGGCAAAAGATACTAAACCTATTAACGCTGCAAATTGCGGGCCTATTATTCGCAAACCCTTCTATCCCGGCAAGTGTAGCGTTTGATCTTATTTTGCCGGGCGTCTAAAACGGGCATTTTCAAGGCGCTGATGTAGCACTTTGCCTCATGTTTGGGCGCAAGGTTACACATTTGCACCGCTGGGTAACATTCAGAAATGCCCTACGAGATAAACCGATATTTATTGGCTTGCTGCTGAGAGCAGTCTGTCAGCCGCCAACTGCCACATTGCTGGTACTTCAAAGTGAATTCCCACAAAAAAGCCCCACCCGGCTTACACCGAATGGGGCTTGGTCCCATCAACCCGCTTACGCGGCGTTCATGGTCTTGTGGGTATCAATCAAATGCTGCACCACGCTTGGATCGGCCAGGGTGGAGATATCGCCCAGCCCGTCATACTCGGCCGTGGCAATCTTGCGCAGGATACGGCGCATGATTTTCCCCGAACGGGTCTTCGGCAGACCCGGTGCCCACTGGATCACGTCCGGCGAAGCAATCGGGCCGATCTCTTTGCGCACCCAGTTCTTCAGCTCCAGGCGCAACGCTTCGGTCGGCTCCTCGCCGTTTTTCAGGGTGACATACACATAGATGCCTTGGCCCTTGATGTCGTGAGGTACGCCAACCACTGCTGCTTCCGTGACTTTCGGGTGGGCAACCATGGCGCTTTCGATCTCGGCGGTGCCCATGCGGTGCCCGGAAACGTTGAGCACGTCATCCACGCGGCCGGTGATCCACCAGTAGCCGTCTTCATCGCGACGCGCGCCGTCGCCGGTGAAGTACATGCCACGGAAGGTCTTGAAGTAAGTGTCGACAAAACGGTCATGGTCGCCGTACAGGGTACGCGCCTGGCCTGGCCACGAATCGAGGATCACCAGGTTGCCTTCGGCGGCGCCCTCGATGATGTTGCCCAGGTTGTCCACCAACGCCGGCACCACACCAAAGAATGGGCGTGCCGCCGAACCCGGCTTGAGCGCGTGGGCGCCCGGCAATGGGCTCATCAGGGTCGCGCCGGTTTCGGTCTGCCACCAGGTATCGACAATCGGGCAACGGGATTGGCCGACGTTCTTGTAGTACCAGTCCCACGCTTCCGGGTTGATCGGCTCACCCACCGAACCCAACAGGCGCAAGCTGCTGCCGTCAGTGCCTTCGCAGGCGGCGGTGCCGGAAGCCATCATTGCGCGGATCGCCGTCGGCGCGGTGTAGAGGATATTGACCTTGTGCTTGTCGACGATCTTCCCGACCCGGGTGATATCCGGGTAGTTCGGCACGCCTTCGAACAGCAGCGTGGTCGCGCCATTGGCCAGCGGGCCGTAGACAATATAAGTGTGGCCAGTGACCCAACCGACGTCAGCGGTGCACCAGTAGACTTCGCCCGGGCGGTAGTCGAACACGCGCTCGTGGGTCAGGGCCGCGTACAACAGGTAGCCGCCGGTGGTGTGCTGCACGCCCTTGGGCTTGCCGGTGGAGCCGGAGGTGTAAAGGATGAACAGCGCTTCTTCCGCACCCATCTCTTTTGGCGCGCAGACAGTGCCCGCCACTTTCATCAGGTCTTCGTACCAGATGTCGCGATGCTGGTTCCACTTGATCTGGCCATTGGTGCGCTTGCACACGATGACTTTCTGGATGCTGCTGGTTTCCGGGTTGGTCAGCGCGTCGTCGACGTTGGCCTTGAGCGGCACCTTCTTGCCGGCACGGATGCCTTCGTCAGCGGTGATCACCACTTTGGATTTGCAGTCGATGATGCGACCGGCCAGGGCCTCAGGCGAGAAACCGCCAAACACCACCGAGTGGATCGCACCGATGCGGGTACAGGCCAGCATGGCGACCACGGCTTCGGGAATCATCGGCATATAGATGGTCACCACGTCGCCGCGGTGCACATCCTGGCCACGCAGGGCGTTGGCGAACTTGCAGACTTGTTCATGCAGTTCGCGGTAGGTGATGGTACGACTCTCGGAAGGGTCATCGCCTTCCCAGATGATCGCCGCGTGGTCGCCACGCTCGGCGAGGTGACGGTCCAGGCAGTTGTAGGAAACGTTGAGGGTGCCGTCTGCGAACCATTTGATATCGACATGGTGGTCGTCGAACGAGGTTTGCTTGACCGTGGTGAAAGGCTTGATCCAGTCAAGACGCTTGGCTTGCTCGCGCCAGAAGCCGTCGGGGTTGACCACCGACTGCTGGTACATGGCCTTGTAGGTCGCCTCGTCGGTCAGCGTATTGGCTGCTACTTCGGGGCGAACGGGGTACAGGGAAGCCGCACTCATCTTTCTTACCTCGGTGACAATAGTTGTTGTTGTATGCCCCTGTTTTAGCCGGGGTAGGCCTATAGAACCATTCGACGATGGTAGTAACAAGCCCCTACAAATTACCCTGATATCCCCTTGCAATGCTCTGGCTCGGGGCTTGTGGCGCTTTTCTCAGCCTCTAAAAAAACCTCTGTGGTGGATTGTTACGAAAACCGCCAAAAGTGTTTATCAAAAGCACGGGTATATGAATGCAACCCAGGCGCCTAAAATCAGCCTCGCCAACAAGGCACCGTGATTAACCAAGTTGCAGCCCCCACGAAGGCACGTTAATCCGAACTCACTACTCAAGTTACACACGTGGCCTCACAAGGGCCCCGTGCCCCCCTTCGACTGTAAAAAGGTAAATTGGAAATGAAAGCTTTATTAGTTATGGCCCTTGCCAGCCTGTGCGCCACCGCCGCCCTGGCCGACGAGATCCCGACTGACGTAGCCAGCCAGCACACCGCCATTGTTGAGGAATACACCTACTCCACCGATCTGGATATCGCCAAAGTGGTGTCCATGAGCGCCATCCCGAATGTCTGCGAAGTTGTTCCAGCGCGCATGGAATATGAAGATCACCAGGGCCAGCGTCATATTCTTAATTACAAAGTCATGGGTAATGGTTGCTCTAACGGTTAATAACTTAGTTAGTTAGAACTTAACCTGGCAATGTTCGCCGCAAGGAATTGTCCTTGCGGCAAAGAATCACCCGCAAAATCCTCGCCTTGCCCCCTGCTTCAAAAATCCCTCACCGCCCGTCAAAAAAATCCTACCCCGGCAAACCCTTGTAAACCCGTGCCCCGGCCGGAAATACCCTCATTTTGCCCCTCGACTGAGGCTATCCGCCGCAACACAAAGGCAAATTTTTCCCTATAATGCGCGGGTAAATCGGGCCTGCAATATCCCTTTACATGGGGTAACGAGCCAGACCTGAGGCCCCGCAGGAGTACGACACTGTCGCTCCGCCCCTCAGGCCTCAAGCAGAACACCCGTAGCCCTATTCCGTTTAGTGCCTGCGCGAGCTGTTGCAACAAACGATTCCTTAAAGATCCACCGCGGCCCTTGGGCCGTGTGAACACCCAACCATCCGGTTTCACACGGGCACCATTGGCCCACACGCAGGAGACGACACGTCATGCTGAGCTGGGACGAATTCGACAAAGAAGAAGAAGGCGAAGTAGCCGCTAAAGGCGCCAACGCCGGCCACGCCACCGAAGCCAACATGGACCGCCTCGACGGTGCCGGCGCTGCCGCCGCCATCGAAGCCCGCGCCGTCACCGCCAACGACTCCGCCGCCATCGTGCGCGCCAAGGCTGCCCTGGACAAACTCGACGTCGCCGAAGGCCTCGCCGAACTCGAAGGCGCTTCCGCCCGTGTTGCCG
>NZ_JAARMC010000031.1:0-59383 GCF_012985595.1 Pseudomonas sp. WS 5411
CTTTTCGGTCACTTGATTGACCGCTTGGATTTTGAATTCTTCGGGATAACGTGGGTTGCTCATGGCACCTCCTGATTGGCCTCAGTTTAAGGCATGGAGGTGTCTACGAAACCCGGGGCGATTCATGAATCAGCAGTAAGGCGCGTCGAGAGAACAACACGCGCGCTTCGTAGAGGCTGGTTTTTACGGATCATCTAACAGGCTCCAGGGATTGCAGCCTAGCTGCTCCCCCAGGAGCTGGATGACCAGCTGGCATGACCTGCAGTAGGCAGTCTATCGAATCAACGGAAGTCGAAAAGTTCGAAGTGAAGATTAGCTTTCGGAATTCGATGGAGATCCATTAGTTCATACACCTTGCTTAGTAGTCCTTTGGGGCCGCAAAAACTGACATGAATTTGGTCCGGTTTGGTTTGAGCCACCGCGTCACTCAAGGTTTCAGCCAACTGCTCAGTCCCCCCCGTATTACGAACAAATTGCGCACCACGCATGGTGGCCATACTTTCCAACTCTTCGGACGGAGGGAAGGCGCGCGAGGGGGTGAAACAATAGACCAGCGTTGCCTTTTCGAAGTCTTTGGCATTCGGATCTTGCAACCAGGAAATAAAAGGCGAAATCCCCACACCCGCGCCGATCCAGATTTCCCGCTCGGCGTGAGAGGCCCGTTTAAATCTCCCATAAGGGGCGTAGACAGTGGCAAGCATTCCGGTTTTCGCGCACTCGCAGAGCTTTTTGGTGTAATCCCCAAGCCCTCTGATAATGAACTCAATTTGCCCATTCGGACCGTTGGCGCTAGCGATCGTGAAAGGGTGAGGCTCACGCAACCCTTTTTGCTGCATGGCCAGAAACGCAAACTGCCCGGCACTGAAGTCAAATCCTTTATGGATGGGCTCCAGCGTCAAATGCAGCGCCCTGTTGCCCCTATTGACGGTTTTCACCCTGTACTCGCCAGCACGGGCAAAAAAGGGGTAAAGAACCAGTTTGTAAAGGGCTGCCAGCACACCCAACCCGCAGGACAGCGCCAACCAGAGACCTGAAGGGCTGAACAAAGTGATCGGCGACTTGAAGCTTAACCAATGTAAAATCACGACCAGAAACAATGGCCCGGAGAGCTTGTGCCACCACCGCCACAGGCTGTAAGGAATATTGCGGTTCAACGCAAGAAGTACGATCAGACCTAGTGCTACATAGCTCAACTGGCGCACTAGCCGCGTCCAGTATTTTGGCAACTCCAGAATAGGCACGCTGTTCCAGGCATCCAGATTTGCCTTGAATACAAAGTGATACGTGGCAAATACAAGCGCCCAGATACCTAGCCACTTGTGTGACTCATAGACCCGGTCCAAGCCGCCGAATAGATTCTCAACTACCCTCCAGCGACTGGCCAACAGGCAGGAAACCGCCATATAAACCAGTGCGCAAGCTCCAAGTATCAGGCTGAGAGTTGCCGAAGTGAGCCAGGTATCAACAGGTATTTCAATCAGCAGCGTTAGTGTCGTAATCACTAAGATACCGAGTATGCAGTGCCAGCTCTTCACCGTGAACGCTCCCGTTATGAATATGGTGTCGCAGGCTGAACCTCATCCTCCCTGAAGCCGTCAGCGGCCTGATACGTTAGCAGGCTACTGAAATAGGGAGATGACCCAGGTCATATCTAGAGAGAACATGCGAATGAACCCAGCCGTGCGCGATTTCGCTCGCCACAGCGGTCTTCGGGAGCGGGGTTTCTGTGGGTCGTCCAGTGTCGGGCTCACCGGCAACAATCTCTGGATTCGCCTTATCGTAGCCAGGCTGCCTGAACGAGCTTGGCGCACTGGTCGAGCGAGTGGAAACTGTATCGATGGAGAGCAACTGCTGCTCCGTGCGAACACCACCCAAGGAGGCGATAGTGATCGAATCAAGCTATGTGGTAATTCACTCACATGTCAGCGAATTTCCTGAACCTATGACCCTCCGAACTGGGGACGGCGTTTTGGTTGGGGAGCGATATGATGGTCCCGAAGGCTGGCCTGACTGGTATTTTTGCACTGCCCCGGACCAAGAACCTGGCTTTGTACCAGCGCAACTCCTTGATCGCCACGTGGACGGCTCCGCAAAGATGCTGGAGGACTTCACTAACAGAGAGTTGGATGTTGTCGAGGGACAAGTACTGCAAGGTAATCGTCAATTGAACGGTTGGTTATGGGCGGTACGGATTTCAGACGGTGCAACTGGGTGGGTGCCTTTAGATAAGGTCCGGCTGCAAGATTGAATCACCTCTGGAGTCGTGGATATCGGCGACGCAAGTCTGCTGCTGGGGCACAGCAATCAGGAAATCACAAAGCGCGCTTACAGAAGGCTCGGCGCCACTACGAAGCCGTCAACATAGAAAAGTTATGGAACGGTTCCATAATAGTTATGGAACACCGAGCAAATACAAGCCCGCCATGGCCAACCCCCAGAAACACAAAAGCCCCGCAATCGCGGGGCTTTTGTATGAATCTTGGCGGGAAACCAGGGATTCGAACCCTGGGAACGCTATTAACGTTCGCCGGTTTTCAAGACCGGTGCATTCAACCACTCTGCCAATTTCCCTTGCGCAACACAGGATTATAATAGCCCATCCTGTCTCAGCGGGCGCCATAATACCCGAATGAAACACACTGTCAAACTCTCTGCATAGCTTGTTACAGAGCGTCTGTTATGATCTTTGCGACTGAACGTTTCAAAACTGAAGGAGTGTCGCCATGCGCGAACAGGATTACGCAGTTAATAGCAACGTGCAGGCTGAGCAGCTAGAGGTTAGCCGCGTCCTGCGCAATACATACGGCTTGCTCGCCCTCACCCTCGCATTTAGCGGCGTGATGGCGTATGTGGCGCAGCAGATGCGTGTCGGCTACCCGAATATCTTCGTGGTATTGATCGGCTTCTACGGCCTGTTTTTCCTCACCAACAAGCTGCGCGACTCGGCCTGGGGCCTGGTGTCGGCGTTTGCCCTGACCGGTTTCATGGGGTTCCTGCTGGGCCCGATCCTGAACCGTTACCTGGGTATGCAGGGCGGCGCGGAAGTGGTCAGCTCGGCATTCGCCATGACGGCCTTGGTGTTTGGTGGCCTGTCGGCCTATGTGCTGATCACCCGTAAGGACATGAGCTTCCTCGGCGGTTTCATCACGGCTGGCTTCTTCGTGTTGCTGGCGGCCGTGCTGGCGAGCATGTTCTTCCAGATCAGCGGCCTGCAATTGGCGATCAGCGCCGGTTTTGTGCTGTTTTCCTCGGTCTGCATTTTGTTCCAGACCAGCGCCATCATCCATGGCGGCGAGCGTAACTACATCATGGCGACCATCAGCCTGTATGTATCGATCTACAACCTGTTTGTCAGCCTGCTGCAGATCTTCGGCATCATGAGCCGCGACGACTGATCCCAGCCTCATCAAAAAGCCCGCTTCGGCGGGCTTTTTGTTGCCTGCGGCTTTATCATTGGCAAAGGTTTGCCTACAGAGTGTTCCATGAAGTTCGCGATTGCGCTTTTTTCCGCCGCCCATGCGCCCTCCTCGCGCCGCGCCCTGCAGTTTGCCCAGGCGGCGTTGGCCGGCGGGCATGAGATTGTGCGGCTGTTTTTCTATCAGGATGGCGTCTACAGCGCTGCCAATTCGGTGGTCACGCCCCAGGATGAGCAGGATATCGCCCAACAATGGCGCGCCTTCGTCAGCGAGCATCAGCTTGACGGCGTGGTCTGCATTGCGGCGGCGCTGCGCCGAGGGGTGTTGAATGCCGAGGAAGCTGCGCGCTACCAGCGCAGTGCGGTGAATCTGGACGCGCCGTGGGCGCTGTCAGGCCTGGGGCAGTTGCACGACGCCATTCAGGACGCCGACCGCCTGATCTGCTTTGGAGGGCCATGAAATGTCCAGATCCTTGTTAGTCATCAGCCGCCAGGCGCCATGGTCCGGGCCCAGTGCGCGGGAAGCACTGGATGTGGTGCTGGCCGGCGGCGCATTCGACTTGCCGATCGGGCTGCTGTTTCTCGATGACGGGGTGTTTCAACTGGCAACCGCCCAAGATGCCAAGGCCTTGCAACAAAAGGATGTGACGGCCAACCTGCAGGCCCTCTCGCTGTTTGGCATCGACGACGTGTTCGCATGCAGCCACAGCCTGGCGGAGCGTGGGTTGACCGCCCCTGATAGCGCGCAGCCACTGAGCAGCGAACAGATTTCCCAGATGATTGACCGTTACGATCAGGTGATGACCCTCTGATGTCGACCTTGCATGTGTTGTCCCACTCCCCGTTTACCGACAGCCGCCTCGGCAGTTGCCTACGCCTGTGTGGCGCGCAAGATGCGATCCTGCTGTGCGGCGATGCAATCTATGCCCTGCAACCCGGTAGCGCCCCCTTCCAGGCCCTGCAAGCCAAGGCCCTGGCCATCTTCGTGCTTGCCGAAGATGCCCAGGCCCGCGGCCTGGCGTTGCCGCAGTGGGCCAGGAGTGTCGACTACCCAGGTTTTGTGCAGCTGTCGATCGACCATGACAAGGTCAACACCTGGCTATGAACACCCTGACTGTAGGCACCCACACCCTTGAGCTGGACAAGGACGGCTACCTGGTTGACCTGAATGCCTGGTCAGTCGAGGTGGCCAATGCCCTGGCGAGCGCCGAAGCGCTGGAACTGACCGACGAACACTGGGAAATCCTCAAGCTGCTCAGGGGTTTTTACCAGGAGTTCCAGTTGTCCCCGGCCACCCGCCCCCTGATCAAGTACACCGCCTTGAAGCTGGGCCCGGAAAAGGGCAACAGCCTGCACCTCAACCGACTGTTCAAAGGCACTCCCGCCAAACTTGCCGCCAAGCTGGCGGGCCTGCCCAGGCCGACGAATTGCTTATGACCGACTTTGCCCCGTTGATCACCGAAACTCCCGCCGAACACCCCTTTGCGCCGTTTGTGCGGATCCTCGGCAAAGGCAAGCGCGGCGCCCGCAGCCTGACGCGCGAAGAAGCCCGGGAAGCCATGGGCATGCTGCTCGACGAGAAAGTCGAGGACTCCCAGCTCGGTGCGTTCCTGATGCTGCTGCGCCACAAGGAAGAAAGCCCGGAGGAGCTCGCCGGCTTCACCGAGGCCCTGCGCGAGCGGCTCAACCCTCCAGCGCTGACGGTGGATCTCGACTGGCCCACCTATGCCGGGAAAAAACGCCACCTGCCGTGGTACCTGCTGGCCGCCAAGTGCCTGGCGCAGAACGGCGTGCGGATTTTCATGCACGGCGGCGGTGCCCATACGGCCGGCCGGCTGTACACCGAACAGTTGCTGGGTGAGCTGCAGATTCCACTGTGCCGCAACTGGCAACAGGTCGAGACCGCTCTGGAACAAGGCAACCTGGCATTTATGCCACTGGGCGACTGGGCCCCGCAGTTGCAACGCATGATTGACCTGCGCAATATCCTCGGCCTGCGCTCGCCCATTCACTCCCTGGCCCGCATCCTCAACCCGCTGGGCGCACGCTGCGGCCTGCAAAGCATCTTCCATCCCGGCTACCAGGGGGTACACCGCGATGCCAGTGGCCTGCTGGGTGACAACACCATTGTGATCAAGGGCGATGGCGGCGAGATCGAGATCAATCCCGACACCACCAGCCACTTGTACGGCACCACCGGCGGCGCAAGCTGGGACGAGGAGTGGCCTGCCCTCTCCACCCAGCGCCACGTCAAGCCAGCCAGTCTCGACCCCGAACATTTAAAGGCCCTGTGGCGTGGTGAGGTGCAAGACAGCTACCCGCAATTAGCGCTGATCGCCACCATGGCCTTGGCCCTGCGCGGCCTGGGGCACCCACGGGAACAGGCCTTCGAACTGGCCCAACAGTATTGGGATGCGCGCAACACATCGAACTAGTCGATAATTAACCCCGACCCTTTGCGCTATTTGTTCGAACCCAGACGATTAGACTGCACTCCAACGCTTACTAGCCAAGGAGTCAGTCATGGGTTTGCTGATTGAAGGACACTGGCACGACCAGTGGTACGAAAGTAGCGCAGATGGCGCCTTCCAACGGGAACAGGCGCAACGCCGGCACTGGGTCACCGCCGATGGCCAACCTGGCCCGAGCGGGGATGGCGGCTTCAAGGCCGAGGCTGGCCGCTACCATCTCTATGTTTCCCTCGCCTGCCCGTGGGCGCACCGCACCCTGATCCTGCGCAAGCTCAAGGGCCTGGAAAGCCTGATTGACGTGTCGGTGGTCAGTTGGTTGATGCTGGAGAATGGCTGGACCTTCGACAAGGCCCACGGCTCCACTGGCGACAAGCTCGACGACTTTGCCTTCATGCACCAGCGCTATACCGCCGATACCGCCGACTACACCGGGCGTGTCACGGTGCCGGTGCTATGGGATAAGAAGCTCAATCGCATCGTCAGCAATGAATCGGCAGAGATCATCCGCATGTTCAACAGCGCATTCAACGGGCTGACCGGCAACACCCTGGACTTCTACCCCGAACCGCTGCGCCCGACCATCGACGCGTTGAACGAGCAGATCTATCCCGCCGTGAACAATGGCGTGTATCGCGCAGGCTTCGCCACCTCGCAGCAGGCGTATGAAAGCGCATTTGATGAGGTGTTTGCCGAGCTGGATAAGTTGGAACAACACCTGGGCCAGCAGCGCTACCTGGCCGGTGAATACCTGACAGAGGCCGATGTGCGGCTGTTTACCACGCTGATTCGGTTTGACGCGGTGTATTACAGCCACTTCAAATGCAACCTACGGCGGATAGCAGATTATCCGAATCTGTCGAATTGGTTGCGAGAGCTGTATCAATGGCCGGGGGTGGCCGAGACCGTGGATTTTGCGCATATCAAGGGGCATTACTATGCCAGCCACCGGACGATCAATCCGACAGGGATTGTGCCGAAGGGGCCATTGCAGGCGTTTGATAGCAAACATGATCGAGAAGGATTAAGCGGTAAAGAGATCTGGCGCTGATGCGCCAGCCTCATCGCGGGCAAGCCCGGCTCCCACAGTGGGTCTGTGTGCAGCCGGGCGAACAGGTTATACCTGGGACTGGGCGCCTTCAAACCACTTCAATTTCTCACGCAACACCACCACTTCGCCTACGATCACCAGGGTCGGCGCATGCACTTCATGCTCCGCCACCAGGCGCGGCAGGTCGGCCAGGGTGCCGGTAAACACACGCTGGTTGGACGTGGTGCCTTGCTGGATCAGCGCAGCCGGGGTGTCCGCCGAACGACCATGGCGAATCAGTTGCTCGCAGATGACCGGCAAGCCCACCAACCCCATATAGAAGACCAGGGTCTGCGACGGCCCCACCAGGTCATTCCAGGGCAAATCCGAGGTGCCATCTTTGAGGTGGCCAGTGATGAAGCGTACCGATTGCGCATAGTCGCGATGGGTCAAAGGGATGCCAGCGTAAGCCGCGCAACCACTGGCCGCGGTAATGCCCGGCACCACCTGGAACGGGATGCCATGGGCCGCCAGCTCTTCGATCTCTTCGCCGCCGCGCCCAAAAATAAACGGGTCGCCGCCCTTGAGGCGCAGCACACGCTTACCTTGCTTGGCCAGGTTCACCAGTTGCTGGTTGATCTGCTCTTGCGGTACCGCGTGATCGGCGCGGCGCTTGCCTACATAAACCCGCTCGGCATCCCGTCTGCACAGCTCAAGAATCGCGGGGGCCACCAGGCGGTCATACAGCACCACATCGGCTTGCTGCATCAAACGCAGCGCGCGAAAGGTCAGGAGGTCCGGATCACCGGGGCCTGCGCCCACCAGATACACCTCACCTGGTGCATGGGGCGGCTTGCCGTTGACTTTTTCCACCAGCAACCGCTCGGCTTCATCACCTTGCCCCGCCAGTTGCCGATCGGCAATCGGGCCCTGGAAAACCTCTTCCCAAAAAGCCCGGCGTTGCTGAACATCGGGATACAAGCCCTTGACCTGGGCACGAAAGCGCGCGGCCAGCCCGGCCAATTGACCGTAGGTGGACGGAATCCAGGTTTCCAGCTTGGCGCGGATCAAACGCGCCAGCACCGGCGCGTCGCCGCCACTGGACACCGCAATCACCAAGGGCGAGCGGTCGACAATCGCCGGGAAGATCACGCTGCACAAGGCTGGCGCGTCCACCACATTGACCGGCACACACCGCCGCCGGGCATCGCTGGACACTTGCGCGTTCAGCGGCTCGTCGTCGGTTGCAGCGATGATCAGGGTGCAGCCATCAAGGTCCGCCTCCTGATAACCGCGCACAATCAGTTCACCGCCACTGCCCTGCACCAGTTCACGCAACTGATCTTCAATCAGGGGAGCAACCACCCGCAATACCGCGCCGGCATCGGCCAGCAGCCGGGACTTGCGCAAGGCAATCTCCCCACCACCGACGACCAACACACGGCTGCCGCGCAGGTTATGAAACAGTGGCAGAAATTCCATTTAGCCGATGACCTCAACGCCCGCCATGTAAGGTTTGAGCACTTCAGGTACACGGATCGAACCGTCGGCCTGCTGGTAGTTCTCCAGAACGGCAACCAGGGTGCGACCTACCGCCAAGCCCGAACCGTTAAGGGTGTGGACCAGCTCCGGCTTGCCGGTTTCCGGGTTACGGAAACGCGCCTGCATGCGTCGGGCCTGGAAATCACCGCAGTTGGAGCACGAAGAAATCTCGCGGTATTTATCCTGGCTCGGCACCCACACTTCCAGGTCGTAGGTCTTCACCGCGCTGAAACCCATGTCGCCAGTGCACAGCGCCAATACGCGATACGGCAGCTCCAGCAGTTGCAGGACGCGCTCGGCGTTGGCAGTCAGGCCTTCCAGGGCTTCCATGGAGGTCGACGGCTCGACCACCTGTACCATCTCGACCTTGTCGAACTGGTGCTGGCGGATCATGCCGCGGGTGTCACGCCCCGAGGCACCGGCTTCACTGCGAAAGCACGGGCTGTGGGCCACGAACTTGATCGGCAGCTGTTTGGCGTCGAGGATCTCGCCGGCCACAATATTGGTCAGCGACACTTCGGCAGTCGGAATCAGGTACAGATCGGCTTCACCATCGCGGCTGATCTTGAACAGGTCTTCCTCGAACTTCGGCAGCTGGCTGGTGCCCATCAGCGCCGGCGCCTGAACCAGGTACGGGGTATAAGCCTCTTCGTACCCGTGTTCGCCGGTGTGCAGGTTGAGCATGAACTGCGCCAGGGCACGGTGCATGCGCGCGATCGGGCCGCGCAGCAAGGCAAAGCGCGCACCGGACATCTTGGCGGCGGTTTCGAAATCCAGGCCGCCGGTCAATTCGCCCAGGGCGACGTGGTCCTTGATCTCGAAATCAAAGGCTTTTGGCGTACCCCAGCGGCGCACTTCGACGTTGCCGTCTTCATCTTCGCCGACCGGTACCGACTCATGCGGCAGGTTGGGAATGCCCAGCAGGATGGAATCCAACTCGGACTGAATCTTGTCCAACTCGACCTTACCGTCAGACAGCTCGCTGCCCATACGCTCGACGTCCGCCATCAACGGCGCAATGTCTTCGCCACGCTGCTTGGCCTGACCGATGGATTTGGAGCGCGCATTGCGTTCAGCCTGCAGTGCTTCGGTGCGGGTCTGGACGGTCTTGCGCTGTTCTTCCAGCGCTTCGATGCGCGCAACATCCAAGGCAAAGCCACGGGATGCCAGGCGGTCCGCTACGTCCTGAAGGTTGCTACGTAACAGTTTGGAATCGAGCATGTCGGTCTCTCGTTTATCAAAGTTTGGTCAAGGACAGGCCGGCCCAGGTGGCGAGCAGCCCGCCGAATACACTGATGGCCGCATAGCCTATCGCCAGCGGCACTTGCCCACTTTCCAGCAGGCGCACGGTATCCAGTGAAAAGGATGAAAAGGTGGTGAGGCCGCCAAGGAAGCCCACCATCAACCCGGCGCGCACCTCAACAGGCACCTCCGGGCGTAACAGAAACAGGCCGTACAACACGCCGATCAACAGGCAGCCCACGATATTAACGGCCAGCGTCGCGGTATAGAAGTGTTTCGGCCAATTGGCGTTAATCCAATTACCGGTGGCAAAGCGCAATAAGGTACCGGCCACACCGCCAACAGAGACTGCGACCACCAAGGGAATCATAGTTTTCTCCGTTGTTTGGGGCTCAGGCGATCAAGTTGCGCCAGGTGGTTGAGCTTTTCCCCGATCTTCAACTCCAGGCCACGGGGCACCGGCTGGTAGAACGGTTGCGGGGCAAGCTCGTCGGGAAAGTAGTCTTCACCGGCGGCATAGGCATCCGGTTCATCGTGGGCGTAGCGGTACTCATCGCCATAACCCAATTGTTTCATCAGCTTGGTCGGTGCATTACGCAGGTGCAAGGGGACTTCCAGCGAGCCGTGCTCGGCCGCGGCGCGCAATGCCGATTTGAAGCCCATATACACCGCATTGCTTTTCGGCGCGCAGGCCAGGTAGGTGATGGCTTGCGCCACCGCCAACTCACCTTCCGGGCTGCCCAGGCGCTCCTGGACTTCCCAGGCCGCCAGGCACAGGCTCAGGGCCCGTGGGTCGGCGTTGCCGATGTCCTCGCTGGCCATGCGCACCACGCGCCGGGCCAGGTACAGCGGGTCGCAGCCGCCGTCGATCATGCGGGCGAACCAGTACAGCGCGCCGTCCGGGTTAGAGCCGCGCACGGATTTGTGCAACGCGGAAATCTGATCGTAAAAGGCTTCGCCGCCCTTGTCGAAACGCCGCCGGGTATCGCCCAACAGGCTTTGCAGCAGGTCGACGCCAATCTCACTATTGTCTTCGGCAAGGTCGGAGGCGTTTTCCAGCAGGTTGAGAAACCGCCGGCCATCGCCGTCTGCCGCCGCCAACAGGATCTTGAAACCCTCGTCACCCAGACTCAGGTGGCGCTTGCCCAGCCCCTTGTCCTCGCTCAGCGCCCGCTGCAACAGCTTCTGCATCGCCGCTTCATCGAGACTTTTGAGCACATACACCCGCGCTCGCGAGAGCAAAGCGTTGTTCAACTCAAACGAGGGATTTTCCGTGGTCGCACCGATAAAAATCAGCGTGCCGTCTTCCACGTAAGGCAGGAACGCATCCTGCTGCGACTTGTTGAAGCGATGCACTTCGTCGACAAACAGGATAGTGCGCCGGCCGTATTGCCCGGCCTGTTGCTTGGCGACTTCCACCGCCTGGCGGATTTCCTTGACCCCGGCCAATACCGCCGAGACCGTTTCAAAGTGTGCATCGGAGACCTTCGCCAGCAGCCGCGCCAGGGTGGTCTTGCCCACGCCCGGCGGCCCCCAGAAGATCATCGAGTGCAGGGCACCCTGCTCCAGAGCTTCGCGCAGCGGCTTGCCACGAGCCAGCAAGTGCTCCTGCCCGACATACTCATCCAGGTTGGTCGAGCGCAGGCGCGCGGCCAATGGCTGGGCAATCGGGTCACTGCGAAACAGGTCCATGGGCTGCGTTTTACTCCTGGATCACATCGGCACCCTTGGGGATGTCGAACTTGAACGTCTTGGCCGGGACCGACTCATTGGCCTTGACCCCGGTGAACAGGATATTGGTGCGCTGGCCGACACTGTCGATCAGTTGCATATCGTTGATCACCCCATTGCGGAACGACAGGCGCAGGCTGTCGAACAGCGTGTCCTTGGACTTGGGCTTGAGGGTGAAGTCGATCACGTTGCTTTGTTGCTTGGAGGTAATCTCGAAGCTCTCGCTGATCTGCGACACATCACCCGACAGCAGCAAGGCCGGGGTCTGGCTCAGGCGTGGGTCGAGGGTCTTGATGGTCGCCTGCTCCAGGTCCGGGTCCCACAGCGTGACTTTCTTGCCATCGGAGACAATGGTCTGCTCATTGGGCGCGTCGGTTTTCCAGAAGAACAGGCCAGGACGCTGCACGGCCATTTCACCGGCCGTTTCCTGCAACTGCGTACCGCCACCGTCCAGGGTCAGCTGGGAGAAGCGCGCGGTCAGGGTCTTGGATTTGTCCAGCAAGTTGGTCAGGCTCGCGACGGATGCCTGGTCGGCGTGGGCCGAAAACGCGGTCAGGGCCAATGCCGGCAACAACAGCATGCGGATAAGACGCATGGGAGTCCTCATAGAATGATGTGAAAGGCGCGCCGCGTGCTGCCACGCGGCACGAGGTCAGTCGCGCATCGGCCCTGGCGCGATGACTTCGCGCGAGCCGTTGGTGTTCATGGCCGTAACGACGCCGGCCATTTCCATGGACTCGATCATACGCGCGGCGCGGTTGTAGCCGATCTTCAGTTTACGTTGCACCGCCGAGATCGAGGCGCGACGGCTTTCCAGCACGAATGCCACCGCTTCGTCGTACAGCGCGTCAGTCTCGGCATCATCGTCGCCGCCACCGCTGCCACCGTCGAAACCGCTGCCGGCTTCTTCGACACCCGCCAGGATATCGTCGTTGTATTCCGGCGCACCCCGCAGTTTCCACGCCTCGACCACGCGGTGCACCTCGTCATCGGACACAAATGCACCGTGAACGCGGATGGGCAGGCTGGTGCCGGGCGGCATGTAGAGCATGTCACCATGGCCCAGCAGTTGCTCGGCACCGCCCTGGTCGATGATGGTCCGTGAGTCGATCTTGCTCGACACCTGGAACGCCATGCGGGTCGGGATGTTGGCCTTGATCAGGCCGGTGATCACATCCACCGACGGCCGCTGGGTCGCGAGGATCAAGTGGATCCCGGCCGCACGGGCCTTCTGCGCGATACGCGCGATCAGTTCTTCAACCTTCTTGCCGACGATCATCATCATGTCGGCAAATTCGTCGACCACCACCACGATGGTCGGCAACTTGGTCAGCAGCGGCGCTTCATCGTGAATGCTTTCGCGCTTGTACAGCGGGTCGGTCAGCGGCGTGCCGGCGTCCTGGGCTTCCTTGACCTTGGCGTTGAAGCCGGACAGGTTACGCACGCCCATCTTCGCCATCAGTTTGTAGCGCCGCTCCATCTCGGCCACGCTCCAGCGCAGGGCGTTGGCGGCGTCCTTCATGTCGGTCACCACCGGGCACAGCAGGTGCGGGATGCCTTCGTAGATCGACAGTTCGAGCATCTTCGGGTCAATCATGATCAGCTTGGCGTCTTCCGGGCCGGACTTGAACAGGATCGACAGGATCATCGCGTTCACACCCACCGACTTACCAGAACCGGTGGTACCGGCAACCAGCAGGTGGGGCATTTTCGCCAGGTCAGTGATCACCGGCTTGCCGCCGATGTCGTGCCCCAGGGCCAGGGTGACCGGCGACTTAAAGTTGTCGTATTCCGGGGTCGACAGCACTTCGGAGAAGCGCACGATCTGCCGGTCTTCGTTGGGAATCTCGATACCCACGGTGGTTTTGCCGGGGATCACTTCCACCACCCGCACGCTGGTAACCGCCAGGGAGCGCGCCAGGTCTTTGGCCAGGTTGGCGATACGGCTGACCTTGACCCCTGCGGCCGGCTGGATTTCGTAACGGGTAATCACCGGGCCGGGGTGGATCGAATCCACCGACACTTCGACGCCAAACTCCTTGAGTTTGATTTCCAGCAGATGGCCGACGGCCGCCAGGGATTCCGGGGAATAGTTGAGTTGCTTCTTTTCCGCCGGATCGAGGATCGAGATCGGCGGCAAAGTGCCCTCGACGGCGCTGTCGATAAACAGCGGCGCCTGCTTTTCCTTTTGCACGCGATGGCTTGGCTCGGGCGCCTTGACCGGCGCCGGGGCGATAACCGGCGGCACTTGCTTCTCGCGGTCGGACATGTGCTTGGTCAGGGCCTGCTCGCGCTCGATCAGGCGCTCCTTGACCTTGGCCTGCTCACGGCGATCCGGCGTACTCGGGGCCACCACTTCGTTGACCCGGGTGTCGACTTCACGTAATTGCGCGACCATGCGCTTGCGGTCCACACGGGCGGCCCACCAGCGGTTGGCGGCACCCTGGAACAACTCGAACAGATCGAGGGTGATCTTGCCGGTCACGTCCATGACCTTGAACCACGACAAGTCGGTAAATACCGTCAGACCAAACAGGAACAGGGCAATGAACGTCAGCGTGCTGCCCTGGATATTCAGGGTCCTGCGGGCCAGGTCACCCAGGCTTTCGCCCAAGGCACCGCCCGCGCCAGCCGGCAGGCCGGTCGGTGCATGGAAGTGAATATGCGCCAGGGCCGCGCCCGACAGCACCAGGAACACCAGGCCGATCAGGCGCCAGGAGAACAGCCAGCCACTCCACTGCCACGGCTCATGGCGCTGGCGGAAGATCTGCCAGGTCTTGATCGCCAGCAACAACGGGAAGATATAGGCGAAATAGCCCAGGATCATGAACAGGATATCGGCGCTGTAGGAGCCCACAGGCCCGCCGAAGTTCTGCACATCGTCGATCTTGCTGTTATGGCTCCAGCCCGGATCGTCCTTGCCATAGGTCAGCAAGGCCATCATCAGGAACAGGCATAAAGCACCGATGGCAATCAGCGCGCCTTCCTTGAGCCGATAGTGCAGGTGCTGGCGCCAGGCCGGTACTACTGCTGTTTTGGGTGCTGCGGCGGATTTCTTCAAAACGGGTATTTTCCTGCGCCTTAAGCGCGTCCAACAGTTGAATGACTATAAAAATACTGCCCAATCCGGACAGGTGAAAAGTGAATGAGCGTCGTCAAGCGTCCTTTAACACTCCGAGATTCAATCATGCGCCGACGTTAACGCCAGCCCACAAGGACATAGTGCCGCCATTGTACGGGTTTGTGTGCCCGTTGCCACGCTGCCGGCTTCGCTCATGGAGCATCATCCGGCGCATTGCCCATGGGTTTCAATTTGAGCATGCATTGTCTTTACTGACAAAGGCTTATGAGCTGTTTTTATCAGACTGGACAAGCTTTACCCAGCATTCCCGCTCAACGGATGGCGACATGACGCGATTACGACCGCATCACCGCTATAGAGTTGCAGAAACACCCGCTCATGCATCAGGGTACGGATTACATGATCGGGCTGGCCGAGTGGCGCCGGCTCGACAATAATCACTGCTTAACGCGGCGGGCCCCGGCCTGTCACCGCCCTCCCCTTCTGTAAGCCTGAATACCATGCTCACCTGGTTGCAACGCAACACCTTGACGTTTCCACCGCTGGCCAAAGCCATGCGTGAACCCAACGGCCTGCTGGCTGCCGGTGGCGACCTGTCCGCCGACCGCCTGGTCCAGGCCTATCGCCACGGCTGCTTCCCCTGGTTCTCCGAAGGCCAGCCCATCCTGTGGTGGTCGCCAGACCCACGCACGGTGCTGTTCCCCGCCGAACTGCACGTGTCCCGCAGCCTCGCCAAGCTGCTGCGCCAGCAACGCTACGAGGTCACCTTCGACCAGGACTTCGCCGCTGTCATACAGGCCTGTGCTGCGCCACGCAGCTATGCAGACGGCACCTGGATCACCGAAGCCATGCAGAACGCCTATCTGCAACTGCACCAACGGGGCTACGCCCATTCCGTTGAAGTCTGGGACCAGGGCGAACTGGTCGGCGGCCTGTATGGCCTGGCCATGGGCCAGTTGTTTTTTGGCGAGTCGATGTTCAGTCGCGCAGACAATGCCTCGAAATATGGCTTTGCCACGCTCGTCAGGCAATTGCAGGCCTGGGGTTTTGTGCTGATCGACTGCCAGATGCCCACCGATCACCTGCACAGCCTCGGCGCCCGCGCCATTCCCCGCAGCGACTTTGCCGGTTACCTGCGCGACCATCTTGATCAAGCCAGCAGTGGGCCGTGGGTTTCTTAGGCGACATGCGCGCACCTGGCTTACACTTATTTCAAAGCTTATCCGAGGGTTGATCATGACCGAGTTGGCGCGCTTGAAGTTTTATGCCACTCAACCCCACTCTTGCAGCTACCTGCCCGAAGAACAGGCCACTACGCTGTTCCTCGACCCCAGCCAGCCGATGGACGTGCATGTGTATGCCGACCTGTCAGAGATGGGCTTTCGGCGCAGTGGCGACCACCTGTACCGGCCGCACTGCCAGAACTGCAACGCCTGTGTGCCGGCGCGTATCCCCGTGGCGCAATTTTTAGCCGACCGCAATCAAAAACGCATCCTCAAGCGCAATGCCGACCTGATCGTGACCCCCGCCAAGCCCGGCTTCAGCGAAGAGTACTTCGACCTGTACCAGCGCTATATCGAACAACGCCACGCCGACGGCGACATGTTCCCACCGAGTCGTGACCAGTTTTCCACGTTCCTGGTGCGCGACCTGCCGTTCTCGCGTTTTTACGAATTCCGCCTTGAGGGAAGGCTGCTGGCGGTCGCGGTCACCGACCTGCTGCCCAATGGCTTATCGGCGGTCTACACCTTTTACGAACCCGCCGAAGAGCGCCGCAGCCTCGGGCGCTTTGCGATTTTGTGGCAAATCAGTGAAGCCTCCCGGCAAAACCTGGACGCGGTGTACCTCGGATACTGGATAAAAAACTGCAAAAAGATGAATTACAAGACCCAATATCGGCCCATTGAGCTGCTAATTAATCAAAGATGGGTCACGCTTAACTAGAACCCCTTGGCTTAAACACCCTTTTTCGGGCACAATGCACGCCGCTTTTGCCTGGCGCAGTTGCACCGGGCCATTCACTGGATACCGAGGGCTTTACTGCATGTCGAAAGAAGACAGCTTCGAAATGGAAGGCACTGTCGTCGACACCCTGCCCAACACCATGTTTCGTGTGGAGTTGGAAAATGGGCACGTCGTAACCGCGCATATCTCCGGCAAGATGCGCAAGAACTACATTCGTATTCTTACCGGTGACAAAGTGCGCGTCGAGCTGACGCCCTATGACTTGAGCAAAGGGCGCATCACTTACCGCGCTCGCTAAACAAGTCAATACAAGACGCCCGGTTATGCCGGGCGTTTTTGTGCGCGCTATAAAATTAATGCGGGAACGGGCTTGCTCGCGATAGCTGTGTGTCAGGCAATACATCTGGCACCGATACACCGCTATCGCGGGCAAGCCCGCTCCCACATTTTGATTGCAGCGCTTGAGAAATAGCAAAAAGGCGCCGAAGCGCCTTTTTGTTGTGTTGCGATCAGGCCATTTCAGCAGTGGTCTCGAAGTCGAAGGTCAGCTCGCCATCCTTCAAGTCGATATGCACCACGCCACCATGGTCGGAGAGCTCGCCGAACAGGATCTCTTCGGCCAATGGCCGCTTGATCTTGTCCTGGATCAGACGCGCCATTGGGCGGGCGCCCATTGCCGCGTCGTAGCCGCCCTCGGCGATCCAGCTGCGTGCCGCTTCCGTCACCTCCAGCTGCACGCGCTTGTCTTCCAACTGCGCCTGAAGCTCGGTAAGGAACTTGTCCACCACGCTCTTGATCACCTCATGGCTGAGGCGACCAAACTGGATAATGGTGTCCAGGCGGTTGCGGAATTCCGGCGTGAAGCTCTTCTTGATCACTTCCATGGCGTCGGAAGAGTGATCCTGATGAGTAAAGCCAATGGAAGCCCGCGCGGCCGTCTCGGCACCGGCGTTGGTGGTCATGATCACGATCACGTTGCGGAAGTCCGCCTTGCGCCCGTTGTTGTCGGTCAGGGTCCCGTGGTCCATGACCTGCAGCAGCAGGTTGAAGACTTCCGGGTGGGCCTTTTCGATTTCATCGAGCAGCAGTACGCAGTGCGGCTGCTTGGTAATCGCCTCGGTCAACAGGCCGCCCTGATCGAAGCCGACATAGCCCGGAGGCGCACCGATCAGGCGCGACACGGTGTGCCGCTCCATGTATTCGGACATGTCGAACCGCACCAGCTCAATGCCCATGGCCTTGGCCAACTGCCGCGCCGCTTCGGTCTTGCCGACGCCGGTAGGCCCGGCAAACAGGAACGAACCCACCGGTTTGTCCGGCGACTTGAGGCCAGCCCGGGACAGCTTGATCGCCGTCGACAGCGAGTCAATCGCCGCATCCTGGCCAAACACTGTCAACTTGAGGTCGCGCTCCAGGTTACGCAGCAGCTCTTTGTCGGAGCTGGTGACGTGTTTTGGCGGAATTCGCGCGATTTTCGCCACGATATCCTCGACCTGCGGCACTTCGATGCGCTTCACGCGCTTCTCTACCGGCTGCAGGCGCTGGTAGGCCCCGGCTTCGTCGATCACGTCGATGGCCTTGTCGGGCATATGCCGGTCATTGATGTAGCGCGAGGCCAGCTCGGCGGCCGCACGCAGCGCCTCATCACTGTACTCGATGCCGTGGTGCGCTTCGAAACGCCCTTTCAGGCCCCGCAGGATGCCAATAGTGTCTTCGACCGAAGGCTCGGACACGTCGACTTTCTGGAAGCGACGCGCCAGTGCACGGTCTTTTTCGAAGATCCCGCGAAACTCCTGGAACGTGGTCGAGCCGATGCAACGGATATCACCCGAAGACAGCAGCGGCTTGAGCAGGTTGGACGCATCCATCACCCCACCGGAAGCCGCACCGGCGCCAATAATGGTGTGGATTTCATCAATGAACAGGATCGCCTGCGGACGCTTTTTCAGCTCGCCAAGCAACGCCTTGAAACGCTTTTCAAAGTCGCCACGGTACTTGGTCCCGGCGAGCAGCGCGCCCAGGTCCAGGGAGTAGACAACGCTGTTGGCCAGCAGGTCAGGCACCTGATTATCAACAATGCGCTTGGCCAGGCCTTCGGCAATCGCGGTCTTGCCCACGCCCGCCTCGCCCACCAGCAAAGGGTTGTTCTTGCGACGACGCGCGAGGATCTGCGCCACACGCTCAACTTCCATCTCACGCCCCACCAGCGGATCAATCCGCCCCTGGCGCGCCAGTTCGTTGAGATTGCTGGCGTAGGCATCCAGCGGGTTGCTTGAAGAAGAAGACTCACCGCCCTCGTCGTCCTGCATATCCTGCTCACCCTCGGAATGATCGCCATGCCCTGGCACTTTCGAGATGCCGTGGGCGATGTAGTTGACGACATCAATGCGCGCCACGCTCTGCTGCTTGAGCAGGAACACGGCCTGGCTTTCCTGTTCGCTGAAGATGGCAACCAAGACATTGGCGCCCGTCACTTCGCGTTTGCCGGAGCTCTGCACATGGAAGACAGCACGCTGCAACACCCGCTGGAAGCCCAGGGTTGGCTGGGTCTCACGGTCCTCGTCATGCACGGGGATCAGTGGCGTGGTGGAGTCGATGAACTCCTGCAGGTCATGCTTGAGTTTGTCGAGGTTGGCGCCGCACGCACGCAGAACGGTGGCGGCAGCTTCGTTATCCAAAAGTGCCAGCAGCAGGTGTTCGACGGTCATGAATTCATGACGCTTCGAACGGGCCTCCTTGAAGGCAAGATTGAGGGTGACTTCGAGCTCGCGGTTTAACATAGCTTCACCTCATACCCAAGTGGTCGGAGTTAACCGTCCTTCTCGATTTCACAGAGTAGCGGATGCTGGCTTTCCCTGGCGTACTGGTTGACCTGCATGGCCTTGGTCTCGGCGATGTCGCGGGTAAACACTCCACATACTGCCCGTCCTTCTGTGTGAACGGCCAGCATTACCTTGGTCGCCAACTCGCGGTTCAGATTAAAAAACACCTCGAGTACTTCGACGACGAAATCCATCGGCGTGTAGTCATCATTGAACAAAACCACCTTGTACATCGGCGGCGCCTGTAAAGCAGGCCTGGCCTCTTGAACAGCGATGCCTGCAGAACCGTCATCGTCTTCTAGATGATCCGGGCGATCCTGATTGAATGTTAGTCGAATCTGGCTGAATGCATGCATGAAAGAAAGGTTCGTCTGTTGTGCATTTACAGTGATGGGGGCGACCTGTCAGAAATTCAACTCCGACCGACTGGTCACCTTGACTATCGGCAAAACGGTGTTACAACCAATAGAACCCACAGTGGGTAAAAAAGGTCCGCGCAGTCAACCTTATTTATTCGGGTTAGGACGGATAAACTGGATGATACTCCAGTGATGGAGTCTGGTGCAGAGGGATATGGGTATGTCTGGCGTCAAGATCAGTGGCAAGGTCAAATGGTTCAACAATGCCAAGGGCTACGGCTTCATTAACGAAGACGGCAAAGAGGATGATCTTTTTGCGCATTACTCGGCGATCACGATGGACGGATACAAGACCCTTAAAGCAGGTCAATTAGTGTCCTTTGAAATCGTCCAGGGACCCAAGGGCCTGCATGCTGTCGCCATCTGCGCAGCCGAGCCTGGAAAAACCAACGAAGACAGGCACGACAAGGCAGATAAATCCGCTCATTCGAAAAACAAACAAACGGCCTGATCCGCCACCGAGCAGATACCACGCATAAAAAAACGGCCATCCCGAGCAATCAGGATGGCCGTTTTTCATAGCCTTCGACTTACATATGCGAAATCAACGCATCGCCGAAGCCCGACGACGACACCAGCTTGGCGCCGTCCATCAGGCGCTCGAAGTCATAGGTCACGGTCTTGGCCGAAATCGCCCCGTTGGTGCCCTTGATGATCAAGTCGGCCGCCTCGGTCCAGCCCATATGGCGCAGCATCATTTCCGCCGACAGAATCAGCGAACCCGGGTTGACCTGGTCCTTGCCCGCGTATTTAGGCGCAGTACCGTGGGTGGCTTCAAACATCGCCACGGTGTCGGACAGGTTGGCGCCCGGTGCAATACCGATACCGCCCACTTCTGCCGCCAGGGCATCGGAGAGGTAGTCACCATTGAGGTTCAGGGTGGCGATCACGTCATATTCGGCCGGGCGCAGCAGGATCTGCTGGAGCATGGCGTCGGCAATCGCATCCTTGACCACCACATTGCGGCCGGTGCGCGGGTTCTTGAACTGCATCCACGGCCCGCCATCGAGCAGGGTCGCGCCGAACTCTTCGGCCGCCACTTCGTAGGCCCACTCCTTGAAGGCACCTTCGGTGAACTTCATGATGTTGCCTTTGTGCACGATGGTCAGCGACTCACGGTCGTTATCCACTACATATTGCAGGGCCTTGCGCGCCAGGCGCTTGGTGCCCTCTTTGGAAACCGGCTTGATGCCAATCCCGCAATCCTGGTCGAAACGGATCTTGGTGACACCCATTTCCTCTTTGAGGAACTTGATGACCTTGGTTGCTTCGGGCGAACCGGCCTTCCACTCGATACCGGCGTAAATATCTTCGGAGTTCTCACGGAAGATAGTCATGTCCACATCGCCGGGCTTCTTGACCGGGCTTGGCACACCTTCGAACCAACGCACCGGACGCAGGCAGACATACAGGTCCAGCTGCTGGCGCAGGGCAACGTTCAGCGAGCGGATACCGCCACCGACCGGCGTGGTCAGCGGGCCCTTGATGGAAACCACGTAGTCCTTGACCGCGTCCAGGGTTTCCTGGGGCAGCCAGGTGTCCTGGTCGTAAACTTGAGTCGCCTTCTCGCCGGCATACACCTCCATCCAGGAGATTTTGCGCTTGCCGCCGTAAGCCTTGTTAACAGCTGCATCGACCACCTTGATCATCACCGGGCTGATGTCGACGCCAATACCGTCACCTTCGATGAAGGGAATGATCGGGTTGTCAGGAACATTGAGAGAATGGTCTGCGTTGACGGTGATTTTGTCGCCGACTGCCGGAACCTGAATCTTCTTGTATCCCATGCTGAACTCCGTTTGTGGATTGAACATCTGGCTGTGCCCGAGCCTACTCCAGTTGAATGTGGACTGGAACCTTGCGCCCGGTACATTTGCTGCGAAAACGGTAGATTTAGTCGCCTACAACCTTGAAACAAAAGGGAAAAACGCCAAACTTGAGCACTGCGTGCGACTTTAGGCGCAATCCGGTCCATGCGACCTTTAGACCAATGGACGATCCACCTTTTGTATGAAGGCTCGGCGTAAGCATAGCGACCTATGTATAATGCCGCCGCTGACCAAAGAGTCACGACGGCCGACCGCTCTATATCGAGCACCTGCGCCTGAAAAAGCCGGGCTGCCACCGTAGCCCACCCGCTTGACGCTCGACTGATGCAACCCAACATCACCGCGAAGAAACATCGACATTCGGCTCATGGATGACTTTGAACGAACGCGCTTTACCCGGCGCATCTCGAGTTTCCGCGCACGCTTTTAGCAAAGAAGAGAGTTAATCCGAATATGCCCACCCGCTCGAAGATCATCTATACCTTCACCGACGAAGCCCCAGCCCTCGCCACCTATTCACTGCTGCCTATCGTAGAGGCCTTCACCGCTTCCGCTGATATTGAAGTGGAAACCCGCGATATCTCCCTCGCAGGGCGCATCCTCGCAAGCTTCCCCGAGCAACTGGGCACCAAGGCCGTTGCGGACCACCTCGCCGAACTGGGCGCCCTGGCCGTGACCCCCGAAGCCAATATCATCAAGCTGCCTAACATCAGTGCCTCGACCCCGCAGCTGCAAGCCGCGATCAAGGAACTGCAGGCCCAGGGCTACGCCCTGCCGGACTACCCGGAAACCGTAACCACCGACGCGGAAAAAGAAACCCGTGCACGTTACGACAAGGTCAAGGGCAGCGCCGTAAACCCGGTCCTGCGCGAAGGCAACTCCGACCGCCGCGCCCCACTGTCGGTCAAGAACTATGCGCGCAAGCACCCGCACAAAATGGGTGCCTGGGCTGCTGACTCCAAGTCCCACGTCGCTCACATGAGCAACGGCGACTTCTACGGCAGCGAAAAAGCCGTACAGATCGAAGCCGCCGATGCGGTCAAGATCGAACTGATCGGCAAGGATGGCAGCACCACCGTCCTGAAAGAAAAGACCACCGCACTGGCCGGCGAGATCCTCGACAGCGCCGTGCTGAGCAAGAACGCCCTGCGCAGCTTCATCGCCGCCGAAATCGAAGACGCCAAGAAACAAGGCGTACTGCTGTCGGTTCACCTGAAAGCCACCATGATGAAGGTCTCCGACCCGATCATGTTCGGCCAGATCGTTGCCGAGTTCTATAAAGACGCCCTGGCCAAGCACGCTACCGTGCTGGAACAGATCGGCTTCAACCTGAACAACGGCATCGGCGACCTGTACGCTCGCATCAAGGCCCTGCCGGCCGACCAGCAAGCGCAGATCGAAGCCGACATCCAGGCGGTCTACGCCGCTCGCCCTTCCCTGGCGATGGTCAACTCCGACAAAGGCATCACCAACCTGCACGTGCCGAGCGACGTGATCGTCGACGCCTCGATGCCAGCCATGATCCGTGACTCCGGCAAAATGTGGGGCACCGACGGCCAGCTGCACGACACCAAGGCCGTGATCCCGGATCGCTGCTACGCCACCATCTACCAGGCGGTCATCGAAGACTGCAAGGCTAATGGCGCCTTCGACCCAACCACCATGGGCAGCGTGCCAAACGTTGGCCTGATGGCGAAGAAAGCCGAAGAGTACGGTTCCCACGACAAGACTTTCCAGATCAAGGCTGACGGCGTAGTCCGCGTCACCGACAGCAAGGGCAAGCTGCTGATGGAACAGTCGGTTGAAGCCGGCGATATCTTCCGCATGTGCCAGACCAAAGACGCGCCGATCCAGGACTGGGTCAAACTGGCCGTCAACCGCGCCCGCGCCAGCAACACGCCAGCAATTTTCTGGCTGGACCCGCTGCGCGCCCACGACGGCGTCGTGGTCGAGAAAGTTCAGGCCTACCTGAAAGACCACAACACCGAAGGCCTGGACATCCGCATCATGTCGCCGGTCGACGCGATGAAGTTCACCCTGGAACGCACCCGCAAGGGCCTGGACACCATCTCGGTGACCGGCAACGTACTGCGCGACTACCTGACTGACCTGTTCCCGATCATGGAACTGGGCACCAGCGCCAAGATGCTGTCGATCGTGCCGCTGATGAACGGTGGCGGCCTGTTCGAAACCGGCGCTGGCGGTTCGGCTCCAAAACACGTGCAGCAACTGCTGGAAGAAAACTTCCTGCGTTGGGACTCCCTGGGCGAGTTCCTGGCCCTGGCAGCCTCCCTTGAGCATTTGGGTGTGAACTACAACAACCCGAAAGCCCTGGTACTGTCCAAGACCCTGGACCAGGCCACCGGCCAATTCCTCGATAACAACAAGTCGCCATCGCGCAAAGTCGGCAACATCGACAACCGCGGCAGCCACTTCTACCTGGCGCTGTACTGGGCACAAGCCCTGGCCGCCCAGACTGAAGATACCGCGCTGCAGGCGCAGTTCGCTCAACTGGCAAAAACCCTGGCCGAGAACGAGGCAACCATCGTTGCCGAACTCAACGCCGTGCAGGGCAAGCCAGTGGACATCGGCGGCTACTACGCGCCGAATCCTGAGCTGACCAGCAAGGCTATGCGTCCGAGCGCTACCCTCAATGCGGCGATTGCTGCATTGAAGTAATGCTGTAGGGCGACATCACAAACCCCGGCCATGTGCCGGGGTTTCTCTTTGTGGCCAACACCGTTTTAATGAAAAAACCGAGCAAATGTGGGAGCTGGCTTGCCTGCGATAGCAGTCTGCCAGTCGGTACAGATGTAGCCGAGCCACCGCCATCGCAGGCAAGCCAGCTCCCACACTGATTAGGCCCAACCCCCACCGAATTCGAGGCCACTATGACCTGGCAACCCCACATCACCGTCGCCACCATCGTCGAAGACAATGGCCGCTTCCTCATGGTCGAAGAGCTCAAGGGCGGCCGCGCCGTGCTCAACCAGCCTGCCGGCCATCTCGACCCGCACGAAACCCTGACCGAAGCCGCCGTGCGCGAAACCCTCGAGGAAACCGGCTGGGACGTCGCAGCCACCGGCATCGTCGGTATCTATCTGTACACCGCTCCCAGCAATGGCGTGACCTACCAGCGCGTGTGCTTTATCGCCAAGGCCTTGCAACACCACCCGGACTATCAACTGGACGACGGCATCGTGCGCGCCCGCTGGCTGACCCGTGATGAGTTGATGGCCTTGCGCGATGACTGGCGCAGCGAGCTGATCATGCGTTGTATTGACGATTATCTGGCCGGCCACTGCCACAGTCTCGAATTGATCCGTCCTTCTCTTTAGCCTTGCGGGCTCGGGCCTGCTAGAATCGCGTCCTTTTTAAAGACACCCGTTGAAATCCTATGCGTGATCCAGCCCCTTCTGACACACAAAAGAAGCGCGTCATCGTCGGTATGTCCGGCGGCGTGGATTCTTCCGTTTCCGCCGTTCTGCTCATGGAGCAGGGTTATGAGGTGGAAGGCCTGTTCATGAAGAACTGGGAAGAAGACGATGGAACGGAATACTGCACCGCCATGGACGACCTGGCGGACGCCCAGGCCGTGTGCGACAAGATTGGCATCAAGCTGCACACCGCCAACTTCGCCGCCGAGTACTGGGACAATGTGTTCGAGCACTTCCTGGCCGAATACAAGGCCGGTCGCACGCCGAACCCGGACATCCTGTGCAACCGCGAAATCAAGTTCAAGGCGTTCCTCGACTACGCCATGATCCTCGGCGCCGACCTGATCGCCACTGGCCACTATGTGCGCCGTCGCGATGTTGATGGCCGCACCGAATTGCTCAAGGGCCTGGACCCTAACAAGGACCAGAGCTACTTCCTGCACGCCGTCGGCGGTGAACAGATCGCCAAGACCCTGTTCCCGGTGGGCGAACTGGAAAAGCCCGAAGTGCGCAAGATTGCCGAGAAACACGGCCTGGCCACCGCCAAGAAGAAGGATTCCACCGGGATCTGCTTTATCGGCGAACGCCGCTTCAGCGACTTCCTCAAGCAGTACCTGCCGGCGCAACCGGGCGAGATCAAGACCACCGAAGGCGAAGTCATCGGCCGTCACCACGGCCTGATGTACCACACCATCGGCCAGCGCCAGGGCCTGGGTATTGGCGGCTTGAAGGACGCCGGTGAAGAGCCGTGGTACGTGCTGGTGAAGGATCTGCAACATAACGTGCTGATCGTCGGCCAGGGCAACGAGCATCCCCTGCTGTTCTCCGGCGCGCTGCTGGCCTCGGAGATCTATTGGGTCAACCCGATCGACCTGAGCGCTCCGCGCCGCCTGACCGCCAAGGTGCGCTATCGCCAGAGCGACCAGCCCTGCACCCTGGAAAAAACCGCCAATGGCTACCGTGCCACCTTCGATGACCCGCAACGTGCGGTCACGCCCGGCCAGTCCGTGGTGTTCTACGACGGTGAGATCTGCCTGGGAGGCGGCGTGATTGAAGTCGCCGAACCCTGGAGCACCCCGGCATGAGCCCGACCCAGGAGCAATTGACGGCATTGGGCGGCGTGTTTCTCGCCGCAGTGCTGGTGGATAAGATCGCCAAGACCGGCCAGGTCACCGAGGCCGGCCTGACCTGCATGCTCGGCAGCCTGCTGGTGGTCGACCCGAAGGACACCCTGGATGTGTACGGCGGCGACGACCTGAGCCTGCGTGAAGGTTATCGGGCGCTGATCGGCGCCCTCGAACGCGACCCCAGCACCCTGCAACGCGAGCCGCTGCGCTATGCTTTGTCGATGCTAGGCCTTGAGCGGCAACTGGCCAAGCGCGACGACCTGCTGGAAACCATCGGCAAGCGCCTGCCGCAGATCCAGTCCCAGGTCGAGCACTTCGGCCCGGCCCACGAGAACGTGATCGCCGCCTGTGGCGCTTTGTACCAGGACACCTTGAGCACCTTGCGCCAGCGGATCCAGGTCCACGGCGACATGCGCAACCTGCAACAGCCCAACAACGCCTCGAAAATCCGCGCCCTGCTGCTGGCCGGTATCCGTTCGGCGCGGTTGTGGCGGCAGTTGGGCGGTCATCGTTGGCAGTTGGTCATCAGCCGTCGCAAATTGCTCAAAGAGCTTTACCCGTTGATGCGCAACGAATAAGTCGCAGCCACGGGCTATTTTCAAGCCGTTACGCGTAATACGCCGGTCAGTTGGCAACGGACCGGCGGATTTTTTCATGTATGATACGCGCCCCATTTCGTTGCCCGACTGTCCGAGAACACCCCATGCAGCTCTCTTCGCTCACTGCGGTTTCCCCTGTTGACGGCCGCTACGCCGGCAAAACCCAGGCCCTGCGCCCTATTTTCAGCGAATACGGCCTGATCCGTGCTCGTGTACTGGTTGAAGTGCGCTGGCTCCAGCGCCTGGCCGCTCACCCCGCCATCAGCGAAGTGCCGGCGTTTTCTGCGCAAGCCAACGCGGTACTCAACACCCTGGCGGAAAACTTCTCCCTGGAGCACGCCGAGCGTGTGAAAGAGATCGAGCGCACCACCAACCACGACGTCAAAGCCATCGAGTACCTGCTCAAAGAACAAGCGGCCAAGCTGCCGGAACTGGCCCAGGTCAGCGAGTTCATCCACTTTGCCTGCACCAGCGAGGACATCAACAACCTGTCCCACGCCCTGATGCTGCGCGAAGGCCGTGATGACGTGATGCTGCCACTGATGCGCCAGACCGCCAACGCCATCCGCGAACTGGCCATCCGCTTCGCCGACGTGCCGATGCTGTCGCGCACCCACGGCCAGCCGGCCTCGCCGACCACCCTGGGTAAAGAACTGGCCAACGTGGTGTACCGCCTGGAGCGCCAGATCGCGCAAGTGGCTGCCGTGCCATTGCTGGGCAAGATCAACGGCGCCGTAGGCAACTACAACGCCCACCTGTCGGCCTACCCTGAGATCGACTGGGAAGCCAACGCCCGCGCCTTCATCGAAGACGAACTGGGCCTGGGCTTCAACCCGTACACCACGCAGATCGAACCCCACGACTACATCGCCGAGCTGTTCGACGCCATTGCGCGCTTCAACACCATCCTGATCGACTTCGATCGCGATATCTGGGGCTACATCTCCCTGGGCTACTTCAAGCAGCGCACCATCGCAGGCGAAATCGGCTCGTCGACCATGCCGCACAAGGTCAACCCGATCGACTTCGAAAACTCCGAAGGCAACCTGGGCATCGCCAACGCCTTGTTCCAGCACCTCGCCAGCAAGTTGCCGATTTCCCGCTGGCAGCGCGACCTGACCGACTCCACCGTATTGCGCAACCTCGGCGTGGGCTTTGCCCATAGCGTGATCGCGTACGAAGCCAGCCTCAAAGGCATCAGCAAGCTGGAGCTCAACGCGCAGAAAATCGCCGCTGACCTGGACGCCTGCTGGGAAGTCCTGGCCGAGCCGATCCAGACCGTGATGCGCCGCTACAACATCGAAAACCCGTACGAGAAGCTGAAAGAGTTGACACGCGGCAAGGGCATCAGCCCTGAAGCACTGCAAACTTTCATCGACGGCCTGGACATGCCAGCTGCGGCCAAGGCCGAGCTGAAACTGCTGACCCCGGCCAACTACATCGGCAACGCTGTAGACCAAGCCAAACGTATCTGATTGCGGCTTGACCCCTTAAGACGCCCGGCAGCGCCGGGCGTTTTTATTCCCGTCTGAAAAGTGCTTTTTTTCAATAGGTTACACATGAATCCTGATATTCCTCTTCAACTTCTGGGCGGCATCACGGCAAGGGAATTCCTGCGCGACTACTGGCAGAAAAAACCACTGCTGATCCGCCAGGCCATCCCTGATTTCGAAAGCCCGATCGACGCCGACGAACTGGCCGGCCTGGCGCTGGAAGAAGAAGTCGAGTCGCGCCTGGTGATCGAGCACGGTGAGCGCCCGTGGGAGTTGCGTCGCGGCCCATTTGCCGAAGATGCCTTCAGCACCTTGCCCGAGCGCGAGTGGACCCTGCTGGTGCAGGCGGTCGACCAGTTCGTACCGGAAGTGGCCGAGCTGCTGGAGCAGTTCCGCTTCCTGCCAAGCTGGCGCATCGACGACGTGATGATCAGCTTTGCCGCCCCTGGTGGCAGCGTAGGCCCGCACTTCGATAACTACGATGTGTTCCTGCTGCAGGCCCATGGCAAGCGCAACTGGAAGATCGGCCAGATGTGCAACTCGGAGAGCCCGCTGCTGCAACACGCCGACCTGCGCATCCTCGCCGAATTCGAAGAGAGCGCCGAATGGGTACTTGAGCCTGGCGACATGCTGTACCTGCCGCCGCGCCTGGCGCACTTCGGCATCGCCGAAGATGACTGCATGACCTACTCGGTCGGCTTCCGCGCACCGAGCGCCGCCGAAGTGCTGACCCACTTCACCGACTTCCTCAGCCAGTACCTGACGGATGAAGAGCGCTACACCGACGCCGACGTCCAGCCCGTCAGTGACCCGCACCAGATCCAGAGCGACGCCCTCGACCGCCTGAAAAGCCTGCTGGCCGAGCACATGAGCGACGAGCGCATGCTGCTGACCTGGTTCGGCCAATTCATGACCGAGCCGCGCTACCCGGAACTGGTCGCCGGCCCCGAAGAGCTGGCGCAGGATGAAGTGATCAGCAGCCTGGAAGACGGTGCAGTCCTGATCCGCAACCCGAGCGCGCGCCTGGCCTGGTCGGAAGTGGACGACGATGTATTGCTGTTCGCCAGCGGCCAGAGCCGTTACCTGCCGGGCAAACTGCGCGAACTGCTGAAGTTGATCTGCGCGGCCGACGCCCTGCACGTCGACAACCTGGGCCCGTGGCTGGTTGATGAAGATGGCCGCGACCTGCTGTGCGAACTGGTCAAGCAAGGAAGCCTGGGGTTTGCCGATGAATAAAATTCACGTAAGTGTCGCGGACTGGCAAAAGGATATCGCCGAGATTCGGCGCATTCGTGAAGCGGTATTTATCGCTGAACAATCGGTTCCACCTGAGCTGGAATGGGACGCAGACGACGCCGGGGCCATGCATTTCCTCGCGTTCGAAGGCGACTTCCCCATTGGCACGGCGCGCCTGCTGCCCAGCGGCGAGATCGGTCGCGTGTCAGTCCTCAAGGACTGGCGCGGGCTGAAGGTCGGCGACAAACTGATGGAAGCGGTGATTGGCGAGGCCGAGAAACGCGGCCAGACCCGGCAGTTCCTCAGTGCACAGGTGTATGCCGCGCCGTTCTATGAGCGGTTGGGGTTCAAGATCGTCAGCGGGGAATTCCTGGAAGTCGGGATTCCCCATGTTGATATGGAGCGCGAGGGCTGACTTTAGACCCAGTCGCTCCCTTCGCGAGCAAGCCCGCTCCCACACTTGATCGAGCTCGACCCCTGAAATGCGGTCAAAAGTGGGAGCGGGCTTGCTCGCGAAGGCGTCATTAGCAGCCCCCCAAAAAGGCCCTGCCATCCACCGATGCCAGGGCCTTTTGCCGTCTACGATTCAACTTGCGCCCCGCCGGGCCGATAAACTGGCACCATCAAGCCCAAATGACTTGCAGAGATAACGGACATGTCCCTACGCACCCTAGTCGCCAGCCTGCTCATGGCCGTCAGCTTTTCGGCAATGGCAGCCACCGAAGTCGTACCCTTGAACAACCGCACCAGCGCCGACCTGTTACCCGTGGCGCAGAATTTCATTGGCAAGGACGGCACTGTCAGCGCCTACGGCAATCAGTTGATCGTCAATGCCGAGCCCGACAGGATCCAGGCCCTGCGCGCCCTGCTCGCACAACTGGATACACCCTCCAAACGCTTGCTGATCACCGTCGACACCAACGAAAACAATCAGCAGGCCAACCGCCAGGTCATCACCTACAGCACCGAAAGCCGTGACGGCGGGATCCAGCAGATCCAGGCCAGCGAAGGCGTGCCCGCACTGATCCAGGTCGGCCAGAGCGTGCCACTGACCACCACCCAGCCCGACGCCTATGGCCGCCCACAAAACCAGACCCAGTACCGCAACGTCACCCAGGGCTTCTATGTCACCGCCAGCGTCACCGGCGAGACCGTGCACCTGAGCATCAGCACCAATCGTGACCGCATGAGCCAGGAGCGTCCCGATGTAGTGAACGTGCAAAGTACCGACACAACCGTCAGCGGGCGCCTGGGTGAGTGGATCACCCTAGCCGGCATCAATCGCCAGACCCAGGCCGACAAACAGGGCGCAACCCGCACCTACTCGACTCAGGGTCGGGATGACCTGACAGTGCGGGTCAAAGTCGACACCTTGAACTGAAGCACCAAAAACTGACTGATTAGTCGTATTAGACCAAAGATGTAGTGCCATAAAAAAAGCACTACAAAACATTTGACGATCCAAAAAAGCATGGGCATGATGGCCTCGCTCCCGCTAATCAGGGGCCCTGGCAAGGGCCTTCGGATCGTCGCTCCAAGTTACCCACCTGAGCCGATTCGTGTCTGTACCGCCCACAAGGCGTGTTTGACGAGGTTGCGACTGGAACGAAGTTGTCCCGAGGGACGGAAGCTAACCAGGTAACCCGGCAACACACTGTTGGATCGTACAAAGGCCCACGACGCCCGAAGACTGTTCTCGGTTCGCCTCTACCTGCTCACTTTCTCCCTTGAGCCTATCGTTCATCCCGTCGCCTTCCCCGCCAAGCCCAACTTGACCGCCTAAGCTTCTGGTCAGCGAGCAGCCATAACCACGTACTGAATGCGTGGCTGGCAAAACGGAATTTTCAACCCAGTAGTTTTTCCACAAAAGACGCGACGAGGTTTTTCCCCATGGCACTGACACGCGAACAGCAAATTGCAGCCCTTGAAAAAGACTGGGCTGAAAACCCACGCTGGAAAGGCGTGACTCGCGCTTACTCCGCTGCTGACGTCGTCCGCCTGCGCGGCTCGGTTCAACCCGAGCACACCTTTGCAAAACTGGGCGCCGAGAAGCTGTGGAAGCTGGTTACCCAGGGCGCCAAGCCGTCCTTCCGCCCCGAGAAAGATTTCGTCAACTGCATGGGCGCCCTGACCGGCGGCCAGGCTGTGCAACAAGTCAAGGCCGGTATCCAGGCGATCTACCTGTCCGGCTGGCAAGTGGCTGCGGACAACAACTCCGCCGAGTCCATGTACCCTGACCAATCGCTGTACCCGGTGGACTCCGTGCCAACCGTGGTCAAGCGCATCAACAACTCGTTCCGCCGCGCCGACCAGATCCAGTGGAAAGCCGGTAAAGGTCCGGGCGACGAAGGCTACATCGACTACTTCGCGCCAATCGTGGCTGACGCCGAAGCCGGTTTCGGTGGTGTACTGAACGCCTACGAGCTGATGAAAAGCATGATCGAAGCAGGCGCCGCCGGCGTGCACTTCGAAGACCAACTGGCTTCCGTGAAAAAATGCGGCCACATGGGCGGCAAGGTACTGGTTCCGACCCAGGAAGCCGTACAGAAGCTGACCGCTGCCCGTCTGGCAGCGGACGTTGCCGGCACGCCGACCATCATCCTGGCCCGTACCGACGCCAACGCTGCTGACCTGCTGACTTCGGACTGCGACCCGTACGACCAGCCGTTCGTGACTGGCGAGCGCACCCAGGAAGGTTTCTACAAGGTACGCGCTGGCCTGGATCAAGCAATTGCCCGCGGCCTGGCCTACGCACCGTACGCCGACCTGATCTGGTGCGAAACCGCCAAGCCAGACCTGGACGAAGCCCGTCGCTTCGCCGAGGCGATCAAGAAGGAATACCCGGACCAACTGCTGTCCTACAACTGCTCGCCTTCTTTCAACTGGAAGAAGAACCTGGACGACGCGACCATCGCCAAGTTCCAGCGCGAACTGTCCGCCATGGGCTACAAGCACCAGTTCATCACCCTGGCCGGCATTCACAACATGTGGCACAGCATGTTCAACCTGGCGCACGACTACGCCCGCAACGACATGACTGCCTACGTGAAGCTGCAAGAGCAGGAATTCGCTGACGCCGCCAAAGGCTACACCTTCGTGGCGCACCAGCAGGAAGTGGGCACCGGCTACTTCGACGACATGACCACCGTGATCCAGGGCGGCACCTCGTCCGTGACCGCGCTGACCGGCTCGACCGAAGAAGAACAGTTTCACTAAGTGACCTGAGTACACGGCCATTGCGGGCCCGATAGAAAGCTAACCGCAGTGCCGCACGATCTGACGCCCCGACTGGTTCGGGGCGTTTTTTTGCCTGGGCGAAAGGTTACTGCCCCCCCTCCCGAAACCCAATGTGGGAGCTGGCCTGCCTGCGGTAGCGGCGTTTCAGCCACCCATTTGCCTAATGCCCCACCGCCATCGCGGCGATGCGGCGATCCGAAAAGCCCGACTCCCACAGAAACCGAGTCAAAACGACTTTTTGAGCAAAACCTTGATCCAGAGCGGTATTGGCTTAGGAAAAATCAGTTAAAAGTTGCGCGCTGGCAACTTGCGCCATACGGGCAAGTAACAACAACTTTCCCCGCGACGCACTCAACACCCGCTTAAAACTCTCGCAAACAATATTCATTATCATTTAGAGCAATAAAACTTCGTTACACCCTAAACAAAACACAATTGATTAAAATCAAGCTAATGCCCGCAGCGTCTGGGCTACAGCCCCACAAAGGTGCACTATGTCCTTATTTCAGCGAATAATTTAGCCACAGGAATTTTACTTGCTAGGTGTTTAGCCATAAAATCACCGCGATTGATTGCGCTGCGACATATCGTCACTGCGTCGTTACTTTTTCGAGCTCAGAGACCTTTGCTCTCTGTTAAGGATTTCCAGCATGACCGAAGCGACAGGACTCATGGCCCACAACTGGGGCTTTGCCATTTTCCTCCTCGGTGTTGTCGGCCTCTGCGCCTTCATGCTCGGTGTTTCCAGCCTCCTCGGGTCAAAAGCCTGGGGCCGCAGCAAAAACGAACCGTTCGAGTCCGGCATGCTACCTACAGGTGGCGCCCGCTTGCGGCTCTCAGCCAAATTCTATCTGGTCGCGATGCTGTTCGTGATCTTCGATATCGAAGCCCTCTTTCTCTTTGCCTGGTCTGTGTCCGTCCGCGAAAGCGGCTGGACCGGATTCGTCGAAGCTCTCGTTTTCATAGCAATTCTGTTGGCAGGTCTTGTCTACCTGTTCCGAGTGGGCGCCCTTGACTGGGCTCCGGAAGCTCGTCGCAAGCGGCAAGCGAAGCTGAAACAATGAGGCTTTGGCGATGCAATACAATCTCACCAGGATCGACCCGGATGCTCCTAACGATCAGTACCCCATCGGCGAGCGGGAAACCGTCTCCGATCCGTTAGAAGACCAAGTCCACAAAAACATCTACATGGGCAAGCTGGAAGACGTGCTGAGTGGCGCGGTCAACTGGGGGCGTAAGAACTCCCTGTGGCCGTACAACTTCGGCCTTTCGTGCTGCTACGTGGAAATGACCACCGCCTTCACGGCGCCCCACGACATCGCGCGCTTTGGCGCCGAGGTTATCCGGGCATCGCCGCGTCAGGCGGATTTCATGGTTATCGCCGGTACCTGCTTTATCAAGATGGCGCCGATCATCCAGCGTCTCTACGAGCAAATGCTCGAGCCGAAGTGGGTTATCTCCATGGGTTCGTGCGCCAACTCCGGTGGCATGTACGACATCTACTCCGTGGTTCAGGGGGTCGACAAGTTCCTGCCCGTGGACGTCTACGTGCCTGGCTGCCCGCCCCGCCCTGAAGCTTTCCTGCAAGGCTTGATGCTGCTGCAGGAGTCGATTGGCAAGGAGCGTCGCCCACTGTCCTGGGTTGTCGGCGATCAAGGCGTGTACCGCGCCGAGATGCCGTCACAAAAGGAACAGCGCCGCGAACAGCGAATCGCAGTCACCAACCTGCGCAGCCCCGACGAAGTCTGATCCAGAACCGCTTCTTTTATAGAACGAAAACCTGGCTTCATTCTTTACGTTGACCGAAAGCGATAAAAAACCATGACTACAGGCAGTGCTCTGTACATCCCGCCTTATAAGGCAGACGACCAGGATGTGGTCGTCGAACTCAATAACCGTTTTGGCCCTGACGCCTTCACTGCCCAGGCCACACGCACCGGTATGCCGGTGCTGTGGGTGGCGCGTGCCAAGCTCGTCGAAGTCCTGACCTTCCTGCGCAACCTGCCCAAGCCGTACGTCATGCTCTATGACCTGCATGGCGTGGACGAGCGTCTGCGCACCAAGCGCCAGGGGCTGCCGAGCGGCGCTGATTTCACCGTGTTCTATCACCTGATGTCGCTGGAACGTAACAGCGACGTGATGATCAAGGTCGCCCTGTCGGAAAGCGACCTGAGCATCCCGACCGTGACCGGTATTTGGCCGAACGCCAGCTGGTACGAACGCGAAGTCTGGGACATGTTCGGCATCGACTTCCCGGGCCACCCGCACTTGACGCGCATCATGATGCCGCCAACCTGGGAAGGTCACCCGCTGCGCAAGGACTTCCCTGCCCGCGCCACCGAATTCGATCCGTTCAGCCTCAACCTGGCCAAGCAGCAGCTTGAAGAAGAAGCGGCGCGCTTCCGTCCGGAAGACTGGGGCATGAAACGCTCCGGCACCAACGAGGACTATATGTTCCTCAACCTGGGCCCGAACCACCCTTCGGCCCACGGTGCCTTCCGCATCATCCTGCAACTGGACGGCGAAGAAATCGTCGACTGCGTACCGGACATCGGCTACCACCACCGTGGTGCCGAGAAAATGGCCGAACGCCAGTCCTGGCACAGCTTCATCCCGTACACCGACCGTATCGACTACCTCGGCGGCGTGATGAACAACCTGCCGTACGTGCTCTCGGTCGAGAAGCTGGCCGGCATCAAGGTTCCGGACCGCGTCGACACCATCCGCATCATGATGGCCGAGTTCTTCCGGATCACCAGCCACCTGCTGTTCCTGGGTACCTATATCCAGGACGTCGGCGCCATGACCCCGGTGTTCTTCACCTTCACCGACCGTCAGCGTGCGTACAAGGTCATCGAAGCCATCACCGGCTTCCGCCTGCACCCGGCCTGGTACCGCATCGGCGGTGTGGCCCACGACCTGCCGAACGGCTGGGAGCGCCTGGTCAAGGAATTCATCGACTGGATGCCCAAGCGTCTGGACGAGTACCAAAAGGCTGCGCTGGATAACAGCATCCTCAAGGGCCGGACCATCGGCGTCGCCCAGTACAACACCAAGGAGGCCCTGGAGTGGGGTGTCACCGGTGCTGGCCTGCGTTCGACCGGTTGCGATTTCGACCTGCGCAAGGCGCGCCCGTACTCCGGCTACGAGAACTTCGAGTTCGAAGTCCCGCTGGCGGCCAACGGCGATGCCTACGACCGTTGCATCGTGCGCGTCGAAGAAATGCGCCAGAGCCTGAAAATCATCGAGCAGTGCATGCGCAACATGCCGGCCGGCCCGTACAAGGCGGATCACCCGCTGACCACGCCGCCGCCTAAAGAGCGCACCCTGCAGCACATCGAAACCCTGATCACGCACTTCCTGCAAGTCTCGTGGGGCCCGGTCATGCCGGCCAACGAGTCCTTCCAGATGATTGAAGCGACCAAGGGTATCAACAGTTATTACCTGACGAGCGATGGCGGCACCATGAGCTACCGCACCCGGATTCGTACCCCAAGCTTTGCCCACTTGCAGCAGATCCCTTCGGTGATCAAAGGCGAGATGGTCGCGGACTTGATTGCGTACCTGGGTAGTATCGATTTCGTTATGGCCGACGTGGACCGCTAAGCATGAACAGCACGCTTATCCAGACAGACCGTTTCACCTTGAGTGAAACCGAGCGCTCGGCCATCGAGCACGAGCTGCATCACTACGAAGACCCGCGCGCGGCGTCTATCGAAGCCTTGAAGATCGTCCAGAAGGAACGTGGCTGGGTGCCCGATGGTGCCCTCTACGCCATCGGCGAGATCCTCGGCATCCCGGCCAGCGATGTGGAAGGCGTGGCGACGTTCTACAGCCAGATCTTCCGCCAGCCGGTCGGCCGCCACATCATTCGCGTGTGCGACAGCATGGTCTGCTACATCGGTGGCCACGAGTCGGTGGTCGACGCGATCCAGAGCAAGCTGGGCATCGGCCTGGGCCAAACCACTGCAGACGGTCGCTTCACGCTGCTGCCGGTGTGCTGCCTGGGCAACTGTGACAAGGCGCCGGCGTTGATGATCGACGACGACACATTCGGCGACGTCCAGGCTGCTGGCGTCACCCAATTGCTCGAGGGCTACCCATGACCCTGACTTCCTTTGGTCCCGCCAACCTGATCAAGCGTTCGGCCGAGACTCACCCGCTGACCTGGCGCCTGCGTGACGACGGCGAGGCGGTATGGCTTGACGAGTACCAGGCCAAGAACGGTTACGCCGCAGCGCGCAAAGCCTTTGCCGACATGGCCCAGGACGATATCGTCCAGACCGTGAAGGACGCAGGCCTTAAAGGTCGCGGTGGTGCAGGCTTCCCCACGGGTGTGAAGTGGGGCCTGATGCCTAAAGACGAATCCATCAACATCCGTTACCTGCTGTGCAACGCGGATGAGATGGAGCCCAACACCTGGAAAGACCGCATGCTGATGGAGCAACTGCCCCATCTGCTGATCGAAGGCATGCTGATCAGTGCCCGTGCGCTGAAAACCTACCGGGGCTACATCTTCCTGCGTGGCGAATACACCACCGCCGCCAAGCACCTGAACCGTGCCGTGGCCGAAGCCAAGGCCGCAGGCCTGTTGGGCAAGAACATCCTCGGTTCGGGTTTTGACTTCGAACTGTTCGTGCATACCGGCGCCGGGCGTTATATCTGCGGTGAAGAAACCGCCCTGATCAACTCCCTCGAAGGCCGCCGCGCCAACCCACGCTCCAAGCCGCCCTTCCCTGCCGCCGTTGGCGTGTGGGGCAAGCCTACGTGCGTGAACAACGTCGAGACCCTGTGCAACGTGCCGGCGATCATCGCCGACGGCGTGGACTGGTACAAATCCCTGGCCCGCGAAGGCAGCGAAGACATGGGCACCAAGCTCATGGGCTTCTCCGGCAAGGTCAAGAACCCTGGCCTGTGGGAACTGCCATTCGGCGTGACCGCCCGTGAGCTGTTCGAGGACTACGCCGGCGGCATGCGCGACGGCTACACCCTCAAGGCCTGGCAGCCAGGCGGCGCCGGCACCGGTTTCCTGTTGCCCGAGCACCTCGACGCACAGATGTATGCCGGCGGCATCGGCAAGGTGGGCACCCGGATGGGTACCGGCCTGGCGATGGCGGTGGACAACACCGTGAACATGGTCTCGCTGCTGCGCAACATGGAGCAGTTCTTCGCTCGCGAATCCTGTGGCTTCTGCACCCCGTGCCGCGATGGCTTGCCATGGAGCGTCAAGCTCCTGATGGCGATCGAGAAAGGCGAAGGCCAGCCGGGGGATATCGAGACCCTGCTGGGCCTCGTGGGTTTCCTCGGCCCGGGCAAGACCTTCTGTGCTCACGCACCGGGCGCCGTGGAGCCACTGGGCAGCGCAATCAAGTACTTCCGCTCGGAGTTCGAAGCCGGCATCGCGCCCAAAAGCGCCGCCGTCCCGCCTCTGGCAAAGCCGATCGTAGTCGGCGCGTAACGCTTCAATAGGCGAAGGGTCCGTGCCCTTCGCCTTGTCATGTGCTGACGCCTTGAAGGCTGTGTTGATGCACATGAATAACAAGATTCCATTAGCCACGCCCGCTGACAACGGGCCAACGAAGAACTTTGAACCATGGCCACTATCCACGTAGACGGCAAAGCGCTCGAAGTCGATGGGGCGGACAACCTGTTACAGGCGTGTCTGTCACTAGGCCTCGACATCCCTTATTTCTGCTGGCACCCCGCGCTTGGTAGCGTCGGTGCCTGTCGCCAGTGTGCGGTCAAGCAGTACACCGACGAAAACGACACCCGTGGTCGTATCGTTATGTCCTGCATGACGCCGGCCACCGACAACACCTGGATTTCCATCGACGATGATGAATCCAAGGCGTTCCGCGCCAGCGTTGTCGAATGGCTGATGACCAACCATCCCCACGACTGCCCGGTCTGTGAGGAAGGCGGTCACTGCCACCTGCAAGATATGACGGTGATGACCGGCCACAACGAGCGCCGTTATCGCTTCACCAAGCGTACCCACCAGAACCAGGACCTCGGCCCGTTCATTTCCCACGAAATGAACCGCTGCATCGCCTGCTATCGCTGTGTGCGCTTCTATAAAGACTACGCCGGCGGCACCGACCTGGGCGTATTCGGCGCCCACGACAACGTGTACTTCGGTCGCGTTGAAGACGGCGTGCTCGAAAGCGAGTTCTCCGGCAACCTCACCGAGGTCTGCCCGACCGGTGTGTTTACCGACAAGACCCACTCCGAGCGCTACAACCGCAAGTGGGACATGCAGTTCTCGCCGAGCATCTGCCATGGCTGCTCCAGCGGTTGCAACATCTCCCCGGGCGAGCGCTACGGCGAACTGCGTCGCATCGAAAACCGCTTCAACGGTTCGGTCAACCAGTACTTCCTGTGCGACCGTGGCCGTTTCGGCTATGGCTACGTCAACCGCGAAGACCGCCCTCGCCAGCCATTGCTGGCCGATGGCGCCAAGCTGAGCCTGGACGCGGCGCTGGATAAAGCCGCTGACCTGCTGCGCGGGCGCAACATCGTGGGTATCGGTTCGCCACGCGCCAGCCTCGAAAGCAACTACGCGTTGCGCGAGCTGGTAGGCGCCGAGCACTTCTACAGCGGTATTGAAGCCGGTGAGCTGGAGCGCATTCGCCTGGTCCTGCAAGTGCTCAATGACAGCCCGCTGCCAGTACCGAACATGCGCGACATCGAAGACCACGACGCGATTTTCGTGCTCGGTGAAGACCTGACCCAGACCGCCGCACGTATCGCCCTGTCGCTGCGCCAGTCGGTCAAAGGCAAGGCCGAAGAAATGGCCGACGCCATGCGCGTCCAGCCGTGGCTCGACGCCGCGGTGAAAAACATCGGCCAGCACGCGCTGAACCCGCTGTTTATCGCCAGCCTGGCTGAAACCAAGCTCGACGATATCGCCGAAGAATGCGTACACGCAGCACCCGACGACCTGGCTCGCATCGGTTTCGCCGTGGCCCACGCCCTCGACGCCAGCGCCCCTGCCGTCGAAGGCCTGGATGCAGAAGCTGCAGCCCTGGCCCAGCGCATCGCCGATGCCCTGCTGGCGGCCAAGCGTCCACTGATCATTGCCGGTACCTCGCTGGGTTCCAAGGCGCTGATCGAGGCCGCCGCCAACATCGCCAAAGCCTTGAAGCTGCGCGAGAAGAACGGCTCCATCAGCCTGGTCGTGCCGGAAGCCAACAGCCTTGGCCTGGCCATGCTCGGTGGCGAGTCCCTGGACAGCGCCCTGCAGGCCGTAATCGACGGCACTGCGGACGCCATCGTGGTACTGGAAAACGACCTGTACACCCGCACCGATGCGACCAAGGTCGATGCCGCGCTGAATGCTGCCAAAGTGCTGATCGTCGCCGATCACCAGAAGACCGCCACCAGCGACCGCGCCCACCTGGTGCTGCCAGCCGCCACCTTCGCCGAAGGCGACGGGACCCTGGTCAGCCAGGAAGGCCGCGCCCAGCGCTTCTTCCAGGTGTTCGATCCAAAGTACATGGACGCCAGCATCCTGGTTCACGAAGGCTGGCGCTGGCTGCATGCCCTGCGCGCAACCCTGCTGAACCAGCCGATCGACTGGACCCAGCTCGACCACGTCACCGCAGCCGTCGCCGCGAGCGCACCGCAGTTGGCGCGTATCGTCGATGCCGCACCGTCCGCCGCGTTCCGCATCAAGGGCATGAAGCTGGCCCGTGAACCGCTGCGTTACTCCGGGCGTACCGCCATGCGCGCTGATATCAGCGTGCACGAACCGCGTACCCCGCAAGACAACGACACCGCGTTCGCCTTCTCCATGGAAGGCTACTCGGGTTCGGTCGAGCCCCGTCAGCAGGTGCCATTTGCCTGGTCGCCGGGCTGGAACTCGCCGCAGGCCTGGAACAAGTTCCAGGACGAAGTCGGTGGTCATATCCGCGCTGGCGACCCGGGCACCCGCCTGATCGAAAGCACCGGCGATTCGCTGAACTGGTTCGCTGCAGTACCGCGTCCGTTCAACCCGGCCCCGGGCACCTGGCAGGTTGTGCCGTTCTTCCACCTGTTCGGCAGCGAAGAGACCTCTTCCAAAGCCGCACCGGTGCAAGAGCGCATTCCACAAGCCTACGTGTCCGTGGCCAAGTCCGAAGCCGATCGCCTGGGCGTCAACGACGGTGCCCTGCTCAGCGTGAACGTAGCCGGCCAGACCCTGCGTCTGCCGCTGCGCATCAACGACGAGCTGGGTGCTGGCCTGGTTGCACTGCCAAAAGGCCTCGCCGGGATTCCTCCTGCGATCTTTGGCCAAACCGTTGACGGTCTGCAGGAGGCAGCGCAATGACCTGGTTCACCCCTGAAGTGATCGACGTGATCATCTCGGTCGTCAAGGCCATCGTGATCCTGTTGGCCGTGGTCGTCGCGGGCGCCCTGCTCAGCTTCGTCGAACGTCGCCTGCTGGGCTGGTGGCAGGACCGTTACGGTCCGAACCGCGTTGGCCCATTTGGTATGTTCCAGATCGCTGCCGACATGCTGAAAATGTTCTTCAAGGAAGACTGGACCCCGCCGTTTGCCGACAAGGTGATCTTCACCCTGGCACCGGTCGTGGCCATGAGCGCCTTGCTGATCGCCTTCGCGATCATCCCGATCACCCCGACCTGGGGCGTGGCGGACCTGAACATCGGCTTGCTGTTCTTCTTCGCCATGGCCGGTCTGTCGGTCTACGCGGTGCTGTTCGCCGGCTGGGCCAGTAACAACAAGTTCGCCCTGCTGGGCAGCTTGCGGGCCTCGGCCCAGACTGTGTCCTACGAAGTGTTCATGGGCCTGGCGCTGATGGGCATCGTGGTGCAGGTGGGCTCGTTCAACATGCGCGACATCGTCGAGTACCAGGCACAGAACCTGTGGTTCATCATTCCGCAGTTCTTCGGCTTCTGTACCTTCTTCATCGCTGGCGTGGCCGTGACTCACCGTCACCCTTTCGACCAGCCCGAAGCGGAACAGGAACTGGCCGACGGTTACCACATTGAATATGCCGGCATGAAATGGGGCATGTTCTTCGTCGGTGAGTACATCGGCATCATCTTGATCTCGGCCCTGCTGGTCACGCTGTTCTTCGGCGGCTGGCACGGTCCGTTCGGCATCCTGCCGCAGTTGGCGTTCTTCTGGTTCTTCCTCAAGACCGCGTTCTTCATCATGTTGTTTATCCTGCTGCGCGCTTCCATTCCGCGTCCACGATACGACCAGGTGATGGATTTCAGCTGGCGCTTCTGCCTGCCGCTGACCCTGATCAATTTGCTGGTGACTGCTGCCGTTGTGTTGTTGAACACGCCAGCGGGCGCGGTTCAGTGAGGATTTGACCCATGTTCAAATATATTGGCGACATCGTTAAGGGTACCGGTACCCAGTTGCGAAGCCTGGTGATGGTTTTCGGCCATGGCTTTCGCAAACGCGACACCCTGCAATACCCGGAAGAAGCGGTGTACCTGCCGCCGCGTTATCGCGGCCGTATCGTACTGACCCGCGACCCCGATGGCGAAGAGCGTTGCGTAGCCTGCAACCTGTGCGCCGTGGCGTGCCCGGTTGGCTGTATCTCCCTGCAGAAAGCTGAAACCGAAGACGGTCGCTGGTACCCGGACTTCTTCCGCATCAACTTCTCGCGCTGCATTTTCTGCGGCCTCTGCGAGGAAGCTTGCCCGACCACCGCAATCCAGCTGACACCGGATTTCGAAATGGCCGAGTTCAAACGTCAGGACCTGGTGTACGAGAAAGAAGATCTGTTGATCTCTGGTCCCGGTAAAAACCCTGATTACAACTTCTATCGTGTTGCAGGTATGGCCGTTGCCGGTAAGCCCAAAGGCGCCGCACAAAACGAAGCCGAGCCGATCAACGTGAAGAGCTTGCTGCCTTAAGGAAGAAAGATGGAATTCGCTTTCTATTTCGCATCGGGTATTGCAGTGGTGTCCACGCTTCGCGTGATCACCAACACCAACCCCGTGCACGCCCTGCTCTACCTGATCATTTCGCTGATCGCCGTGGCCATGACCTTTTTCAGCCTCGGCGCACCGTTTGCCGGTGTCCTGGAAGTGATCGCCTACGCTGGCGCCATCATGGTGCTGTTCGTGTTTGTGGTGATGATGCTCAACCTGGGGCCGGCTTCGGTCGCCCAGGAGCGCGTCTGGCTCAAGCCCGGCATCTGGCTTGGCCCGGTGATCCTGGCAGCGCTGCTGCTGGCTGAACTGCTGTATGTACTGTTCGCTCACCAGAGCGGCCAGGCCATCGGCCACACCACCGTGGACGCCAAGGCCGTGGGCATCAGCCTGTTCGGCCCGTACCTGCTGGTGGTCGAACTGGCTTCGATGCTGCTGCTCGCTGCAGCCATCACTGCCTTCCACTTGGGCCGCAACGAAGCCAAGGAGCAATGACGATGCCTGCTATCCCTTTGGAGCATGGTCTGGCGGTCGCCGGCATCCTGTTCTGCCTTGGCCTGGTCGGCCTGATGGTTCGCCGCAACATTCTGTTCGTGTTGATGAGCCTGGAAATCATGATGAACGCTGCTGCACTGGCCTTCATCGTGGCGGGTGCGCGTTGGGGCCAGCCGGATGGGCAAGTGATGTTCATCCTGGTGATCAGCCTGGCAGCCGCCGAGGCCAGTATTGGCCTGGCGATCCTGCTGCAACTGTACCGTCGCTTCCACACGCTTGATATCGACGCTGCCAGTGAGATGCGCGGATGAACATGATCTTTCTGACTTTCGTATTTCCCCTGATCGGTTTCCTGCTGCTGTCGTTCTCCCGTGGACGCTGGTCGGAAAACCTCTCGGCCCTGGTCGGCGTGGGTTCCATTGGCCTGTCGGCGATTGTCGCCGCCTACGTCATCTGGCAATTCAACGTTGCGCCACCAGAAGCGGGTCACTACACCCTGGTGCTGTGGCAGTGGATGGCGGTCGAAGGCTTCAAGCCTGACTTCGCCCTCTACGTCGACGGCCTGTCGATCACCATGCTCGGCGTGGTGGTGGGCGTGGGCTTCCTGATCCACCTGTTCGCGTCCTGGTACATGCGCGGTGAGGCCGGTTACTCGCGCTTCTTCGCCTACACCAACCTGTTTATCGCCAGCATGCTGTTCCTGGTGCTGGGCGATAACCTGTTGTTCCTGTACTTCGGCTGGGAAGGCGTGGGCCTGTGCTCGTACCTGTTGATCGGTTTCTACTACAGCAACCGCAACAACGGTAACGCGGCACTCAAGGCGTTTGTCGTGACCCGGATCGGCGACGTGTTCATGGCCATCGGCCTGTTCATCCTGTTCCAACAGGTGGGCACGCTGAATATCCAGGAACTGCTGGTGCTGGCACCGCAGAAATTCCAGGTCGGCGACTTCTGGATCACCCTGGCAACCCTGATGCTGCTGGGCGGCGCTGTCGGTAAGTCGGCACAACTGCCACTGCAAACCTGGCTGGCAGACGCCATGGCCGGTCCTACCCCGGTTTCGGCACTGATCCACGCCGCCACCATGGTGACCGCCGGTGTCTACCTGATCGCCCGTACCCACGGCCTGTTCACCCTGGCGCCGGAAATCCTGCACCTGGTGGGCCTGGTGGGTGGCGTGACCCTGGTGCTGGCCGGCTTCGCCGCGCTGGTGCAGACCGACATCAAGCGGATCCTCGCTTACTCGACCATGAGCCAGATCGGCTACATGTTCCTGGCCCTGGGCGTCGGCGCCTGGGACGGCGCGATCTTCCACCTGATGACCCACGCCTTCTTCAAGGCCCTGCTGTTCCTGGCGTCCGGTGCGGTGATCGTTGCCTGCCACCACGAGCAGAACATCTTCAAGATGGGCGGCCTGTGGAAGAAACTGCCATTGGCCTACGCCAGCTTCATCGTCGGCGGCGCGGCGCTTGCAGCCCTGCCACTGGTGACCGCAGGTTTCTACTCCAAAGACGAAATCCTCTGGGAAGCCTTTGCCAGCGGTAACCAAGGCCTGCTGTACGCCGGTCTGGTTGGCGCATTCATGACCTCGCTGTACACCTTCCGCCTGATCTTCATCACGTTCCACGGTGAAGCCAAGACCGAAGCCCACGCAGGTCACGGCATTTCCCACTGGCTGCCACTGTCGGTGCTGATCATCCTGTCGACCTTCGTCGGCGCCATGATCACCCCGCCACTGGCTGGCGTACTGCCACAAAGCGTCGGGCATGCCGGCGGCGACGCCAAGCACAGCCTGGAAATCGCCTCGGGCGCCATCGCCATCGCCGGTATCCTGCTGGCGGCCATGTTGTTCCTCGGCAAGCGTCGCTTCGTCACTGCCGTGGCCAACAGTGGCATTGGCCGCTTCCTTTCGGCCTGGTGGTTCGCTGCCTGGGGCTTCGACTGGATCTACGACAAACTGTTCGTCAAGCCTTACCTTGCGATCAGCCATGTACTGCGCAAAGACCCGCTCGACCAGACCATTGGTTTGATCCCGCGTGCCGCCAAGGCCGGTCACACCGCCCTGAGCCGCACCGAGACCGGCCAATTGCGTTGGTATGCAGCTTCCATGGCGGCCGGTGCCGTGCTGGTGATCGGCGCCATCGTAGTGGTAGCGGTCTGATATGAACTTTGCGAACTTGCGAAAGGAAACGAGCCCGTCATGATTCTGCCCTGGCTAATCCTGATCCCTTTTATCGGCGGCCTGCTCTGCTGGATGGGCGAGCGCTTCGGCGCTACCCTGCCCCGCTGGATTGCGTTGCTGACCATGTCCCTGGAACTCGCACTCGGCCTCTGGCTGTGGGCCCATGGCGACTATTCATTTGCTCCGGCACCGGGTGTCGATCCAACCTTCGCGCTTGAATTCAAGCACGTCTGGATCGAACGCTTCGGCATCAACGTGCACCTGGCCCTCGATGGCCTGTCGCTGTTGATGATCCTGCTGACCGGCCTGCTGGGTATCCTCTCGGTACTCTGCTCCTGGAAAGAAATCGAGCGTCACGTGGGCTTCTTCCACCTGAACCTGATGTGGATCCTGGGCGGCGTTGTCGGCGTGTTCCTTGCGCTGGACCTGTTCATGTTCTTCTTCTTCTGGGAAATGATGCTGGTGCCGATGTACTTCCTCATCGCGCTCTGGGGTCACAGTTCTTCGGACGGCAAGAAAACCCGGATCTACGCGGCGACCAAGTTCTTCATCTTCACCCAGGCTTCCGGCCTGATCATGTTGGTGGCGATCCTGGGCCTGGTCCTGGTCAACTTCAACAACACCGGCGTGATTACCTTCAACTACGCCGACCTGTTGAAAACCAAGATGTCGATGACCACCGAGTACATTCTCATGCTCGGTTTCTTCATCGCCTTCGCGGTGAAGCTGCCAGTGGTACCGTTCCACTCCTGGTTGCCTGACGCTCACGCCCAGGCACCCACCGCAGGTTCCGTGGACCTGGCCGGTATCCTGTTGAAGACGGCGGCCTACGGCCTGCTGCGTTTCGCCTTGCCGCTGTTCCCGAATGCTTCGGCCGAGTTCGCGCCGATTGCCATGACCCTGGGTCTGATCGGGATCTTCTACGGCGCGTTCCTGGCCTTCGCACAAACCGACATCAAGCGTCTGATTGCCTTCTCGTCCGTTTCCCACATGGGTTTCGTACTGATCGGCATCTACTCCGGCAGCCAGCTGGCGTTGCAAGGCGCGGTGATCCAGATGCTGGCTCACGGTGTTTCGGCAGCCGCACTGTTTATCCTCAGTGGCCAACTGTACGAGCGCCTGCACACCCGTGACATGCGTGAAATGGGCGGCATCTGGTCGCGTATCGCCTACCTGCCGGCGATCAGCCTGTTCTTTGCAGCCGCCTCCCTGGGCTTGCCGGGCACCGGTAACTTTGTCGGCGAGTTCCTGATCCTGATGGGCAGCTTCGTCAGTGCGCCATGGATCACCGCGATTGCCACCTCCGGCCTGGTGTTCGGTTCGGTCTACTCGCTGATCATGATCCACCGCGCCTACTTCGGCCCGACCAAGTCGGACGCTGTCCTTAAAGGGATGGATGCTCGCGAACTGATCATGGTGCTCGGCCTTGCGGCATTGCTGGTGTATATCGGCGTGTATCCGCAACCGTTCCTCGACACCTCTGCCGCCACGATGCATGGCGTGCAGCAGTGGTTGAGCACCGCCTTCACTCAACTCGCTTCGGCCCGGTAAGAGCGCTATGGAATTCACGATCCAACACTTTATCGCGCTTGCGCCGCTGCTGATTACCAGCCTCACCATTGTGGTGGTGATGCTGGCAATCGCCTGGCGCCGCAATCACTCACAGACGTTCCTGCTGTCTACCGCAGGTCTGAACCTGGCCTTGCTGTCGATTATCCCGGCACTCAAGGTCGCCCCACTGGCGGTGACCCCGCTGGTGATGATCGATGACTTCGCGCTGCTGTATACCGCGTTGATCCTGGTTGCGACACTGGCCTGCGTCACCCTCGCCCACGCTTACCTCGGCGAAGGCGGCACCGGCTACCCGGGCAACCGCGAAGAGCTGTACCTGCTGATCCTGCTGGCTGCGGCCGGCGGTATCGTACTGGTCAGCGCGCAGCACCTGGCCGGTTTGTTCATCGGCCTGGAACTGCTGTCGATCCCGACCTACGGCCTGGTGGCCTACGCCTTCTTCAACAAGCGCTCCCTGGAAGCCGGCATCAAGTACATGGTGCTGTCGGCCGCCGGTTCCGCGTTCCTGTTGTTCGGTATGGCCCTGCTCTACGCCGAAGCCGGTAGCCTGAGCTTCAGCGGTATCGGCCACGCACTGGCCACCACCAGCATGCCTGCGCCGCTTGCCCAACTGGGCCTAGCCATGATGCTGATCGGCCTGGCGTTCAAGCTGTCGCTGGTACCGTTCCACCTGTGGACCCCGGACGTGTACGAAGGCGCCCCGGCGCCGGTAGCCGCGTTCCTGGCTACTGCGTCGAAGGTTGCAGTGTTTGCGGTGATGGTGCGTCTGTTCCAGATCTCCCCTGCCGCCAACACCGGCGTACTCAGCGACGTGCTGACCGTGATCGCCATTGCGTCGATCCTGTTCGGTAACCTGCTGGCCCTGACCCAGAACAACCTCAAGCGTCTGCTGGGTTACTCGTCCATCGCCCACTTCGGCTACCTGCTGATCGCCCTGGTGGCGAGCAAGGGTCTGGCCGTGGAAGCCATCGGCGTGTACCTGGTCACCTACGTGATCACCAGCCTCGGTGCGTTCGGCGTCATCACCCTGATGTCCTCGCCTTACAAAGGCCGTGACGCCGACGCCCTGTACGAATACCGCGGCCTGTTCTGGCGCCGTCCGTACCTGACCGCCGTGCTGACCGTGATGATGCTGTCCCTGGCCGGTATCCCGCTGACCGCCGGCTTTATCGGCAAGTTCTACATCGTCGCGACCGGTGTTGAAGCCCACGAATGGTGGCTGGTAGCCTCCCTGGTACTGGGCAGCGCCATCGGCGTGTTCTACTACCTGCGCGTGATGGTCACCCTGTACCTGATCGAGCCAAACCTGCGCCGTGTGGACGCCGAGCTGCACTGGGAGCAAAAAGCCGGTGGCGTGATGCTGCTGGCTATTGCCCTGCTGGCGTTCTTCCTGGGTGTCTACCCACAACCGTTGCTCACCCTGGTGCAGCATGCGGTGATGGCGGGTTGATCGCTTAGGCTCAAGCAGTAAACAGAACGGCACCCTTGGGTGCCGTTTTGCGTTTCTGGGGGGAGATATGCGGTGCCACCGCTGTCGCCATCGCGGGCAAGCCCGCTCCCACACATGACCGTGCTCTCATGATGAAACCGGATCAATGTGGGAGCGGGCTTGCCCGCGATGGCGGTAGCAGCGACACCACAAAAAACGGCACCTCACGGTGCCGTTGTGCTATCTGCCCTACCTCACTTACGCGCCGCCTCCCACGACTTGAGCAAGTCGGCATAGTTCACGGTTTCACCCTTGGGCTTTTCGTTCGCCAGTTTCGGCTTCGGTGCACCCGGCTGGTCGAACCAGTACTGGGCATCGCGCTCGGGGTTCATCTTCGGCCCGCAGATCGGCTGCACCTTGGAGCGCTCCAGGCGCGTCATGATGGCGTCCTGATCTTTGGCCAGGCCATCCAGCGCCTGTTGTGGGGTTTTCTCGCCGCTGGCGGCTTCCGAGATATGGCTCCACCACAGCTGCGCCAGGCGCGGATAATCCGGCACGTTGGTGCCGGTCGGCGTCCATTGCACCCGCGCCGGGCTGCGATAGAACTCCACCAGGCCGCCGAGTTTCGGTGCCAGGTCAGTCATGGCCTGGGAGTTGATGTCCGATTCGCGGATTGGCGTCAGGCCGACGATGGTTTTCTTCAAGGACACGGTTTTCGAGGTGACGAACTGCGCATACAGCCAGGCCGCCAGTTTTTGCTTCTCAGGCGTGGATTTGAGGAAGGTCCAGGAGCCCACGTCCTGATACCCCAGCTTCATACCCTCCTCCCAATATGGACCGCGTGGTGACGGTGCCATGCGCCACTTCGGCGTGCCATCGGCGTTCATCACCGGCAAGCCCGGCTTGGTCATATCGGCAGTAAAGGCGGTGTACCAGAAAATCTGCTGCGCGATGTTGCCCTGGGACGGTACCGGCCCGGACTCGGAGAAGGTCATGCCCGCCGCTTCCGGTGGCGCATAGGCGCGCATCCAGTCGACATATTTCTGCGTGGCAAACACCGCGGCCGGGCCGTTGGTATCGCCGCCACGGGTCACGCTGGAACCCACCGGGTGGCAGTCCTCGACCCGAATGCCCCACTCGTCCACCGGCAAGCCGTTGGGCAGGCCCTTGTCGCCGCCCCCGGCCATGGAGAACCAGGCATCGGTAAAACGCCAGCCCAGGGACGGATCCTTCTTGCCGTAGTCCATATGGCCATACACGCGTTTGCCGTCGATTTCCTTGACGTCTTCGCTGAAGAACTTGGCGATATCTTCATAGGCCGACCAGTTCACCGGGACGCCCAACTCATAGCCGTACTTTTCCTTGAACTTGGCCTTGAGATCAGCCCGCTCGAACCAGTCGGCGCGGAACCAGTACAAGTTGGCAAATTGCTGGTCGGGCAACTGGTAGATCTTGCCATCCGGCGCAGTGGTAAAGGAGATGCCGATAAAGTCCTTGAGGTCCAGGGTCGGCGAGGTGAAGTCCTTGCCTTCATTGGCCATAAGGTCGGTGATGGATTCGGTCTTGCCATAGCGAAAGTGCGTACCGATCAGGTCGGAATCGTTGACCCAGCCGTCATAGATATTCTTGTCCGACTGCATCTGGGTCTGCAGTTTTTCCACCACATCGCCTTCCTGCAGCAGATCGTGGGTCAGCTTGATCCCGGTGATTTCACTGAAGGCCTTGGCCAGCACCTTGGATTCGTACTCGTGGGTGGTAAGGGTTTCCGACACCACATTGATCTTCATCCCACGAAACGGCTCGGCGGCCTTGATAAACCACTTCAACTCTTCAAGTTGCTGGGCTTCGGTGAGAGTGGACGGTTTGAACTCGCTGCCAATCCATTTTTTCGCGGCATCCTCATAGGCATCAGCCCAGGCCGCAGCACTCAGGCCACTGAGGGCCAAGACAGCGGCCAATGAAATGCTATGTCGCAGCTTATTGTTTTTATCGAACATAGAGACCTCCTGGTTGGGATCAAAAGGGATGCCTGTGGCTATCCCCAACGCATCACAGACAACAGCCACACCACAGACAGCGCGGACGCCACCCAGATGCTCCAGCCGGTTACGCCAATCACCAGCAGATGCAGGTAGGCGCTCCCGAGAAGACCGATAAACAAACGATCACCACGGGTGGTGCTGATCGGTAACAACCCGCGCCGGGGAATGCTCGGCGAACGCAGCTCCCACGTGGTCATGCCCGCCAGCAACAGGGCAATCGCCGCAAAGAACAGTGCAGTCGGGGTGGTCCAGGCCATCCATTCCATCATCGTTTCCTCAGACCCGGCCAAGGGCAAAGCCCTTGGCCACATGGTTGCGAACAAACCAGATCACCAGCATGCCCGGCAGGATGGTCAGCACCCCGGCGGCCGCCAGTACGCCCCAATCAATCCCGGACGCTGACACGGTGCGGGTCATCACGGCGGCAATCGGTTTGGCATTCACGGACGTCAGCGTGCGCGCCAGCAGCAGTTCGACCCAGGAAAACATAAAGCAGAAAAACGCCGTGACACCGATCCCCGAGCCAATCAGCGGGATAAAGATCTTCACGAAAAACTTCGGAAAACTATAGCCGTCGATATAGGCCGTTTCGTCGATCTCCTTGGGCACCCCCGACATAAAGCCTTCCAGGATCCACACCGCCAGCGGCACGTTGAACAGGCAGTGGGCCAGAGCCACAGCGATATGGGTGTCGAACAGGCCGATGGACGAATACAACTGGAAAAACGGCAACAGGAACACCGCCGGCGGCGCCATGCGGTTGGTCAGCAACCAGAAGAACAGGTGCTTGTCGCCGAGGAAGCGATAGCGCGAAAACGCGTAGGCCGCCGGCAGCGCCACCGTCAGGGAAATCACGGTGTTCAGGCTCACGTAGTACAGCGAGTTCAGATACCCGGTGTACCAACTGGGGTCGGTAAAGATCACCTTGTAGTTGGCCAGGGTGAAATCCTGCGGAAACAGCGTCAGGCCGCCGAGGATTTCGGTGTTGCTCTTGAAGGACATGTTCAGCAGCCAGTAGATCGGCACCAGCAGGAACAGAATGTAGATCAGCAGCGGGATGACCTTGCGCTTGCTCATGTTGGCGGCCTCAGCGGTTGGCGTCGGAGTGGGTCATGGCGGTGTAGAACAGCCAGGACACCAACAGGATGATCAGGAAATACACCAGGGAAAACGCTGCCGCCGGCCCCAGGTCGAATTGGCCGATAGCCATCTGGGTCAAGGTCTGACTGAGGAAGGTCGTCGCATTCCCCGGCCCGCCTCCCGTCAGGACAAACGGCTCGGTGTAGATCATGAAACTGTCCATGAAGCGCAGCATCACGGCGATCAGCAGCACGCTCTTCATCTTGGGCAACTGGATATGTCGGAATACTGCCCAGGCTGATGCCCGATCAATCCGCGCCGCCTGGTAGTACACATCCGGTATGGCCCGCAGCCCGGAGTAGCACAGCAGCGCCACCAGAGAGGTCCAGTGCCACACATCCATGACCAGCACCGTGACCCAGGCGTCCATGGTGTTGGCGGCATAGTTGTAGTTGATGCCCATGGCATTCAGGCTCGAACCCAGCAGGCCGATATCGGCACGGCCGAAGATCTGCCAGATGGTACCGACCACGTTCCACGGGATCAGCAGCGGGATGGCCATCACAATCAGCACCAGGGACGACCAGCGGCCTTTGGTGGGCATGGTCAGGGCAATGGCAATGCCCAGCGGGATCTCGATCAACAGCACACACGCGGAATAGATGAACTGGCGCAGCAGCGAGTCATGCAGGCGCGGGTCCAGCAGCACTTGCTTGTACCAGTCGGCACCGACGAAATAGCGGCTGGACTGGTCGAAAATGTCCTGCACCGAGTAGTTGACCACGGTCATCATCGGGATCACCGCGCTGAACGCCACCAGCAGGAACACCGGCAATACCAGCCACCAGGCCTTGTTGTTCTGCACCTTGTTCATGGCCGTGCCTCCAGCAGGTAATCATCGGCATAGACCATCAACCATTGCGCCGGGAAGCTGATCGACGCCCGGCCCTCGGGTACCGGTTTGTCTTCGGCCAGGCGTACTTTCAACGGCGCGCCGTCGAGGTTGAGGGTCAGGATCTTGTAGGTGCCCAGGTCTTCGATATGCATGACGTCGGCCTGCAACGCATCAGGATTGGGCTCGTCCCACACATGGATAAACTCGGGACGAATGCCGACCTGAAGTTTTTTGTAGTCCTTTTCCGCGATCTGCCGCTGCTGCACCTCGGACAACGCCAGATGTGTCCCGGCAAATCGCACCCCACCAGCTTCGGCCCGCACTTCAATCAGATTCATCCCTGGGCTGCCGATGAAATAGCCGACAAAGGTATGGCTGGGACGCTCAAACAATTCCCGCGGCGTGCCGAACTGCACAATCTGCCCGCCGTACATCACCGCGATCTTGTCGGCAAAGGTCGAGGCCTCCAACTGATCGTGGGTGACGTAAACCATGGTGATATTGAACTGCTCATGGATCTGCTTGAGCTTGCGCCGCAGTTTCCACTTCAGGTGCGGGTCGATTACCGTCAGCGGCTCGTCGAACAGGATCGCCGAGACGTCATCGCGCACCAGCCCACGGCCCATCGAGACCTTTTGCTTTTCATCGGCACTCAGGTTGCGGGCCTTTTTTCCCAGCAGGTTCTGCAGGTCGAGCACTTCGGCAATTTCCTGCACCTTGCTGTGCACTTTGGCCTCGGCCATGCCCTGGTTGCGCAGGGGGAATGCCAGGTTATCGAACACGGTCATGGTGTCGTAGACCACCGGAAACTGGAAAACCTGGGCGATATTGCGCTTTTCCGGGGTCAGCTCATTCACCACCTTGTTGTCGAACAGCACCTGGCCTTCCGAAGGGCTGAGCAGGCCGGAGATGATGTTGAGCAAGGTTGACTTGCCACAGCCAGACGGCCCGAGCAACGCGTAGGCACCGCCCTGCTCCCAGATGTGGTTCATTTCGCGAATGGCGTAGTCTTCAGGCCCGGCGGGTGTAGGGCTGTAGCTATGTGCCAGGTTCTGCAAATGGATCTCGGCCATCAGGCAACCCTCGCGACACGGCGCCCGGGAGCCTGGACCAAACGGCCCTGACCATCGAACACAAACAGTTTATGGGTCGGAATATAGATGCGGATCGGCGCATCCACGTCGTACTCGTGTACTCCCGGCAGGTGTAAAACCAGCAAAAAATGCTCGCTGCGCACGTGCAGGAAGGTTTCCGAGCCGCTGATCTCCGCCACTTCCACGGTTACTGCCAGTTCCAGGTCATCGTCGTTGCTGGGCACCAGGCTGATATGGCTGGGGCGCACACCAAAGCGGAATTCGCCCTCGCCGATGGGGCGCAGGTCGACATTCAACGGAAAGTGCACGTCACTGGCGAAACTCACTTCATTGCCGCTGATGCGCCCCGGCATCAGGTTGATCGGCGGTTCGGAAAACAGTTCGGCCGCCAGCACGGTCTGCGGTTGGTGATAGACCTCGGCGGCCTTGCCGCTCTGGATCACCCGGCCTTCGTGGAGAATGGTGGTGGTGCCGCCCAGCGCCAGTGCCTCGTTGGGCTCGGTGGTGGCATAGATGGCAATGGTGTTGCGGGCCTTGAACAGCTCGCGCATTTCCTGACGCAGCTCTTCGCGCAGTTTGTAGTCCAGATTGACCAAGGGTTCGTCGAACAGAATCAGCTCGGCATCCTTGACCAGCGCCCGGGCCATCGCCGTGCGTTGCTGCTGGCCACCGGACAGCTCCAGAGGGTGACGTTGCAGGAACTTCTCGATGCGCAGCATCTTCGCGGTTTCCAGCACTTTGCTGTGGATCAGTTCGTTGGAGGCCCCGGCCTGGCGCAGCGGCGAGGCGATGTTCTCGAACACGGTCATGGTCGGGTAGTTGATGAACTGCTGGTACACCATCGACACATTGCGCAAGCGCACCGGCTTATGGGTGACGTCGACGCCGTTCATCAGGATGCGTCCGCTGTCAGGCTTGTCCAGGCCGGCCATCAGGCGCATCAGGCTGGTCTTGCCGGACAGCGTACGGCCCAGCAACACATTGAAAGAACCGGCTTCAAAGCGCAGGTTGGCGTCGTCGATCCAGGTCTGGCCTTCGACGACACGGGTCACATGTTCCAGGGTCAATGACATGACACGCCCTTTTTCTTATTGGAATTGTTCTTCCAGGGGCAGAGCGAGTTTCGTGCCAATAATAAAAACCGTCGATTTGCCAAAGACTTGAGCAAAACCACTGCTCAGTGCTGAACAGAAATGAACATTCACAACTGAACAATTGAACAACCTCCAGGTTGACAATGAACAGTTCTGAACAACACTGAGCAAGCCCGCTCGCACATTGGAATTGCATAGGGTTCATAACAACAATAAAAAGAAGGTCACCGCCATGGCCGCACCAGCCCCGCTTTTGCCCCACGACACCATCATCCAGGACTCCTGGCGCCGCTGCCGTGCGTTCGGCCTGGATCACCAGAGCGCACCCAGCTTCGACCAACTGCCCGCCGAGGGCATCAGCCAACTGCTGGAGAGCCAGCACGCGCTGGTCCAGACCACCCACCAGGAAGTACTGCCTTATTACGAGAACATCCTCAGCAATTCCAACTGCCTGATCATGCTGGCCGACAATCAGGGCCAGGTCCTGACCTCGTGGGGCACCCAACGCTTTATCGACCCCAAGCTGGCCCGTGGCTTCAACGCCGGAGCCAGTTGGATGGAGCGCGCCACCGGCACCAACGCCATCGGCACCGCGCTGGCCTGCGCCCAGGCGGTGCATATCGAACATGACGAACACTTCCTCAAGGCCAACCGTTTTATGACCGGTTCAGCCGCGCCGATCTTTGATGCCAACCGCGAGATCATTGCGGTACTGGATGTGTCCAGCGACAGCTACCTGCCGCCCTCCCACACCCTGGGCATGGTCAAGATGATGAGCCAGACCGTGGAAAACCGGCTGATCCTTAACCTGTTCGGTGGCGAACACTTCCAACTGACCTTCAACACCGGCCTGAACAACCTCGACAGCCAATGGGCCGGCCTGCTGATCTTCGATGAAAGTGGCCAGGTGCTGTCAGCCAATCGCCGCGCCGACAACTTGCTGGGCATCAGCCTGTCGCGGGTGATGATCGACAGCCTGTTCAAGGTCTCGCTGCTGGAGTTGCTCAACCAGCCCGAAGGCCTGCCCTTTGCCCTGCAGGCTGCGGGGCGCAACCGTTTCCAGTGCCTGCTCAAACGCCCCAAACAGGCGCCGGTGCAGGCCAGGGTCTTTAGTGAACCAGCCCCCGCGCCCATCGGCCTCAAGACCCTGCACTTTGGCGACAGCCGCGTGGAAAAGGCTGTGCGCCAGGCCGAACGCCTACTGGAAAAAGACATTCCGCTGCTGATCCACGGTGAAACCGGTGTCGGCAAGGAAGTTTTCGTCAAAGCCCTGCACCAGGCCAGTTCCCGCAGCCAGCAGGCGTTTATCGCGGTCAACTGTGCGGCAATTCCGGCGGAGCTGGTGGAATCGGAGCTGTTTGGCTATGAAAAAGGCGCGTTCACCGGCGCCAATCAAAAAGGCAGCATTGGCCTGATCCGCAAGGCGGACAAAGGCACGCTGTTTCTCGATGAAATCGGTGACATGCCCTTACCCACCCAGGCCCGGCTGCTGCGGGTATTGCAGGAGCGCTGCGTACAGCCGGTGGGCAGCAGCGAATTGTTCCCGGTGGACCTGCGGATTATCTCGGCGACCAACCGTTCGCTGCGCGAACAGGTGCTGATCGGACGGTTTCGGGAGGATTTGTACTACCGCATCGGCGGCCTGACCCTGGAACTGCCGCCCCTGCGCGAGCGCAGTGACAAGCAGGCGCTGTTCAAGCAACTGTGGCAACAGCACCGCGAACCCACGCAATGGGCCGGGCTCAGTGCTGAAGTGCTGGCGTTATTCGAGCAACACCCCTGGCCGGGCAACCTGCGCCAGGTCAGCAGCGTAATGCAGGTGGCGCTGGTCATGGCCGAAGATCAACCGATTCGCCCGGAGCACCTGCCGGATGATTTTTTTGTCGACCTGAGGCAAGCCGCACCCAGCGCGCCGGTGGTCATGGACGATCTGGACGATAGGCAAAACCTTCAGCAACGACTGGCAGCGGTCGGCGGCAATATCTCCCACTTGGCGAGGGAGTTGGGGGTCAGCCGCAATACCTTATACAAGCGATTACGCGCCGCTCCATAGCCGTAAACCCTGTGTCTTTCTTTAAGACTGATCGCTAGTTGATGTGGGCATAAGCGCCGATTCCAACTGAAAAACTCCCCCTGTCCGTAAGCCCATTCTGATTTAACAGACCACACCTCCAAGCGCCCTTTTCCTGCGGCATTCTCCGACGCCTTTCTTTTGCAGAGACGTCATGGATGCCAGCCCCTGCCCCTGATTCATCGCGCATCGACCTGATCGAATACGAGCTGGATGGCTTTCACCAGAGCCTGGCGCTGTATCGCCAGCAGGTAACAAGCTGGTACGCGCAGGCCCTGGACAAGGTCAGCCACGCCACGGATTTGCCGTCGCTGCTGGGCATGGAGCGGGTGCTGCGGGTCGGTGATTCCCAGGTGTCGGTAAGCCTGACCGACACCGACTTTGCTTCCAGTGTTGCCGTGTGCCCGGCAGGCGGCGAGCTGAAGATCGAAAGCAAATTCGAGTCGGTGTATGACGTGCCGCTGGGCAATCTCCAGGTGCAGGTGATTGGCCTGGAGGACGGCAGTTCCACGTTTATCCAACTGGATGAACAGGGCAAGGGCGCCCATCACTGCGCGGCCGGTGGGCGCTATCAGGTGCGCGTACAGGGCGGGGTTTCGGCGGCGCAGGTGGAGGCGCTGTTTGCGTCCTACGACAGTTTGACCGCCGAGCTACAAGCCTGGCTGCGCAAGGAATGGAGGGGGTTCAAACCGCACTGGCAGGTGTCGGCGTCAAGTGCCATTGGCAGTGGGATATTGGCCGGTACCTGGTCAGCCATTTCCGAGGTGTGGGACAGCCTGTCACTGATGCAGGACATCCTCAAGGACCCGGCCAAGCACATCGAACGCCTTGGCGCCCAGGCCGCCGAGCTGGCAGCCCTGGCGCGCGAAGCGCCGCAGGTGATGGAACAGGCGATGTTGCTGGCCAGCGACGAAGCGGCGCTGTACCTGATGTTGCGCACGGCGATGATCTGGTTGTCGGCGTTGCCGCCCAGCCAGGTGGCAGGGAAAACCGCCGAGGTGATTGCCGGGTTTGCCGTGTCGCTGCTCATTGATTTGCTGATTGCGCTGGTGCTGACCATTGCCCTGCAAGGTGCCGGGATCGCGTACCTGGGGCTGCGTCTGGCGAAGTATGGCAAGCAGGTGGTTGACGTTGCAGTGGGTTTCGTCAAAGGCGTGTTCGACATCCTCAAGCGTTTTATGGGGGCGGTGGATCGCTACAAGACGGTGGCTGTGCGCGGCGTGGTTGGCGGCTTGAAAAAGGGTGGCCTGCAGATGCACTGGGGCGCGCGGCGCAATACCACGCTCAAGCAGGCAGAGGCGTTGGACGACGCACCCTCCTCCGCGAAAAACCCCAACGGTGAGGCAACCGCCAGCGCCGACAAAACCGCGACCCACGGTTGCCCGGTGTCCATGGTCACCGGCGAAGAACTGCTGACCCTGACCGATGGCGAACTGGATGGCGTGCTGCCATTTGCCTGGACACGCCTGTATCGCACCAGTGCCGTGGAGGTGGATTGCGGGCTGGGCTTTGGCTGGAGCCATTCCTTGGCGCAGCGGCTGGAGGTGGTCGGCGGGTCGGTGGTGTGGACGGACCATGAGAACCGCAGCACCACCTTTCCCCTGCCCTCCGTTGCCCGCCCGGCGATCAGCAATAGCCTGGCTGAAGCGGCGATTTATCTGGGGGCTGCGCCGGATGAACTGGTGCTGGCGCAGGGGGCACGCTTCTACCACTTTCACGACGGTGTGCTGACGGCGATCAGCGATGGGTATGACAACCGCCTGGGTATTTCCCGCGATGGCTTGGGGCGGATTCTGCGCCTGGATAACGGTGCCGGTCGCGCCTTGCTGTTGCGTTATGACCGCGGGCATATCGTGGCGCTGGACTACCAGGTGTTTCGCGTGGAAAGCGAATCGGATGACGCCTGGGTTACTGAGCAGAACGTTGTTTCCTACCGCTATGACGAACAGTGGCGACTGCTTGAGGCGATCAATGCCGTCGGCGAAAGCGAGCGCTATCAATATGACAGCCTTGCGGTAATTACTGAGCGGCAGTTGGCCGGTGGGGCGAGTTTTTTCTGGGAGTGGGAACGGTCTGGCAAGGCGGCGCGCTGTGTGCGGCATTGGGCCAGTTTTGCGCAGATGGATACGCGCTATAGCTGGGACGACGGCCGCGTCACCCTGCTTAACGCCGATGGCAGTCAGGAAGTTTACGTGCATGACCCGCGGGCACGCCTGGTGCAGCGGGTTGATCCGGATGGCGGCGAGCATTTCAGGTCCTACGACGCACAGGGGCGGCTGACGGTTGAACAGGATCCCCTCGGCGCGATCACGGCCTATCAGTACGACGAGGCTGGGCGCTTGGTGGCGCTGTTTCCCGGGGATGACGAGCCCACGACCTACGAGTATGAGGATGGCTTCGTACGGGTCATGCGCCGGGGTGAGGCGGTCTGGAAGTACCAGCGTAATGATCAGGGCGCGATCACGCGCCAGACTGATCCAGCCGGCAATGTCACCGAGTACAGCTATGACAAGCGTGGCCAGCTTTTAGCGGTTTGGTACCCGGACCACAGCTGTCAGCGCCTGACGTGGAACGATCTTGGCCAGTTGATTGGGGAACAACTGCCCAATGGCGGCGTACGGCGTTATCGCTATGACGACCTGGGCCGGCAGATTGCCCGCGAGGATGAACATGGCGCGCTGACCCAGTATCACTGGGACGCGGTGGGCCGGCTGATCAAGGTGGTAATGCCAGGCGGCGCCACCCGCGAATTGAGCTACAACCCCTACGGAAAAATCACCGCCGAGCGCGATGAACTGGGGCGTGTGACCCGGTATGAATATGCCGATGGCTTGCACCTGATCAGTCGCCGGATCAACCCCGATG
>NZ_JAARMC010000032.1:0-49266 GCF_012985595.1 Pseudomonas sp. WS 5411
TTGCTGTTGCTCTGCTTTTGATCTGGCTTTTGATCTTGATCTTAGGCGCCCCGTTAAACCACGATGGCCGCAGGCAGGTATTGCACAGTGGGCACCCCGGCATGGATGCCGGGGTAGCCGCGACACGGCCATGGATGGCCGATCGCGGCGGGCCCACGGAGCAATGCCTGACTGCGGGCATGCCGAGCCTAGGCGAGGCACCGAGTGGTGGGGCAAAAGCGCTTTGGTTACTTTCGCGCTCTTCGAAAGTGACCCGCCGTAAGGGCGGAACCAATAGCCGCCGTGACCGCAGCAACGGATATGTACACAAACCCAACAAGCACTAGATAAAAGAGTTGTGTAGATACCTATGCTGCGATGAGGCCCTGACAGTCAACCCTTCCTAAAGGACGACCACCGCCACCAACCCGCACACCACACCCATCAGCATGGTCAGCCCGGCCACCGTCACCAGCACCCGCGTATCGAAATCCTTGCGCAGCATCAACAGCGACGGCAGGCTCACGCTCGGCAGGGTCATCAGCAGTGCCACCGCTGGCCCGGTGCCCAGCCCCAGGGCCATCATGGTCTGCACAATCGGGATTTCTGCGGCGGTGGGGATCACAAACAGGGTGCCGACGATCGCCAGGGGCACCAGCCACAGCAGGCTGTCGGCCATCGCCCCGTCCACGTGTGGGAACAGCCACACCCGCGCTGCGCCCAGTAGCAACACCGCCAGGATGTAGATCGGGATGGTGCTCCAGAACAACTGCCACAAGGTGCGCAGCCAGCGGCTGAGGAACGGCTGGGTCTCGGTGCCGCTGACGTCGGCCACGGCCTCCAGTGCTACCTGGGGCACCTGCTCGGGGCGGGCGATGCGTTGGGCGATCAGCGCGACACCGATCACCAGCACGACACCGGCCACCAGGCGCAGGGCGGCAAAGTCCCAGCCCAGCACAAACCCCATGAATACCAGGGTCGCGGGGTTGAGCACCGGGTTGGCCATCCAGAACGCCAATGCTGCACCCACCGACACTTGTTGACGACGCATGCCGGCGGCCACCGGCGCGGCGCAGCAACTGCACATCATGCCCGGCAAGGCGAACAGCCCGCCACGCACCGTGGAGCCCAGCCCGGCACGGCCGAACAGGCGCAACAGCCAGTCCCGTGGAATCAGCACCTGCAATAACGAACCGAGAATCACCGCCAGCACGGCGGCTTTCCAGATCGCCAGGAAATACACCTGGGCATAGGCCAGGGCGGCCGCCAATGGCGAGCCCTGCTGGTCATTGAGAATCGAGTTGCCGATGCTGTGGCTGTCGGCCGCGACAAAGGCCTTGAAGTAGTAGGGCGACCACTTCACGTAATACAGGCCGACGCAGGCCACCAACAGGAACAGCGCCGGTTTCCACCAGAAGGACCAGCCGCGAGCAGGGCTGGCAGAGGTGAGGTTAGACATGGTCAAGATCCGCAGATAAGTCGATAGCGACGCATCATACGCGGTCCCGGTGTCAGGTGTCGGCGGCTACGTGCGTTGCATCCGGGCAAGTTTGCAAGCCGTTATCCAGGCCTTGCTTGTAGTTGCGGCTGAGCAGGCTGGCCTTGCCGTTCTGCCAGGTCAGGGTCAACACGTACAGGGTGTCGAAATCGCCGCCGGACCAGTCTTCGGTGATGGTGTACTTCTCACCGACCGCTTCACTGGCCACCTTGTTGATCAATTCCGGCAGGTAGCCATGGGACCAGGCCGTGTAGATGGTGGAGTTGTGGTACTTGTCCTCCATCAATTCGTCAGCCAGGTCGCTGGTATCGTTGGCCGAAAACTCGATGTTCACCGGCAGCCCGAGTTTGATCGCGCTGGGGCTGATGGTCATCAATGGCCGAATGTAGCTGTAGGAATTGTCGAACTCGCCTTCCTCGACATTGCGCGTCGGGTTGGCCGCGAACACAAAGTCGGCAGCGCCGAATTTTTCCGGCAATACCGTGGCCAGGTTCATTGCGCGGTTGAGGCCCTGGCAATTGAGTTGGCCCAGGCCGCCGACAGGCTTTTCACCATGACGCAGGAACACCAGGGTTTGCACGCCGTTCTTCGGCTCGGCGCTGCTTTCGCGGGCTTCGAAAGCCAGCATCAAGGCACCGCCGACGAACACCGTTGGCACCAGGAAATAAGCATATTTTTTGAAACGTTTGCCAAGGCACAAAGGCTTGATTTTCATTAGTGGTCGAGTCTTCGGTGCGTCGGATCAAGGCTGGAAGGCCCAGCCACAGCGATGCTCCAAGCAACGTGCGGTTTTCCGTGACAGTTATGGCGGTATGCCTCCATTCAACCGTTCAAGCGCTTCTAAGAGTGCGCCAGGGCGTTTTGGTTCGCTTGGTGCAAGAGATTAACCAGCGCATGTTGCGAATTGAAGACCGATGCAGGCGCGCCGCCGGATGGCTATCATGGGTTTTTCTCACCTTGGGGTATATCGATGATTTCAGCTGCAGCGTTTCCGATTATTACCAAATGGCCAGCCGAGCATCCTGAACGCCTGCAGCTGTACTCGTTGCCGACGCCCAATGGGGTCAAAGTCTCGATCATGCTCGAAGAGGTGGGCCTGGCCTATGAGGCGCATAAGGTCAGCTTCGATACCCAGGACCAACTCTCGCCCGAGTTTCTGTCCCTGAACCCCAACAACAAGATCCCGGCGATCATCGACCCCAACGGTCCCGGCGGTGAGCCCCTGGCGTTGTTCGAGTCGGGGGCGATCCTGATTTACCTGGCAGAGAAAACCGCGCAACTACTGCCCCAGGCACCCGCCGCGCGCTACGAAACCCTGCAATGGCTGATGTTCCAGATGGCCGGGATCGGGCCGATGTTCGGCCAGGTCGGTTTCTTCAATAAGTTCGCCGGCAAGGCCTACGAAGACAAGCGCCCCCGCGACCGCTATGCCGCTGAAGCCCGACGCCTGCTGGAGGTGCTGGAAAAACGCCTGCTGGGCCGCAGCTGGATCATGGGGGATGAGTACAGCATCGCCGATATCGCCACCTTTCCCTGGATCCGCAACCTGATTGGCTTCTATGAATCGGGCGATCTGGTGGGCATCACCGACTTCCCCAATGTACTGCGCGCGCTGGATGGCTTTGTCGCCCGGCCGGCGGTGATCCGTGGCCTGAACATTCCGAGCTGACCCATGCCGACTTTTGATTTCAAGCAACTGGACGTGTTCAGCAGCGTGGCGCTCAAGGGCAACCCGCTGGCCGTGGTGCTGGGCGCCGATAGCCTCAGTGACCAGCAGATGGCTGACTTCGCCAAGTGGACCAACCTCAGCGAAACTACGTTCCTGCTGCAACCGCGCGACCCGCGTGCGGATTACCGGGTGCGGATTTTCACCACCGTGCAGGAGCTGCCGTTCGCCGGCCACCCAACCCTGGGCAGTTGCCGGGCGTGGCTGCAGGCCGGTGGTGTGCCCCAGGGCGACGAGATCATCCAGGAATGCGAGATCGGCCTGGTGCGCATCCGTCGCCAGGGCGAGGAACTGGCGTTTATCGCGCCACCCTTGCTGCGTTCAGGGCCGTTGGATGCCGAGTTGCTGGAGCGTGTGCGCCTGGCGCTCAACCTTGAGCCCGAAGCGATTGTGCGCAGCCAGTGGGTCGATAACGGCGCCGGTTGGCTGGCGCTGATGTTGACGGACCGGCAGACGGTGCTGGAGTTGCAGCCGGACTATTCAAAACTGCTCGGGCTGGCGGTGGGCGTGGTTGCTCCGTGCGACCCGACGCGCGACGAGGTGGATGCGCAGTTTGAAGTGCGCGCGTTTATTGCCGGTGACGGCGCCCCCGAAGACCCGGCCACCGGCAGCCTTAACGCGGGTGTCGCACAATGGCTGCTCGGTGCGGGCCTGGCCCCCAGCGAATACGTGGTCAGCCAGGGCACGGCCATCGGCCGCGCCGGGCGTATTCGCGTGCAGCAGCAGGGCGATGAGATCTGGATCGGCGGCGCCGTCTCGCTGTGTATCGAAGGGCGCCTGAGCCTGTAACGCAGTAACGCACCTGTGGGGAAGGGGGCAGCTCGGTCTCTACAGGTCACTCGTTGCTGCTCCTGCTTGTTTAGCCTAGACCGCATTGTTACGTGAATGGCAAAACACCGTTATGGCCGCCGTATTTGTGCTCTCGGTCAATCCGGGCATAAGCTTTCGCCCTTAAGCTAGCGGCCTTGCCACGTGCCCTGGCCTTTTTTGTAGGAAACCCCATGTCCAGTCAGTTCCCCGAAGCCCGTTCCCGCCGCCTGCGCCGTTCCCCTGAGCTGCGCAGCCTGTTCCAGGAAACCGAGTTCACCCTCAATGATCTGGTATTGCCGATTTTCGTCGAAGAAGAAATCGACGACTTCGTGCCGATCACCAGCATGCCCGGCGTGATGCGCATCCCCGAATCAAAACTGGCCAGTGAAATCGAGCGCTTTGCCCGTGCCGGGATCAAGTCGGTGATGACGTTCGGCGTGTCCCATCACCTGGACGCCAGCGGCAGCGATACCTGGAACGAGCGCGGGCTGGTGTCGCGCATGTCGGCGATCTGCAAGGACGCGGTGCCGGAAATGATCGTGATGTCCGACACCTGCTTCTGCGAATACACCGACCACGGCCATTGCGGCGTGATGCACGGCAATGAAGTGGACAACGACCGCACCCTGGCCAACCTGGGCAAGCAAGCGGTGGCGGCAGCCCGTGCCGGTGCCGATGTGATCGCGCCGTCGGCCGCGATGGACGGCCAGGTCCAGGCCATTCGCCGGGCGCTGGATGCGGCCGGGTTCAGCCATATCCCGATCATGGCGTACTCCACTAAATTCGCTTCGGCCCTGTATGGCCCGTTCCGCGAGGCGGGTGGCAGCGCGCTGAAGGGCGACCGCAAAAGCTACCAGATGAACCCGATGAACCGCCGCGAAGCCGTGCGCGAATCCTTGCTCGATGAGCAGGAAGGGGCCGACTCGCTGATGGTCAAGCCGGCCGGTGCTTACCTGGACATCATCCGCGACATCCGCGAAGCCTCGCGTTTACCGGTGGCGGCGTACCAGGTCAGTGGCGAATACGCGATGATCAAGTTCGGCGCCCAGGCCGGCGCCATCGACGAAGCGCGGGTGGTGCGCGAAACCCTGGGTTCGATCAAGCGCGCCGGTGCGGACCTGATCTTTACCTACTTTGCGATGGACCTGGCGCTCGCCGGTATCTGATCCCAGCGCATGTACTGTGGGAGCCGGCTTGAGGGCGCCATCGCGGGCAAGCCCGCTCCTGCAGGGGGTGGGCGTGGGTTTGTGAGATAGTGGGCACTTTCAGCGACTCACAGGACACCCCCCGCATGCTTTCATCCCGGCTGACTCTCGGCCTGGCCGCCTTATTGGTGCTGGCCGGCTGTTCGACCCAACGCAGCCAGCAACTCCCCGAACGCAGTGAGGCCGAGGTCAAGGCGCAGATTGTGCGACTAATGCCGGCCAGGGTGCCGGATCGTGCCGGTTGGGCCCAGGATATCTACACGGCGCTCGACAGCCAGAAGATCTACCCCAGCACCGAAAATATCTGTGCGGTGCTGGCGGTCACCGAGCAAGAGTCCACCTATCAGGTCGACCCGCCGGTGCCGAACATGGGCAAGATCGCCCAGGATGAAATCCTCAAGCGTGCAGCCAAGGTGCATGTGCCGGCCGTGCTGGTGCGCACCGCGTTGCAACTGCGCTCGCCTACGGGTAAGTCCTACGCCGACCGCCTGAGCGCTGCGCGTACCGAGAAGGACCTGAGTGGGATCTTTGACGACTTTATCGGCACAGTGCCGTTGGGCCGCACCTTGTTTGGCAGTTTCAACCCAGTGCATACCGCAGGCCCGATGCAGGTGAGCATTGCCTTCGCAGAGCAGCAGGCGCGTAATTATCCCTACACCGTAGACGGGAGCATTCGCCGCGAAGTGTTCACCCGGCGTGGCGGCATGTACTTCGGCATTGCCCATTTGCTGGGTTACCCGGTGAGCTACGAGCAGCCGCTGTACCGCTTTGCCGACTTCAACGCCGGTTGGTACGCCAGCCGCAATGCCGCGTTCCAGGCCGCGGTCAGCCGTGCTTCCGGGACCCGCCTGGCGCTGGATGGCGATTTGATCCGCTATGGCTCGATCATGCCCGGCACCACGGAGTTGGCGGTGCGCTCACTGGGCAAGAAGCTGGACATGCGCAACCCGAGCATTCGCAGCCAGTTGGAGCAGGGTGATCGCCTGGATTTTGAACAGACCACCCTGTACCAGCGAGTGTTTGCCCTGGCCGAGAAAGCCGAAGGCAAGCCGCTGCCACGGGCGATCCTGCCGGGGATTGTGCTCAAGAGCCCGAAGATCACCCGTAACCTCACCACGGCCTGGTTCGCCAAGCGCGTGGATGAGCGTTACCAGCGCTGCATGAAGCGCTGAGGTCAGGGGCGGCGCTTGACCAGCTTGCGCCACAACCAGACCCACAGCCACAACACCGGGAAGGCGAGGATCACGAACGGCAGCACGTAGCTGGAGCGTTCCAGGGCATCGGCGGTGCCGTCGACCAGGTTGTCGCCGAGGTTGCCGAACATCCGCGCAAAACGTGATTGCTGATGCTCGCCGTCGGATGGACTGAAGTTCAAGGTCACGCGGTTGGTGTCCAGGCGCCGTTGCTGGCCGGCGGCGATCTGCGCCAGTTCCTGCAGCTCGTTTTCGATGGAGGCCTGTTCCTTGGTCAGGGTGATCAGGTCACCCACGGTGATGTCCTTGCGCGCCGCCAGTTCATCCAGGCGTTTTTGCTGGGCCTGCAAACGTTCCTGGCGACGGCGCACATCGGCCACCGCGTCGGCCAGGTCTTCGGCGCTGGTGATGCGCTGGCCCAGTTGCCCACCCTCGGCCACCATCTTCACCAAGGGTTCGACCCCGCTGGGGGCGATGCGCAACACGATCGTGCCGCCGTCGCTGTTCTCTTCGATACGCAGGATGTTGCAGGCGCCGAACTGTGCCGACTCGCAGGCTTGGCGGGTGGCCTGCATGCGCGGCGCGAGCAGGGCCAGCGGCATCGCCAGGCTCAACTCGTGTTCATAGGCCAGCAGCGCGCCGGCCCGGCCCTGTTCGCCATTGATCGGCGTCGACTCGGAATACTCCTTGGGCGAACAGCCGCCGAGCAGCAGGGCGGCCAATAACATCAATGCAGTAGATCTGCCTTCCAGGTGGCGCATTACGGTTCCTTCAAGTGTGCGGGATAAAGTGCGCGGCGATTAAAGCCGGTTTGCCCGGCGAACGCAAAGCGGGAGCAGGCTTATCGTCACTGATTTACCCGGTTGATCATGCTGGCTGCATCCACCGGAGCAGGTTAAACCTCAGGCCCGGTCACAAGGAAGATCCACCATGACTCACGTCCCTGAAGGCTTTATTCCCTTGCCCCGCAGCAGCCCGCTCCTGGATTTGCTGGGGCCGGTGTATTGCCGTGGCGAAGGCCTGCAGTTGCAACTGGGTCTGCGCGCCGACAACCGCCATGCCAACGGGCGCGGCACGGTGCATGGCGGCGTGCTGGCGACCCTGGCGGATGTCGGCATGGGGTATGCCATGGCGTTTTCCAGCGACCCGCCGTTGCCGTTGATTACCGCGAGCATGACCCTCGATTATCTGGGGGCGGTGCAGGTGGGGGAGTGGATCGAGGTGCAACTGGAGCACCACAAGCGCGGACGGCAGATGGCGTTTGCCACGGTCAGCTTGCAGGTGGGGGAAAAGGTGGTGGTGCGGGCCACCGCGGTATTTGCCGTGCCGCAATCCAATGGACGCTAGATATCTAATGTAGGAGCAGGCAAGCCAGCTCCTACATTGGAGGGGGTTCGCAAATCAAATAGGCAAAAAAAGGCCCGGCTTTTCGTGGAGCCGGGCCTCTTTCATGTTGCTCGTTGAATCAGTCGCGCTCAAGGGCCAGTGCCACGCCCTGGCCGCCGCCGATGCACAAGGTCGCCAGGCCTTTCTTGGCGTCGCGCTTGAGCATTTCATGCAGCAGGGTCACCAGCACACGGCAGCCTGAGGCGCCAATCGGGTGGCCAATGGCAATCGCGCCGCCATTGACGTTGACCTTGGCCGCGTCCCACTCCAGTTCCTTGCCCACTGCCAGCGCCTGTGCGGCGAAGGCTTCGTTGGCTTCGATCAGGTCCAGGTCGGCCAACTGCCAGCCGGCCTTGTCCAGGCAACGACGGGTCGCGGACACCGGGCCAATGCCCATGATCGCCGGATCGACACCCGCATTCGCGTAGCTGGCGATACGCGCCAGCACCGGCAGGCCGAGGGCCTTGGCTTTATCGGCACTCATCAGCAACACGGCGGCGGCGCCGTCGTTGAGGCTCGACGCGTTGCCGGCGGTGACGCTGCCGTCTTTCTTGAAGGCCGGTTTGAGTTTGCCCAGGGATTCGGCGGTAGTGCCGGCGCGGGGCTGCTCGTCCACCGCAAAGGCAATCGGGTCGCCCTTGCGCTGGGGAATCAGGATCGGGGTGATTTCATCGGCAAAGCGCCCGGCTTCAATCGCCGCGGCCGCTTTTTGCTGGGAGGCAGCGGCGAAGGCGTCCTGGGCTTCACGGCTGATGCCGTACTTGTCCACCAGGTTCTCGGCGGTGATGCCCATGTGGTAGTCGTTGAACGCGTCCCACAGGCCGTCGGTGATCATGCTGTCGACCATCTTCGCGTGCCCCATGCGCAGGCCGGTGCGGGCGGCGGGCAGCACGTACGGGGCCAGGCTCATGTTCTCCATGCCGCCGGCGATAATCACCTCGGCGTCACCGCAACGGATGGCCTGTGCGCCCAGGTGCAGGGCCTTGAGGCCCGAGCCGCAGACCTTGTTCAAGGTCAGGCTGGGCACTGCGTGTGGCAGGCCGGCAAGGATCGACGCCTGGCGTGCCGGGTTCTGGCCCGAACCTGCGGTCAGGACCTGGCCGAGGATCACTTCGTCCACTTGCGCAGGGTCCAGGCCGGTCTGCTCCAGCAGGCGGCGGATCACGGCGGCGCCCAGTTCCGGTGCCGGGATGCCGGCCAGGGCTCCTTGAAAGCTGCCCACGGCGGTGCGGGTGGCAGCAACAATCACGACGTCTTGCATGGAATCTGTCCTCACTGGAAGTGCATTTCTGGAACGTGGTCCGGGACGATCAGTTTACCGGCGGTCTTGCTCACAATCTCTTCAACGCTGACGCCAGGTGCGCGTTCCTTGAGGACAAAAGCGCCATTTTCGATTTCCAGGTACGCCAGGTCCGTCAGCACGCGCTTGATGCAGTGGGCACCGGTCAGCGGCAGGCTGCACTGGCTGAGCAGCTTGGACTCACCGTCCTTGGAGGCGTGGGTCATGATCACGATGATGTTTTCTGCGCCGGCCACCAGGTCCATGGCACCGCCCATGCCCTTGACCAGCTTGCCGGGGATCATCCACGAGGCGATGTTGCCGTGTACGTCCACTTCAAAGGCGCCGAGTACCGTGAGGTCTACGTGGCCGCCGCGAATCATTGCGAAGGACTCGGCCGAGGAGAAGATCGAGGCGCCGATACGCGCGGTGACGGTCTGCTTGCCGGCGTTGATCATGTCGGCATCAATGGTGTCTTCGGTAGGAAACGGTCCCATGCCCAGCAGGCCGTTTTCCGATTGCAGCATCACTTCCATGCCTTCGGGAATGTAGTTGGCCACCAGGGTCGGGATGCCGATGCCGAGGTTGACGTAGAAGCCGTCCTGCATTTCGCGGGCGACGCGTTGAGCCATTTGTTCGCGGGTAAGAGCCATGGTGCTGTTCCTCTTATTGTTCGGGCTGGGCAGATTATTTGCGGACGGTGCGCTGTTCGATGCGCTTCTCGAAGGTGCCGCAGATGATCCGGTCGACGTAGATGCCAGGGGTGTGGATCTGCGCCGGGTCCAGCTCGCCCGGTTCGACGATTTCCTCGACTTCGACCACGGTGATCTTGCCGGCGGTGGCGGCCAGCGGGTTGAAGTTCTGGGCGGTGTGGCGGTAGATGACGTTGCCGAAATGGTCGGCTTTCCAGCCTTTGACGATGGCGAAGTCGCCGGTGATGGATTCTTCCATCAGGTACGGGCGACCATTGAACTCGCGGGTTTCCTTGCCTTCGGCGACGGGCGTGCCAACACCGGTAGCGGTAAAGAACGCCGGAATGCCCGCGCCGCCTGCACGCATTTTTTCGGCCAGGGTGCCCTGGGGCGTCAGCACGACTTCGATTTCACCGCTGAGCAGTTGCTTCTCGAACAGGGCGTTTTCACCGACATAGGAGGCGATGACCTTGCTGATCTGTTTTTCTTCGAGCAATACACCCAGGCCGAAGCCATCGACGCCGCAGTTGTTGGAGACCACCGTGAGGTCGCGGGTGCCTTTGCGCTTGATTTCGGCGATGAGGTTTTCCGGGATGCCGCACAGGCCAAAGCCGCCGGAGAGTACGGTCATGCCGTCTTCCAGGCCTGCCAGCGCTTCTTCATAGGACGCCACGCGTTTATCGAAACCTGCCATATGCACCTCTTTTATTGTTTGTGGTCCAGCCAGTGACTCGAGTGTTGCGCTGACAGATTGATTTGTTAAGTTGTTTTTTAAGGTTGATTGATTTAAAAAACAGCACAATCGCCAAGCCGTAGGAGCAGCGTCATGACAGTTAAACAGATGCGGGCCTTTCTTGCCGTGGCCCAGAGCCTGAGTTTTGCCGCCGCCTGTGAGCGCCTGCATTTGTCCCAGTCGGCCCTGAGCCTGACCATCAAGGGCCTGGAGGAGGGCCTGGGCGGGCGGCTGTTCAGCCGCAATACGCGCAACGTCGCGCTGACCCCTGAAGGCGAATCCCTGTTGCCCCTGGCTCGCCGGTTGATTGCCGACTGGGACAATGCCGAGGATGAACTGCGCCAGCGTTTTACCCTGCAGCGCGGGCGCGTGACGGTGGCGGCGATGCCGTCGTTTGCCGGCAACCTGCTGCCGCCGATCCTGAAGGTGTTCCGTGCGCGGTTTCCCCAAGTCAATGTCACGGTGCACGATTTGATCAATGAGCAGGTCCTGGAAATGGTCCGTGATCGCCAGGTGGAACTGGGTGTGGCGTTTGAGCCTTCACCGGGGTCGTCGCTGGCCTTCACCCCGCTGTATCTGGACCGCTTTGTCGCAGTGGTGCCCGGCGACTCGCCGCTGGCGGACATGACCGCGATCGACTGGAAAACCCTGCTGGCGCAACCGTTCATTACCTTGCAGCGGCCTTCCACGGTCCGGGTGATGCTTGAGGAGCACCTCGGCGCGTTACAGATGAAACTGCCGGTGGCGTTGGAAAGCCATCAATTGGCAACCGTGGGCAAGATGGTTGCCAGCGGCCTGGGCGTCAGCGCCGTGCCTGCATTGTGCGCACAGCAGATGGAAGAGGCGGGGGCCCGTTGCATCACCTTGTGTGACCCGGTGATCGAGCGGCCGATTGGGGTGCTGACCAAACCTGGGCATGAGCTGTCGGCGGCGGCGCAGGCACTGTTTGATATCTTCCGCGACGAAGCGGGGAAGGGGCGATTCCCGGGGATTTAAGTCGACTCAAACAAATGTGGGAGCTGGCTTGCCAGCGATAGCTATTTAACACTCAACAATTATGTTGATCGTTAAACGGTTATCCCAGGCAAACCAGCTCCCACAAAGGTCTAGTTATTCTTAGTAGTAGCGGTCAATCACTTTAACTTGCGAGTTGTCCTTGAACGACTCCCAGGCATTGTTAAGTGTATCGAAGACCTGCTCGATAAAGTTGCGATCGGCAGCTGCTTTTTTACCAACATAACCCTGGCCGCGGCGGTACATCTTCAGGCGCGCCGCCAGTTCACGGTTATTGCGGTCGAACTCGGCTTCTTCGGTATGGGGCGCCAGGCAGTCAATTTGCACTTCGCCCGATTTGCCAATCCACAGGATATGGTCGTCGAGTGTGTCTTTCTGCGCTGCGAACATCTCAGCCAATTCATCAATAGTTGGTTGGTTGTTCAGATTCATGTGTAAGCCCCTTGACCAGTTGGCGATCTTCAGTTGATTCGTTAATTCACGTTAGTTGTCTCCGGCTATGAAAACCGGGCGTCAGAAACGGTCTGCCAAATACGGGCAGGGTCTTGAACCTGATGCATGTAGTGTTTCTGATGAACTGCTACGCAATGGTTTCATAACGAAGACAAGCAGCATTTGAGCTTCTTGTACCGATCCTTTCGGGCCGGTCAGCTTCATCAATCTGCCTTGTGGGCAGTGCACATCCGGAAAAACAGCTCGGCGGTCAGACGAGCTTGTTCAAAACGCTTGTTACCAACGCTCCCGATCCGGGAGACGCTTGAATCATGCAAGCTCAAAATGGTTACGTCAACGGTTATGTAGTGATTATTTTTGCTCACTACATATTTTCTGCAGAAGAGAGGGGGGGCTGGGGAAAGGTGACTTGGGCGTCACTTTTTGTGCCGGGGAGTCGAGGGGTTGCGCTGCTGTGGGAGCTGGCAAGCCAGCTCCCACATTGGATTTGTGGTGCTTAGGGGAATGCTATTCGCCGCGGATGTACTGTTCCAGTTGCTGGATCAGTGCCGCCTGCTCGGCGATGGCTTCCTTGACCAGGTCGCCGATGGACAGCAGGCCCAGCAGTTCTCCGTCTTCCACCACTGGCAGGTGGCGCAGGTGGCCATCAGTCATGATGCCCATGCAATCTTCGACGCTTTTGTGGGTGTCCACGGTGATTGCCGGGGAACTCATCACCTGGTGGACCTGGGTGGTCGTCGAGGACAGTCCATGGAGAATCAGTTTGCGCGCGTAGTCGCGCTCACTGATGATGCCGACGACCTTGCCGTCCTTGACCACCGGCAAGGCGCCGACGTTCTTCGCTGCCATCACCACCAACGCTTCAAACACGGTGTGATTCCACTGGATGGTATGGACTTCCTGATTCTTCTGGTCCTTGGACTTGAGCAGTTGTGCGACGGTCTTCATGGTGTCCACCCCGGTTTTGTTATTAGGCAGTGCCTACAGAATCCTCGACCGCTGGCGCCAGGGCAAGAGCCAAAGCGGCGTATATCCGCTTGAAAAGCGTCATTACCTGACTTTTTTTGCAATTTCAGCCCTTGTTTGCCGGTTTTACCGCCCGTTTCGGGCTGGCGGCGGTCTTGCGCTTGGCCGGCTTGCGTTTGTTTTTCCAGGGGGTGGCACCACGACCTGCCGGGCTGGCCTGGCCGCTGATGGTCATTTGCATACCATTGCAGCGGGCCACTTGCTTGCTCATCCAGGCGGCCTGTTTGGCGACAAACTCTTCCAGGCTCATCTCACCGCTCTGCACCATGTCCAGGGCCTGCTCCCAGATGGCGGTGGTGCCGGGATCGGCAATCGCCCTGGGTACCGCGTCGATCAGGCTGAAGGCCGCCGGTGTGGCAGACAGCGCCTTGCCGTTTTTTATCAGGTAACCACGGTCCAGCAGGCCCTGGATGATCCCGGCCCGAGTCGCCTCGGTACCGATGCCGGTGGTGTCCTTGAGCTTTTGTTTGAGCAGCGGGTCTTGCACCAGTTTGGCGACGTTTTTCATCGCCTTGATCAGGTCGCCTTCGGTAAAGGGCTTGGGCGGCTGGGTCCACAGGTCCTTGAGGTTGACCTTGGCCACAGCGTAATCCTGGCCTTGCACCAGCGCCGGCAAAGGCTGCGGCGCCGGCGCCTCACGACCTTTGCTCGGGGCCAGCGCTTCGGGCAACGCACGCTTCCAGCCGGGCTCCACCACCACTTTACCTACGGCGCGCAAGGCTTCGCCGGCACAGTCGAAGTCCGCCTGGGTGCGGTCGTATTCGTGATTGGGCAGGAACTGCGCCAGGTAACGGGCGCGGACCAAGGTGTAGACGGCGCGGTGTTTGCCGGTCAACTGCGCAAGATCTTTGCCGGCGCCGGTAGGAATAATGCCGTGGTGGGCGCTGACCTTGGCGTCGTTCCAGGCGCGGGAGCGGCGCTGCGCATCGAGGTGTGGCATCAACGCGCTCACCGCCGGGTCGGCACGGCCCAGTGCCGCGAGAATCGTCGCCGCGTCGCCATGCTGGCTCACGGGCAGGTAACCGCAGTCGCTGCGCGGGTAGGTGATGACCTTATGGGTTTCGTAGAGGGATTGGGCGATATCCAGGGTTTCCTGGGCGCCGAGCCCGAGTTTCTTCGAGCAGATTTCCTGCAGGGTGCCCAGGTCAAAGGGCAGGGGCGCCACTTCGCGCATGCGTTCGGTGCGCAGCTTCACCAGGCGTGCGCTGGCCGCGTTGCTCATCGCCGTCGCCGCGTGTTGTGCCCGCTCCGGGTTGAGGCAACGGCCCTGGTCGTCACAGATATCGTCGGCGGCGCGCCATTGCGCGATAAAACGCATCTGCTGGTGCAGCAACTCAACATCAATGGCCCAGTAAGCCACCGGGACGAAGTCGGCAATGCTGCGGTCGCGGTCCACCACCAGGCGCAGGGTCGGGGTTTGCACCCGCCCAACGGGCAATACACCTTGATAGCCGGACTGACGGCCGAGCAGGGTAAACAGGCGGCTCATGTTCATGCCGATCAGCCAGTCGGCGCGGGAGCGGCCCAGGGCCGAATGGTAGAGGCTGAAGGTGTCTGCGCCAGGCTTCAACGATGCCAGGGCCTTGCGGATCGAGGCATCGTCGAGCGCCGACAGCCACAGGCGCTGGATCGGCCCGCGATAGCGGCAATGCTCCACCAGTTCGCGGGCGATCATCTCCCCCTCGCGGTCGGCATCGGTGGCGATCACCAGTTCTCGGGCTTCCCCCAGCAGGCGCTTGACCGCCTTGTACTGGCTGGCGGTCTTGGGCTTGACCGTCATCTTCCATTTTTCCGGGACGATGGGCAGGTCGGCCAGCACCCAGCGCTTGTACTTGGCGTCGTAGGCATCGGGCGGGGCGGTTTCCAACAGGTGGCCGATGCACCAGGTGACGGTGACGTCCGTGCCCAGCCAGCAACCGTCGCCCCGGCGCCGGGCGCCGAGCACGGCCGCGATATCCTTGGCCTGGGAGGGTTTTTCACAGAGGAACAGCCGCATGCTCAGCCCATTCGTTACACAGTTGAATGGGCGAAGGATGGGCAAAAGAAGGCAATTGAGCAACCTTTATCTGGATGGATATACAGCAATTTGTGTGGGCGGCGGGAAACCAATGTGGGAGCGGGCTTGCCCGCGATAGGGGGGGGGCCAGTCAGTACATTCATTGACTGACCCACCGCTATCGCGGGCAAGCCCGCTCCCACAAGGGATTTACAGGGTTTGCGGGAGATTAGTTTTTATCCAGATCCACGTTCTTGGTTTCCTTCAGGCACAGCAGCCCGACGATCAGGCTCACCCCGGTAATCACCACCGGGTACCACAGCCCGTAGAAGATATCGCCGGTGTACACCACCAAGGCAAACGACACGGTTGGCAGGAAACCGCCAAACCAGCCGTTACCGATGTGGTAGGGCAGGGACATGGAGGTGTAGCGGATCCGCGTCGGGAACAGTTCCACCATCAGTGCGGCGAGTGGGCCGTAGCACATTGCGGCGATCAGGATCAGTGCGACGATCAGCACCACCACCATGGTTTTGTTGACCTGGGCCACGTCTGCCGATTTCGGGTAGCCGGCCAGGGTCACGGCGCCGCGCAGGGCGTCTTCGTCGTAGCCGTCGATGCGCACATCGCCGATGCTGACTTGCACCGCGCTGCCGGCAGGTGCGGCTTCGCTGCTGTAGGGCAGGCCCTGTTTGACCAGGAAGGTCTTGACCTTGTCGCATGGGCTGTCAAACCGCGCCTTGCCCACCGGGTCGAACTGGAAGGTGCAGGTGGCCGGGTCTGCCAGCACGGTGATCGGGGCCTGGCGGCTAGCCTGGTCCATCGCCGGGTTGGTGTAGTGGGCCAGGCCTTTGAAGATCGGGAAGTACAGCGCGGTGGCCAGCAGCAGGCCAACCATCAGTACTGGCTTGCGCCCCCATTTGTCCGAGAGCCAGCCGAAGAAGATAAAGAACGGCGCGCCAATCACCACGCTGATGATCAGCAGCATATTGGCCAGGGCCGGGTCCATCTTTAGGAACTGGGTCAGGAAGAACAGTACATAGAATTGCGCAGCGTAGAAGGTCACGGCCTGGCCGGCGTTGATACTGAACAGCGCAATCAACACCACCTTGAGGTTTTGCCAGTTACCGAACGACTCGCGGATCGGGGCTTTGCTGGCCTTGCCTTCCTCTTTCATTTTCAGGAACGCGGGGGATTCGTGCAGGCTCAAGCGGATCCAGGTGGAAATCCCCAGCAGCACGATGGACAGCAGGAACGGCAGGCGCCAGCCCCAGACTTCAAACTGATCGCCCGTGAAATAACGGCAAGCCAGCACCACCAGCAACGACAGCAACAGGCCGAGGGTCGCGGTGGATTGAATCCAGCTGGTGTGGAAGCCGCGTTTGCCGGCGGGGGCGTGCTCGGCGACATAGGTCGCGGCGCCGCCGTATTCACCGCCCAGGGCCAGGCCCTGGAGCATGCGCAGCACTACCAGGATGATCGGCGCGGCTATACCAATGCTGGCGTAGGTGGGCAACAGGCCCACACAGAAGGTCGCCACGCCCATCAGGACGATGGTGGCGAGGAAGGTGTACTTGCGTCCGATCATGTCCCCCAGGCGGCCGAACACCAGCGCGCCGAACGGCCGCACCACAAAGCCGGCGGCAAAGGCCATCAGGGCGAAGATAAAGGCCGTGGTGTCGTTGACCCCGGCAAAAAATTGCTTGCTGATCACCGCCGCGAGGGCGCCATAGAGGAAAAAGTCATACCACTCGAACACCGTCCCCAGGGACGAGGCGAAGATGACCTTTTGCGACTCCTTGCTGCTGACAGTGGCGCCAGGCAAGGCGTCCAGGGGTTGAGCACGTTCTGACATGGGGTAGCCCTCACAGTGATTATTTATTGTTGTTCCACTGTCGGCGCCAACTTCAGCGCCGCTCTTGTCCTGTAGGTGCGAGCAAACTCGCGCCTTCAGGTCATGCCGGTGTTGTCTGTTCTCTTTCGGGGGTGAGGTTCCTTGTTTGAGGGGACAGAATCAGTTGCGCGGCTTTTTCCGCGATCATCAGGGTGGGTGAGCAGGTATTGCCGGAGGTGATGCGCGGCATGATCGAGGCATCGGCGATGCGCAGGCCGGGCACGCCGTGCACGCGCAACTGGGCATCGACCACCGCGTCTTTATCCGGGCCCATGCGGCAGGTGCCGACCGGGTGAAAAATCGTGGTGCCGATCCGCGCCGCCGCCTCTTGCAATTGTTCATCGCTTTGCAAGGCCTCACCGGGCAGGTATTCCACCGGGTTGAAGGGGCGCAGGGCCTGGGCGCCGACAATGCGCCGGGTCAGGCGGATGGCATCGGCGGCCACGCGCAAGTCTTCGGGATGGCTCAGGTAGTTGGGCTGGATCAATGGCGGCGTCGCGGGATCGGCCGAGCGGATATCAATGCGTCCGCGACTCTGCGGGCGCAAGTCGCAAACCGACGCAGTAAATGCCGGGAACGCGTGCAGCGGTTCGCCAAAGCGTTCCAGCGACAGTGGTTGCACGTGGTATTCGAGGTTGGCCGAAGTCTGCTCCGGCCCCGAGCGGGCGAAGGCGCCGAGCTGGCTGGGCGCCATGGACAGCGGGCCGCTGCGGTCATACAGGTATTGCAGGCCCATGCCCATCTTGCCCCACACGGAGCCGGCGATCTGGTTCAGGGTGCGGGCGTTTTCCAGTTTGTAGATCAGCCGCAGTTGCAGGTGGTCCTGCAGATTGCCACCGACCCCTGGCAGTTCGTGCAGGACCTCGATGCCCAAGGGCTTGAGGATGCTCGAAGGCCCTATCCCGGAGCGCTGCAGGATGCCGGGCGAACCCACCGCCCCGGCGCACAGGATGATTTCCTTATGGGCTTTCCAGGTCACTACTTGCCCTAGCTGGCGGCCCACCACCGCACTGGCACGGCCGTTTTCCAGGAGTACACGGTCGACTTCCACGCCGGTGAGCACCGTGAGGTTGGCGCGCTGGCGGATGGGCTTGAGAAACGCCTTGGCCGCATTCCAGCGTACGCCGCCTTTCTGGTTGACCTGGAAGTAGCCACACCCTTCGTTATCGCCCTGGTTGAAGTCGTCGATGCTGGCGATGCCACTTTGCTTGGCGGCTTCGCGGAAGGCGTCGAGGATCGGCCAGTGCAGGCGCTGCTGCTCCACGCGCCACTCGCCGCTGTCGCCATGCAGGGGCGAGGCGCCGGCAAAATGGTTTTCGCTTTGCTTGAACAGCGGTAATACATCGTCCCAGGCCCAGCCGGGGTTGCCTTCGGCGGCCCAGCCATCGTAGTCGTTGGCCTGGCCGCGCATGTAGATCATGCCGTTGATCGACGAGCAGCCGCCCAGCACCTTGCCCCGTGGATAGCTCAGGGCACGACCTTGCAGGCCGGGTTGGGTTTCGGTCTTGAAGCACCAGTCGGTGCGCGGGTTGCCGATGCAGAACAGGTAGCCGACGGGGATATGGATCCAGGGGTAGTTGTCGCGCCCGCCCGCTTCAAGCAGCAGCACACGATGGGCAGGGTTGGCGGACAGTCGATTGGCCAGCAGGCAGCCCGCAGGGCCGGCGCCTACTACCACGTAATCGTATTGCGCAGGTGCAATAGTCATCTGGGGTCTCGCTTGTTTTTCTTATTGGCTCCATCCTAGTTGTTAGTTTTCGTCTTAAAAATGTTAGTTTTTACCCAGCTGCTGTGCGTTTTTAAACAGCGCTGCGCTCATGGCCGAGAGGGGAGGTGACATGTTCGACTGGAATGACCTGCGGTATTTTCTTGAGTTGCAGCGCAGCGGGCGCCTGCTCACCGCCGCCCAGCGCCTGAAAACCACGCATGCCACTGTGGCCCGACATATCGAGGCCATCGAGAAAAGCCTCGGCACTGCGCTGTTTGTGCAGCATGCCCAGGGGTACGAACTGACGCCGTCGGGCGAAGCACTGCTCAAGCATGCCGAAGCCATGGAGAACGTTGCACTGCTCGCCGAAGAAGAGCTGACCCACTCCGCCGCGCCCCTGGGCAAGATTCGCCTGGGGGTCGCCGAAGGCTTGGGGGTGATGTTCCTTGCCAGCCGCATGGGCGGCCTGTTCGAGCGTTATCCGGGGCTGGAAGTGGAACTGGTGGCGGTGCCGCGTTTTGTCAGCATCCTCAACCGCGAGGCGGAGATCAGCATCCACCTGGAGCGCCCTAGCGTCGATCAACTGGTCACGCGCAAACTCACCGACTACCGCCTGGCCCTCTATGCCAGCCGCAGCTACCTGGCGCGTTCGCCAGCCATCGAGAAACGCGAAGACCTGGCCGCCCACGCGTGGATCGACTACGTCGACGACCTGCTATTCAGCCAGGAACTGAAACTCCTCAGCAGCTTTTGCCGCAACCCCCGGGTGGTATTCCACAGCACCAGCGTCATCGCCCAGCACCAGGCGGCGCGCTCGGGGTTGGGGATTGCCGTGTTGCCGTGTTTTGTCGCCGCTGGGGACCCGGACCTGGTGCCGCTATTGCCGGAAGAGGGCATCCAGCGCAGCTACTGGATCAGCTCCCGACGCGAATTGCACAAGTCGGTACGGTTGCGGGTGTTGTGGGATTACGTGGTGGAGTTGTGTGCCAAGGAGCAGGGGCTGCTGTTGGGCGCGTAGCGAAGGGCAAGGGGGATCTACACAGATCAAATGTGGGAGCTGTCGAGCCCTAGCGAGGCTGCGATGGCGGCGGTACTGCCAGCATTGATGTTGACTGACCTGCCGCCATCGCAGCCTCGCAGGGCGAGACAGCTCCCACATGGGACTGTGTGTGGGCTTAGAGTTTTACTGTCTGGTGTACCTGTTCACCACACGCACGAGCATCGTTGATCATCTTTTCAAACGGCGCGCTGACGATTTCATCATGGCTCAACCAGCGCACTTTCTGGGTCAACCGGTAGTGGTAGCGCAAGCCATCCTTGAGCTGTTCGCCATCGAGTTCCAGGTCATACCACGGCGAGTTGATCTTGCAGCCTTGAACAGGCTTGTCCATCTGCCCGCCGGTCAAGGTAAAGGTGTAGTCGACGGTGTCCGGGTTGCCCATGTACAGGTCGCCCCGTTGCCCGTTGCGGCGGTAGTTGAGCAGGCCGTCCCATTTCTCTTTGAGCGACTGGTCGGTGTAGACGTAGCCTTCGTCGAGTTTTTCCAGGGCGCCCAGGTCGGTCATGCTGGCCTTGACCGTGTAGCTGTCGGGCTGCACGAACCCGGTGGGCTGGCGGGTGACCTGGCAATCGCTGATCTCGCGGCCAAAGTTGTCGCAGATGTTCTGGTCGGTGGCGGTAGCTCCCTGTTCGCGATCAGCCATGCTCAGTTGCATCAGGGGCAGGCGGCTGAAGGTGACGCTGGCGCGGGTCGTGCCATTGCCCTGTTTGTCGTAATGCACCTGCTTGTCCAGGCGGATGCTGGTGTCAGGGCGTGCCAGGGGGATATGTTCCTCACGCACCCGGCCCTGGGCATCGTTGACCAGTACCCAGCGGTCCTGGATATCGGGCAGGGTCTGGCCTGGAGCGAACACCGGGTTGGTCGGGTCCAGCCACCACACCTGGCCGGCCACTTCGGCGCGCACGATGGCATGGTTGGGCGCACCGGTGCCCGGCACCAGCAGCGAATCCACCACATCCCCACGGCTGACCCAGGCAGTCTCGGCCTTGATCCCGCTGGCCTTGAGCATGGCGGTGAGGAGGATGGACAGGTCCTTGCAGTCGCCATAACCGTGCTGTTCGATCTCCTCCAGGTTAAACGGCACATAGCCGCGATCGGTGGCACGCCAGTCACCCAGGTAACGGTAATGGTCGTTGATGTGCTGCATCAGGCCGGCCACTTGCTGCGCCGGGTCCAAGCCCTTCACCGCAGCTACGGCGGCGGCACTGTCAGCCGGCAGCTTGGCCGCGAGGATCTGGTTGTAGCGCTGGGCAAAGCCGCCGAAATGTTTTTGCATATCGAGGCTGCTGCCCACTTCGATCCGTGGGATCAGGCGGATATAGGCGTGGCCCGATTCGTTGATGTAGTTGAGATAGGTCGGCGTCTTTTGCTCGATATCCAGGGTCTTGCGATTGACCGAGGGGGTAATGGTGAAGCCGTCCATCAACTCGGCGCGCCACTCGATCGGCCGTTCTGCGGTGAAGCGCGCCTTGAGCCGGTCGCGCCGCGCATTGCTGGGGCCGAACTGCAGGGCGTAGTGGAACTCGGTCATCAGCGGCTTGGCGGGGTGATGTTCGCGCACGGTGTAGCGGATCTGCGTGCCGACCCGCAGGTTGGGGAAGGCCAGGGACGTTTGCTTCAGCCTGGAAAACCCCTGGTCAGGGTTGGGCGCGGTGCGCGTGTCGATCTGTGCTTCGCCGAGCAGCTGTGGCTTGCCGCCGGGCTGGGTGGACTCGGCGTGCAGCACTTCAAAACTATCGCCTTCGGCATAGTTGAAGTCGATTCGCGACAAAATTTCCCGGCCGCTGGGCTTGAGAATGGTGTAGCGGTAGGTGGTGGTGCAATCGGTGCTGGCATCACGGTTGAAGTGGCAGTGCAGCTCGGATTCGTTGGCAAGTGCAGCTTCGGCCATGGGTTGCAACGCGGCATGAGCAGTGTGCGAAACAAGCCCCAGACTGGCGCAAATCAAAGGGCAGTAAAACGAGAAACGGTGCATGGGCGCCTCAGGTGGAACATTGACACAGATACCCTGGCGGGTACCAAGAAGGCGGCAGATGATAATGGATCGCAACACCAAAAACCAGTATTGTCGGACAATAAATATCGCTGAAAGGCCCGAGATAGAGCCTTCGTCTTGGTAAAGGTGGTCAGTCGAGCAGCTCGAAGTCGCTGCTGGCCAGGCGTTCGCCGTTCACCAGCACATGCACCGTATGCCGGCCGGGGTAGTGCTTGCGCGTGGTCATATCGCGGATATGTTGGCCACGCAGCAGGGTATGCCGTTCACCCGCGCCGAGGGTAAAAGCCTTGAGCTTGAACACTTTGGCGGCGCTATGGCCTGCGCTTTTTACATAGTCGATGGCGTAGTCCACCACCAGTTTTTGTGGGGCGCTGGTGGTGGATTCGAGGCTGAACGACAGGTTGATCCGCTCGCCCAGGCGAATCACCGGGGGCTCGACCTTGAACTGGTGAATTTTCACCTCAGCCCGCGCCCCGGCCCCCATGATCGTCAGCGCGCGGGTATTGCCTTGTTTGATCAAGCTGCGCAGGGCGTGGCGGGCGATCCAGGCGGTGTGGGGGTTGTCCAGGGACCAGCTTTCGATGACCTCCAGCACCCAATCCGGATGGTCCTTGGTGATGTCATTGAGGTGGTTGGCCACGGACTTGCGTACATACAGACTGCTGTCGGCCTTGAGGTTCTCCAGGATCGACGCGCACAGGCGCGGATCGGCCTGCACCTGGGCCAGGCGAAACGACCATGGCAACCTCGGCCGCGAGCCCTCGCTGGCGAGGCGGCGTACGTGCTCGTTGTCATCCAGCGACCACTGCTGCATCACCGCCAGGGTGCGTTCGAAATCCTTGAGCAGAAAGGCCCGCACAGCAAATTCGGCAGAGCCAAATGTGGTGAAGTACTTGAGCGCCGCCATTGAGCGCTGGAAATCATCCAGGCCATAGCTGGCCACATAATGCCCGAGGAACAGGCTGACAAAACCTCTGTTCAGGCGCGGGGCCAGGGCATACAAATGTTCGAGGGTTTGCGGGTAGTCCAGGGGCATCACCGCGTGCAGGCTTTCACTGACCCGAGCCATGCGCTGCATGACCGACAACCCGGCCAGGTCACGCTTGGCGTGCTTGAGAAAGCCCTGGGCATCGAAGGGCGGGTACACCGCGCTCATCTCATCGGCGATGTGTTGCAGGCGTTCGACGTTGAAGATTTCCTTGAGGGCAGGGGCGCTTTGGTCGGTCATGGGCAGTCCGCAGGAGAGGGCGATGGTCGGGCTTTTTCAAAGTAGCACCTTACTCAAGGCCGCGAAGCTCAAAATGTGGGAGCCAGCTCCCACAAGGAATATGCAGGGTGCTCGGTATCTACAGGTACCAGCGATATTCCCGCGCATTGATCTCCTGCTGGAAGGCCAGGTGATCCTGGCGTTTGTTTTCGCAATAGACGTCGACAAACTCCGCCCCCAAGCCCTCGCGCAGGACCGGTTGTTGCTGCATGGCGCGCACCGCCTCGAGCATTTCCAGGGGGAAGTCATGGCCGCTGGTGCGGTCTTCGTTCAGCGGTGCGATAGGCTCCTGTGCGGCGTCCAGGCCGTGCTCCAGCCCGACCAGGATCGCCGCCAGCACCAGGTACGGGTTGGCGTCGGCACTGGCCAACCGATGTTCGATCCGCAGGTTGCGCGGGTCGGACTCGGGAATGCGCACGCAGGCGTCACGGTCCTCATAACCCCAGCAGGCCTTGGTGGCCGCATTGACCGTGCCGCCCAGGCGGCGGAAGGCGTTGTGGTTGGGCGAGAAAATCGGCATGCAGTGCGGCAGCAGTGCCAGGCAACCCGCCACCGCGTGGCGCAACGGCTGTTGCTGGTGCGCCGCCAGCAGGTTGTTGCCGGCGGCGTCATACAGGCTCACATGCACATGCATGCCACTGCCCGGATGTTGCAGGTAGGGCTTGGCCATGAAACTGGCGCGATAGCCATGCTTGAGCGCCACGCCACGGGTACTGCGGCAGAACAGGGCGGCCCAGTCGGCGGCGCGGAGGCCATCGTCGAGGTGACCAAAGTTGATTTCAAACTGGCCGGGGCCCAGTTCGGCAGTGATCACCGTAATGTCGATCCCCTGGGCCTGGGCGGTCTGCACCATATCATCGAGCACCGGCGCAAAACGCGACAGCCGCTCGATATGCAGGGTCGGTTGGTCATCGGGGTCGTCGCTCAACGGGTCGCGGGCAAATTGCGGCAGGCCGTCGTTGAGCTTTTTATCGAACAGGTAGAACTCCAGCTCAAACGCCACCACCGGGTGAATGCCCTTGCGGTGCAGGCGCTCGAGGACTTTGGCCAGGACTTCACGGGGTTCGAATTCGATGGGGGCCTCGGTGCCGTCGGAGGTGATCAGCATTTGCCCCAGAGGCTGGGCTTCCCAGCTCACCGGCTTGAGCGTGCCGGGCACCAGGCGGCGGTTGGCGTCGGGGTCGCCGTCATGGAAGCAGTAGTCGCCAATCTTGAACAGACCGCCCTGGGCGCCCAGCAGCACGGCGTTCTGCGGCAGCTTCAGGGGGCTGCCGGCGGCGACTTTTTCCAACATTTCAACCGGGTAGCGCTTGCCGTAGAAACGCCCTGGGATATCCAGGGAGATCAGGTCGACATAACGTACATCCGGATGGTTCTGGCGAAAGGTCCGTACTTCGGCCAGTAACGTGGAGGAATGGCTTTTCACGGGTGACGCTCCTTGGTGTGCCTTAGTTGTAGACCCACAGCACGCGTGCCGGCAGGTCGGTCAGGTTGCCGTAGCGGCAGTGGGCAAAACTGGCGAGGTGAAAGCTGTCGCCGGGGCCGAGAGTCACCGCGTCGGCCTCGCCTTCGACCCACAGGGTCAGGTGGCCTTCGAGTACATAACCGGCCTGCTCGGCGCGGTCGCTCATGGTCTGCTCGCCACTGTTGGCGCCGGGTTCGAGCAGGCTGTCGAGGATCGAAAACGCCCCCTGCATGCTGGGGGAGACGAGGATGTCGGTGATGCCGTTGGCGTAATACACCGTGCGCCGCTCGTTGGGGCGGGTGACCCAATCCACCGCCTTGGGTTTGGGCACGCTGTAGAAATAAGTGGTGGGCACATCGAGGGCATGGCTGATGGCAGTCAGGTCCGCCACGGTAGGTCGCGACAGACCCCGCTCGACCTGGGACAGGAAACCTACCGAACGCTCGATCTTTTGTGCCAATTGAGTGAGGGTGAGTTTCTTATGCTTGCGCAGATCGTGGATCAGGGTCGCCAGGGCGGCAAGTTCTTCTTGTGGTGTCATGAAATTTATGTCGAGAAATTTCATGAAAACTTACAGGAAATATTTCACGCCGGCAATGGTGGAACCCCGTCAGTTTAAAGCGCGGGTGTTTCAAGCCCTTCCGGCATCCTGCATCTCACCTCGGGGATTCCAATCATGGAACCTCGGGGTATTCGCCATCCCAGTCGGGATCAAGGCGCCAGATGCGCTTTTCCAGAGGAGGGTAAGGTGAGTCCAGGCGTTGTTCGAGATTTTTGAACGGCGTTGCGAAAAACATCTGAGGGCAATCTTCCTTGTCACGATATCCAATGAGTGCGCCGTATTCATGCCCGCCAATTTTCCTCAGGGCGCTTGCTACGCTCTGCGGGTTACGTGTGAATTGCGCAGCGGCGGCGTCGGCCAGGTACTTTCGCTGGCGACGGACGCGGGACATGGCAAGGAACATAAGGAAGATCCAGCCCAGACCAACGGGGAGCAAGGATGCGGAGCTCAAACCGATGATTAAAACCAACAGGCCGGAACCTAAGTGTACCCCTTTCATCCGTGTATCAAGACGCATGTCGTTGCTGTGAGTCGCGCTGAACAAATGGGCGATAACGCCTTGCATTTCTTCACGGTCGAGAATGGCTGCGGCGCCATAGGTCACACCCATGACCGAGTCCTGCGGGGTGCGTCCGGCGGCAAAGGCGTTGATGCCATCGGCATCAAGCAGGTAAACCATGGGCACCGGGCTGCCGGAGGCGATGGCCATTTCCTCGACAATATCCAACAGCCAGCGATCATTCTCATGGGGATCCAGGCTGATCAGATACCCGCCGTATTGTTCGGCAATGGCGCTGCCGCCGTCCTTCAGCTTGCGGTTTAGGAACCAGTAACTTACCGAGATGAAGAGAAGCATCGCCACACAGATTTCGGCCCAGCCCACGTCGTCGATCGTCTCGGTCGATAGGCCCCATAGCAGTGCCGGGCCGAGCACGATGACCGAGGTCAGCAGCGTGTAATACCTGGAACCGCGCCGAGCTCGATCCTGGTGCGCAAAAAAATTCATGCGGCCATCCGTGGCTGGAATCAGGTAAAGGATACGGTTGGGGCGTTTTGAATCTGCTTGCTGTCTTCAAACACCAGCAAGGTAGCGTCCGAGCCATGTCCGACGGCATCGGCCATCAAGATCGTCGGGAATTGCTGGCGGAAGATGTTGTATTCCATCACCGCGTCGTTGAAAAACTGCCGTGCATACGCGATGCGGTCTTCGGTACTGGTCATTTCATCGTTCAGTTGCATCATTATTTCTGATGCTTGCAGGTCAGGATATTCCTCAAGCGAAACATTCAGGTTATCCATTGCAGTGTTAAGTCGCCCCTCATCTTTGCCTAACTGCACGATTGACCGGGCACTGCCCGGTTCTGCTGCCGCGAGCTTGAGGCAGGCGGCGGCGACGTTGCGGGCCTCGGTGACGGCCACCAGCGTGCCGCGCTCATGGTTCATGTAAGCCTTGGCGGTCTCCACAAGATTGGGGATCAGGTCATGGCGCCGTTTGAGTTGCACTTCGATCTGGCTGAACGCGTTCTTGAATCGATTTCGCAAAGTGACTAGCGAGTTGTAGAGACCGATCAAGTAAAGCGCGATCACACTTAGAGAACCGATCAAGATGACCCAGAAAACGGCGCCGAACATTGGATTTCCTTATCTGTAGGATTAAAGGCGCTGATCATAGCGGATGTCGCCCGTATCGAGCTGCCTTGTCAGAAAGATATGGCTTACTCGCGCTGGTAGGAGTCCACCTGCACCCCGTCAGCATCAAACACATTCACCCGGTTCTCGTCTTTCACATCCCAGATGCTATAGGTCGCTTCGTTGCTGTTGTACGGGAAGCTGTACTGGGTATACGACCCCAGTTTTTTCACCACGCGGTTGTTTTTGTCGATCAATAACAAGCCTTCAAACCCATCCATTTCTGCCGAGGCGAGGTTCTTCTGGAAGGGGTTGAGTTTGCTGTAGGTCACGGGCACGCGCAGTTTGCCGTGTACATCAATGGCGCCATAGCGGCTGCCCTTTTGCACCACCGCCATGCCGTTGGAGAACGGGTTGACGTCATCGAATGGCAGGCTCAAAGGCAGCGCCTTGCCCTGTTCGTTGATAAAGCTGTATTTGCGGCTGCCACGGTCCTGGATCAGCAGGGGCTGGCCCTGGACAAACTGGCCGAAGACGGTCGCGCCGGGTGGGTTGAGTTTCTTCATCTGCAGGTTGTAGACGTCGGTCTGTTTCTGGTCGGCGGAGGTGGCGTAGATAAACTCGCCGCTGCCGTTGATTGCGGAGTAGCGCGGTGCCAACAGCTCCTTGCCGCTCAGGCTCCAGGCGCCGTACAACGAGTTCGAGCCATAGGTGGTCTCGCCAGGGCGGGCGATGAACACGTTGCCGATCACACTGGGGTTGACGTACTTCATGGGCACCACGACCTGTAGCTTCCTCACGTCGTAGACCCCATAGGGGCCGTTGGTTTCACGCTCGACAATCATTAGGTCGTCGTTGACCGCGCTGTCGATGATTTCGAAGGGCAGTTCTTTCAACGTTTGCGTACCGGGTACAAAGGCAAAGTACTTGAACTGCAATTCGCTCCAGCCCTCGCCGGAGGATTTTTCGCCGACCATGATGTGGTACACGCCGGGCATCTCGGTGGTATCAATGCGCTTGAAGCGCGGCTTGACCACCCATTGCCCCTTGCTGTCGATAAAACCGCTGCTTTCGCTGGCGCTGTCGTAGGCGATGTAGCGCTCGCGAGGGGCGGTGCTGTTGTGCATGTCCCAATCAAGGGTTTGGGGTTGGAGCGGGTCCAGCACGTAAATCACGATGCTGGCGGGGGTGTCTTCGAATTGGTAGGTGGCCTGCACGTTACTCAGCTCGCTGTCGGAGCTGGGCAGGTTGCTGGCGAACTGTTCCAGATGATCCTGCACCGCCGCGGCACTCTTGAAGTCGGCGAAGTTGTCTTCCATACGCAGCAGTTCGTTGTAATAGGCCCGCAGGTTGGCCTTTTGTTCGGCGGTGGGCGAGGAATTGGAGCTGTTGCCGCCGCTGTACAGGGTCTTGCCATCGGCCGTCAGGCCTTGGATCACATAGGATTTGTTTTTCGGCGTTGCCAGTTGCAAGGAGGCGCTGGCGTCGCCCAGATGGGTCAGTTGGTACACCTCGCCACCCTCGGCGGTGGCTTTCGGGTGGGCCCGGTCCAGGACGATTTTATTGAAGCCGGGGTAGGCCTGATACGTCAGGGCCAGGCTGATGCGTTCCAGGGGCTTGTTGAGCTTGAGTTCGGCCTGGGTGGTGTCCTGGTCCTGCTCCTCACTGTCCTCATCCTTGATCGCCACCTCGGCGAACGGCTGCTGCGAGCCGTCGCGAAAGTACAGGGTCTGGATGCGATAGCTGGCTTCGGTCTGCTGATCGGGCAGGGCCCCGCGCTTGAGCACCTCGCGAATCGCCTCGACTTCCAGCTTCAGCCCGGACGCATTGTCGAAGAACAACTGCTGGAACTGCCCCGGTGTACGCTTGAGGTCGGTCAATGCCGCCTTCAGTTCGGCGGCGGGGAAGGGCACGAACGGCTCCTCATAGTTCAGCTCTTTCTGTTCGCCTGGTGTAGCGGTGGCCGGGCCGATTTCCAGGCGCATGCTTTCGAGCATGGCGATGCGGTTGATGCCGTCGCGCATATCGAGGATCAGGTAATTCAGGCGTTTTTTTGCTTCTGGCAACGGCAGGTCCCGGATGCCATCCACACCGCCCTCATTGAGTTGCGCTTCGCTGTATTCGGGACCGTCAAGCAGGCCATGGGTGGCGCGGCGGTCCAGTAAGTAATAAGTGGCACCGCCAATCACGGCGATCACGATCAGGGCGCTGGCCAGCAGTTTGGTTCGGGTCAGGGCTGTTTTCATTGTTCTCGGACTCGATGGAGGGCTGGCGCAAGATTAGCAGGCACCGATACCCGTGGCTGTATTGCCGGTGAATGATTGCAGGGCCCTGCTGTCGGAACCTGGGTACGCATTATTTACTGAAGGAATACCCATGAAAGCAACGTCCCTGATTGCCAGCCTGCTGGTTGCCGCCAGCCTGTCCACCGCCAGCGTTACCGTGCAAGCCGAGGACAATCCGCAGAAAACCGTGGAGCCTTCGAACATCAACACCCGAGACTTGAAAGTTGGAGACCGTGCGCCGGATATCCTGGTGCGCAAGGAGTCGGCCCTGGGCGACTGGAAAAAGCGCGGCCTGAAACCGCCCCACGACGACAGCCAGTGGGCGCGGATCAATGATCGTTATGTGCTGGTGAAAATCACCAATGGCACCATCCTCGACATCACCCCTGCCAAATAACGGGTGTGGGGGGAAATGGGCTGATGCCGCTTTCCCCCCCTTCGCTGCGCGCATTTAAAAATCGCATGCACGAATGCATAAAACAGTCTTTTTTGCTGCTCATCCTGAGGTAAGGTAGCTGCGCAATGCGCCCGTCATGGCGTGTGCTACGACTCTTTTCAGGAAACGAGAGCAGGATGCTGAAAACAATAAAAAACTACCCCCGCAGCGTAAACCTGCTGCTATCGGCCACGCTGGTATTGACCCTGGCCAAGGCGATCACCTTTCCGTACATGGTGATCTACCTGTCCAGTCACTTCGCCCTGGGCATCAGCCAAGTGGGCCTGGTGATCGGCAGCTCGTTGATCGTCGGTTCCCTGTTGAGCGTGTACGGCGGTTTCCTCGTGGACCGGGTCAATAGCTACCGGCTGCTGCTGGGCCTGAGCCTGCTGTTCGTCCTGGGATTCGTCGGCACTTTGCTGGCTCGCGAGCTATGGCTTTTCTACAGTTGCCTGATCCTGATCAACCTGGCGTATGCGGTGATCGATGTCGCGGTCAAGGCCGGCTTTGCCAGCCTGTTGCCCGTCGACGCGCGCAGCGAAGTGTTTTCCATCAAGTACACCCTGACCAATATCGGCTACGCGGTAGGGCCGTTTCTGGGGGCGATGGTGGCCAAGGTCGATATGAGCTTGCCGTTTGTCTTGTCGGTGTTGCTGGGGATGGGGTTCTTCCTGCTGTACTGGCGCTGGGGCGACCGCAGCCTGGCCACGGTGGACGCCGCGCAAAAACCGGTGCCGTTCCTGGCGGTGGGCCGGGTATTGCTGCGCGATCATCGCCTGGTGTGCTTCACCCTCGGCGGCCTGCTCAGTGCCGTGGTATTCGGGCAGTTCACCGCCTACCTGTCGCAGTACCTGGTGACCACCTCGGACGCCGAATACACCTACACCGTGATCAGCGCCATCCTGACCACCAACGCCCTGCTGGTTATCGCCCTGCAATACGTGATCGGTCGGCAGATCAGCCACCGTCACCTGAGCCGCTGGCTGATCTTCGGGCTGGGCATGTTCATGCTCGGGGTGATGGGTTTTGCGCTGTCCACCAGCGTGTGGTGGTGGGTGGTGTCGATGGCGATCTTCACCGTGGGGGAGATCATCGTGTTTCCCGCCGAATACATGTTTATCGACCGCATCGCCCCTGACCACCTGCGCGGCATGTACTACGGTGCGCAAAACCTCTCCAACCTCGGCGCCGCACTGGGGCCGGTGTTGTGCGGCCTGGTGCTGGCGAGCCTGCCGGCGCACTACATGTTCTACATGTTGGCGGGGTTTATCGTGGCCGGGGGGCTGTTCTACTTTATAGGGGCATCGTTGAAGCCACGCCCGTTGTAGACAAGGCCAAAGCAGCGGAGCTGCGCCCCTGTGGGAGCGAGCTTGCTCGCGATGGCGGTGGGTCAGTCAAGTCACTGTTGGCTGTCTCACCGCCATCGCGGGCAAGCCCGCTCCCACAGGGGTAGGCGTCCCTACAGAGGGGGTGTTGTCAGATGGAGAGCGCGCCGCCCACGGTGTTGCTGTGCAATTCGTAGCGCAGTTCCTCGACCATCGTTGCGACGTCCTGCGGGGTCTTGAGTTTGTTGACGCTGATCCCGGTGACCACCAGGTCCACGCGGCCGCTCTGGGCGTCAAACACTTTCAAGGTCAGTGACGAGTCGCGGCACAGGGTGAATTCGCAGGTCAGCGGCAACAGGGCTTCTTCGATGCAATTACGCAGTTGGGCCAGGGTAAACATGCCAGCCCCCATCAACGACGACGCAGCAACAGGCCCAGCACCAGGCCCACGCCAGCAACGATCGCCACGGTGGCCAGGGGCTTGCGCTGGGCAAAGTCACCAACAGTGTCCAGCGCATCGCCATAGGTCTGTTGCAGTTGGCCGGCCGCCTGGCGCGCTACGCCCTGGGCCTGTAGTTGTTCGTCGTCGGTCATTTCGCCGAGAAAGTCCTGAGCCTTGCCCACGGCTTTTTTCACGCGGCCGGTGACTTGTTCACTGTTCATGCTGCCTCCTTCAAGGGCAAAAAACTCGCCATGACACAGGGCATCAAACCCTGTGCCTACCCTTCAAGGTTAAGCAGCCCACCGCCCGGAAATAAGGCGAATTTGCACTGGTCGCCCTAGTGCATTTGCACCTTATTTCGCACTTTTTGCCCGCCGTTCCCCGGCAAACAACCCGCGTTCCCTGGCCCAGACGATGGCGGCGCTGCGGCTGTGCACGTTGAGCTTGGAGTACACCGTGGCCACATGATTGCGCACGGTATTGGGTGCCAGCTTCAAGCGCGAGGCGATTTCCTTGTCGGCCAGGCCTTCGCAAATCAGCCCCAGCACATCCCGCTCGCGGGCGGTCAGGTCGGTAAAGGCGATGGTCGTCAGGTTGGGGCTGTTGACGCTCTTGGCGTTGGCCAGTTTTTCGATCAGGGTCTGGCTGAACCAGGACGCGTCTTTCATCACTTCCTCGATAGCCGACACCAACTCCAGCTCCGAGCGTTTGCGCTCGGTGATATTCATCATCACCAGCAGGTAACAGGTCGTGTCCTGGATGCTCACGGTGTCGGCCGACACCACGCAATCAATCACCTCATTGCCTTTCTTGCGGATTTTCAGGTCCTGGCCGTCGAGGTTGCCGGCTTTTTCCAGAGTGGCGAACAACTGCGTGCAGGCCTCCTTGCTGTCGATGAAGTCGATATCGCTGATGGACTTCCCAATCAACTCTTCGCTGGTGTAGCCGGTGACGCTCATGAACGCGTCGTTGACGTCCACCACCTGCTGATTGTCCGCGTCGCACACCAGGGTCGGCACCGGCGTCAGGCGGAAGGACTTGGCAAACCGCTCCTCGCTCTGGCGCAGGGCGGTTTCGGCCTTGCGCCGGGGCTCAAGGTCAGTGAAGGAAAACAGCATGCACTCCTCATCGTTCATATCCAGCGGCTGGCCGGCGACAATTACCAGCTTGCTGCCGCCTTCGGGCAGTTTCAGCTCGGCTTGCATCTGCGGGATGGTCGCGCCTTCGCCCAGGCGCTGGATTGCCAGTTCCTTGCGCTCGGCCTGTTCCAGCACGTCCAGCTCGTACACCGAACGGCCGATCACCTGGTCGCGGTTGTAGCCAGTCATCTCCAGGAAGCCCTGGTTGACCTTGATATAGCGCAGATCGCTCAAGCGGCAGATCACCGCCGGCGCCGGGTTGGCGTTGAAGGTCTTTTCAAAGCGCTGCTCGGCGCTGGCCCATTCGGTGGCATCGCTCAAAATCAGCACCAGCAGTTCCGGCTTGCCGGCGCTGTCGGTGAGCGCCAGGCTGCGCAGGCGGTGGACCCAGGTGCGGTCGGTGTCGGCGCTGGGCGTGACTTCGACCACCACATCACTGAACTCTTCGCCGTTGGCCACCCGGCTCAGCGGATAGGCTTCCAGGGGCAGCGGGTGATTGTTGCGGTAGCGCAGGGCAAAGCGCTCGGCGTATTCGGCGGTGTTGGCGCCGAGCCCGGCAATGTCATCCAGGCCATGCATGGCCAGCGCGGCTTCGTTGGCCCAGAGAATGCTCTGGTCGATCTCGGCGAGAATCACCCCATCGGACAGTCCGGAAATGATCTGCTGCAATTGGCGGCGATTGGTTTCTTGGGCGAGAACGGCCTGGCTCATGGTTTCTCCAAAATGGCTACATAACGACATCGGCGCCTGCAACAGGGCATGTCTGGCTTGTGTGGAGTACGACAACTGGCCTTGAGCATAGTGCAGACCGATTCAGCTTGACGGGGTGCGAATGCACCAGTCGTCCTAGTGCATTTGTGCCGAGACCGCAGGCGTCGGCCTGGACAAACTGAAGGTCTACTCATTTGTCCAAGGAACGATTATGACCCCCCTCTATGAAACCCATCGCTCGCCTTTTCGTGTGTCCTGGGGCTCGGTACTGGCCGGCAGTGCAATTGCCCTGGTGACCTACCTGGTACTCAGCGTACTGGGCACCGCCATCGGCGCCAGTGCGGTCGACCCCATGGCGGCTGGCAACCCGTTGAGCGGTTTTGGCACTGGCGCCGGGATCTGGCTGTTTGTCTCCACGCTGTTGGCGATTGGCGTGGGCGCCTTTGTCGCCGGCCGCACAGCCCCGGATCGTGGCGGCTTGCATGGTGTCCTGAGCTGGACCATCACCACCTTGCTCACCACGTGGCTGCTGGCGGCATTGGCCACCAGCGTGGTCGGCGCCGCGGGCAATGTCGTAGGCAAAGGCCTGTCGGCGGCCGGTAGCGGCATTGCCGCCGTGGCCCCCGGCATCAGCGACAGCGTCAAGCAGCAGCTGGACGAAAAGGGCATCAGCCTGGATTGGGATAGCCTGCAGGGCGAGCTCGACACCTTGCTCAAGCAAAGCGGCAAGGCTGAACTGGATCCGGCTAACGTCGAGCAAACAGCTAACCAGGCAGCGGCAGACGGTCAGCAATCGGCCACTGATGCCGCCACCAACCCGGCCCAGGCCGCGACCGAACTCAAGCAATGGTTCGAGCGCGTCAAAGCCTCTGGTGAGCCGGCGTTGAATGCGGCCGACAAAGAGGCGCTGGTGAACATCGTCGCCGCCCGTACTGGCAAGAGCCAGGCCGAGGCCAGCCAGATTGTCGAGAACTATGCCCAGGCCTATCAGCAGGCCGTGCAGAAAGTCGAAGAACTCAAGGCCCAGGCCGAACAAAAGGCCCGCGAGGCCGGTGAAGTGGCGGCCAAGCAACTGTCCCGCGCGGCGTGGAGCACCTTGTTGATGTTGGTACTGGGTGCCGCATTGAGCTTTGGCATCGGTCGCCTGGCCATTTCGACCCGCAAAGTGCCCGTGGCTTGATCAAGGCCCATTGATTCGTAACCGCAACACCTTGCGTGAGCGCGTAAACTGTCGGCTTTTTTCGCGCTCACGCAAAGGTATGCTTTTGACCCCGGTAAAAACCACAGCCCTCCTGCTATTCACCACCCTGTTGGCGGCGTGCGGTACCTCGCCGCCACGCACCCCTGACGACATCTGCGGCATCTTCCGCGAAAAGGACGACTGGTACGACGCAGCCAAAGTCACCCAGAAGCGCTGGGGTGTGCCGATCCAGGTGCCGTTCGCCATCATGTATCAGGAATCGGGCTTCCGGCAGAACGCCAAGACTCCGCGCAAATACCTGCTGTGGATCATCCCCTGGGGCCGCGTCAGCACCGCTGCCGGCTACGCCCAGGCCAAGGATGAAGTGTGGGGCGACTACCAGAAAAGCACCGGCCGCAACTGGGCCAGCCGCCAGGACTTCGACGACGCGATCGACTTTGTCGGCTGGTACATGGACAAGACCGCCAGCATCAACGGCGTATACAAATACGACGCCTATGGCCAGTACCTCAACTACCATGAAGGCTGGGGCGGCTACCGTAACCGCACCTATGCCAGCAAGGCGTGGCTGTTGCCGGTAGCCGGCAAGGTCAAGGCCCGTTCCGATCTGTATGCGCGCCAGTATGCAGGGTGCAAGGCGGATCTGGAGCGGGGGTTCTGGGGGCGGTTCTGGCGGTGGCTGTAAGGCTGCGAGCGGGTAAGGCTCAAGAGCCTTACCCGGCTGTTTACGCGATCAACCTTCCAACGACGGGCACAATCAGCAAGGTGCTCAACGCCATCGAGATTACATTACCGATATAGGGATGAAAGTGTGTCGGCAGCCGCCCGGCAATGGCACAGGCCAGCGGCGGCGCGATCAACGCGCCAAGCAACGCACTCGATCCAATCACCATCCAACTCCCGCCATGGGTCAGCACCGCTGCCGGTACGACCGAGACCAGCGGCACGTAGGTGGGATACCAACCGCGCTTGATCCACTGACTGCGCCAGATCAGTACACCCAGAGCCGATGTCAGCGACTGGGCACCGATCAGTTGCAGCACCAGTCCCGACCCATAGGCGGCACTCAACGGGTTCAAGGCATACGCCAGCAGGACTCCCGCCAGTAGGCCAAGGCTGGCCCACTCATTGCCGAAGAACGGCGCTTCGGAAAAATCGGCCAAGACCCTGCGCAAGCTCCAGCCCAGGCCATAGGTTGGCGGTTTGAGCGGCAATGGTTTGTCCGCGGCGATATAGTCCGAGCGCACCAGAATCGGCACGCGGCGACAGATGACAAAGGCAATCACGCTGCCCGCCGCCATGCCCAGCACGTTACCAATCACCACCGGCAAATCCAGCGGTACACAGACAAAATTGACGATCAGCAAGCACATCGGCGTGACCAGCAGCGCCCCCAACAACGCGCCATTGAGGGTGACTTTCCAACCACCCCCAAACATCAGCACCATTGCTGCCGGCAGTGAAACAAACGCGGCGAAGGTGGGTTGCCAGGTCTCGGCGGTGACCGTCCAACCCCATAGCAGGTTGCTCAGCAGCAGGCCCAGCAGGGAACTGGTCACCAACCACGGCCACAGCCCACTGCCGTAGCAAATCGCAAAGCCTTGCCAGCGCTTGCCGGTGCGGCTGGCCCACCAGGCCAGGTATGCACCCGCCAACAACCCGAGGGAGGCAAGCTCATGCTTGTAGAAGGCCACTTCGCTGACATCTCCCAGTACCCAGCGTAGCCAGGCGATGGGGGCGGGAAATGATGCCACCATATCGCCGTAGCTAGGCCAGGAGCCTTGGTGCGTGAGGACCGTCCAGACAATCAGCGAGATGCTGATGAGCCCCAATGCGATGATCGCCTTATCGACCCGAGATCGCTCGTTCCCAGGTTTCATGAATAAATTTTCCATGACTCGCCCTCCCTTTAGCGTGGCAGGGCGGGGTGCTGGCAATACCCGAGCATCTGATCGTAAAGATCATCGCGCCGGTCACGGTGCAGGTCGTTGAGACTGTTCCAGATCGGCGCACTGCGGGCGCTGGTCAGGTCGATATCGGCGAAGAGGATTTCCTGGCGGTTAGCCGACGCCACTTTGCCGATAGGCCAGCCATTGGTCCCGGCAATCAACGAACACCCCAGGTAGCGTGCATCACGCTCCTCACCGATCCGGCTGGCGGCGGCGATAAACACATTATTGACGTGGGCGGCGGTCATGGTCAGGTACGACGCCATGCATTTACCGGCCTCGTCGAACAGCGGCGGCGGTGTCCACACCCAGTTGTTGAGGCTACAAATAATATCGGCGCCTTGCTGGCTGAGGATGCGTGGTACTTCCGGGAACCAGATGTCCCAGCAGATCAACAGGCCAATGCGCCCGATAGGCGTTTCAAACACCGGAAAGCCCAGGTTGCCAGGGGTGAACCAGAGCTTCTCGAGGTTCCATAGGTGGGCCTTGCGGTACTTACCGATCAACCCATCCGGCCCCAGCAATACCGCAGTATTGAATAACTGCCGACCCTCGATCTCATTCAGGCCCGCCACCAGATACACCTGATGGGTGGCGGCAAACGCCATCCAGGCTTGCACACTGGCCCCGCCGGGAACGGGCTCGGCATGCTCGAATGCGTCCTGGCGGCTGCTGAAGAAGTAACCGCAGTTCGACAACTCGGGCAGTACGATCAGGTTAGCCCCACCATTGACCGCCTCGGCAGCCAAGGCCAGGCTGCGATGCAGATTGCTTTCGCGGTTATCCAGGCCGACCTGGGGGTCGAACTGCACGACAGCGACGCGGACAGGGCTTGTTGGTTGGCTCATTGGGGTGTGACCTCTTATTGTTGTGCAACCGGGGTGGTTGAGTGTTTATAAGAGTCAACTAAATGTTTAAATGGAAGTCGGACGGATCCTGTTGAGATGTGGTTTTTTTCTGATGGTGGGTTTTACTATTGTGCTTAGAGGTTAATGATTAGTTGAGAACTCTGGATAATCTTGCATGGTAAAACCTCCGTTGAAGTTTGCCTTTGTTTTGTTGCAGATATTGATGACTGCATCTACGGCTCCCCTGAAGCAGGGCTCTGTCCAGCCTGCATCAACCGAAAATGATTCGCCGCAAAGATATAGGCCGGATTTGTGTGAGAAGTCTCTGTTGTATTTCATTAGGTTTACCGCTTCGTAGTAGGTGCCAGGGCGATATAGTTTGGCGCAGCCGAGTGAGTTTTTATCAGTCATCCATCGCTGGACGACCGCCTGTTCATGACCAATATAGGGGGAGATTTTTTCTTTTATGTTTTCGGAGTTCATTAGTATTCTGTCTAGCTCGTCAATGCAGCGCCTAACCAGTTCTTTGTTGTCAAAAATTGATAGTTTTGTCGCGTCGTCTTCCCAGGTGTAACTGAGCAGAATGCAGTCGTAAGTGGTGTTTTCATTATAGCGGTACATATATGTGTCATGAATAAAGCTGTCGGAAATTATAACTTGAGGAATTTTGGTGTTTTTTGAAAGTAGAGATTTCTTTAAAGGTGCGTATATTTTGCAGCTGGTTTCCCAATGGGCGGTTTTGTAGGCATTTATGATGTCGAAAGGGAGCATCTCTTGGTCGAAGTTCTCAAGTCTTATTTGGGTTTCTATAATCCATGAGGGAAGTGTAATTATTACGGAGTCGAAGTCTTCGCTGTGTTTTTCGGTATTTGATCCTGAGCTGGACTTCCAGTCATAGCTGACTCGTATTTTGCTGTTGGGTAGTTTTGTCAATTTTGTGACCATTGAGTCGGTAAGCAAGCCATTTCTGGATGCTCTAAGGTGGTCATACAATGATTTATCGTTTTCGGCGTCTTTCATAAATAGTAGGCACTCTGCAAGTGCTGCGAGTCCTATATAGTTTGGCTTGTTAAATCGCAGTCCTTTTGAGTCGGAAATAGCCGTGCTGTGCAGGTACGGTGAATCCAGAACGCTATTGTCTGGCCTTACGCGGCCGTGTATTAACTGTAGATGACTGCTAAATCCGAAGGCTGCGGTACGTAAAGGGTAAAGTGAGCAAATGTCGTAAAATGCTCCCCAACTACCATCGCCGATGCCGATTGCATAAAAAATAGCAGACTCTTGTGCGGTCATTCCCATACCTCCAAAGTCTCCTGGGTTTTCTATGCTCCAATTAGTAATTGTTGGCATTTTCACCAAGTCCCGAAATGAAATGCTCTCATATCGCTCAACTATAGAGCTCCAAAGACTTTCCCATTGATCACTACCATAAAACTGCTCAATTTTTTGTGTGAAACGTTCGGCAAAGGTTTTCCACTTGGCATAAACCTTTCCTAACTCTTCTCCGGGTGGTGAGGTCGTCCCATTTTCATTCTTCCAAATCAACATGGTCGGCTGAGTGGCATTGTCAACCCTACCTTCGCGTAAATAAATGCCAGTTGATTTAACCCATGGGCTTCCGGGGTTCGGGAAATTGCTGGAAAGTAGGTCGAATTTTTTGGCGTAATAGGCCATAAGTGATCGACCTTCGTTAGGGTGTTCATCCGACCTGTTAAAAAAAGGCATTCGCATAGCCCCCATCTCAAATGGTGGGCGACCAATATTGTTGGAGTTGTGGTTTCCCAGAACGGTAAGGTGTCTACCGCCTATCCTTTTTGACTTTTCCAGTACGGTAATATGGGTAAAGCCGCAGCGATATAGCTCTCGGGCGGTCGTCAGTCCAGTTATTCCAGCACCAACTATGCAGATTTTATGATCGCTTTCAGTGGCGTTGGCTATTCCCCCATCCAATTCTACCAATGCCCTATAGTCGAAGCATAAATCAGGAGGGTTGGGGAAACGTCCGCGCCATTTACTTTTTTCAGATCTTTTCGAACGTGACCGCTGCGCTGCAATATCGGCAGGGTAGTTAAAGTTTGATCCGATGGTCATGTTGGCTCTCCATAAATACCGATTAAATTCTGTGACTTTCATCGTCCTTTTTTTCTTCAGGATTTAATATAAGTGTTGCGGCGTTTTTTGAAGAGGATATTCGCGGCTACTTGTAAGAATGCCTCCTGTGACTTTATGAGTAACTATTAGCGGAGACTTCAATTGTGCTTGCCAATCCTTCCTTATTCTGAGAAAAGACCTATCTGGGGGATCCTATACAGAAATAATGAGAGAACAAATGAGCAACGAAGAACTGCAAATCACCGACATCCGCCAAGGCGACGGTAAAGCCGTGGTCAAGGGGGCGCTGATCACCACTCAATACACCGGCACCCTGGAAGACGGTACGGTGTTTGATTCGTCCTGGGAGCGGGGCAAGCCGTTCCAGTGTGTGATTGGCACCGGGCGTGTGATCAAGGGGTGGGACCAGGGCTTGATGGGGATGAAAGTCGGCGGCGTGCGCAAGCTGTTTGTGCCGGCGCATCTGGCGTATGGCGAGCGGGCGATGGGCGCGCATATCCAGCCCCATAGCAATCTGCATTTCGAGATTGAGTTGCTGGAAGTGCTGACGCGCGACGATTGAAGGCTCGGGGTCGCTCAACTGTTCTTGATATGTTTGAAAAAACGTCGGCAGCTCCCACAACTATTTGTTTTACCGTTCGCCGATCTCTCCTTGAATGCCGGGTGTCGCTGCTGATACTGTACAAAAATACAGTATCCGGTAGCCCGCCATGCAGTTGATCGAAAAACTCAGCATCCTCGCCGATGCGGCCAAGTACGACGCGTCTTGCGCCAGCAGCGGGGCGCCCAAGCGCACCTCCGAGGGCAAGGTCGGGCTGGGTTCGAGCGATGGCATGGGCATCTGCCACAGCTACACACCCGATGGGCGCTGTGTGTCGTTGCTCAAGGTGCTGCTGACCAATTTCTGCCTCTACGACTGCCAATACTGTGTCAACCGCCGCTCCAGTGACGTGCCCCGTGCGCGGTTCAACCCGGAGGAGGTGGTGAGCCTGACCCTGGACTTCTACCGGCGTAATTGCGTCAGCGGGCTGTTTCTCAGTTCGGGGATCATTCGTTCGGCGGACTACACCATGGAGCAACTGGTGCGGGTCGCCAAGTTGCTGCGTGAGGAGCATGACTTTCGCGGTTATATCCACCTCAAGACCATCCCCGAAGCGGATCCTGCATTGATTGCCGAGGCCGGGCGGTATGCCGATCGCTTGAGCGTGAACATTGAGTTGCCCACCGATAAAAGCCTGCAGATCCTCGCGCCGGAGAAACAGATCGGTTCGATCAAGCAGGCGATGCAGACGATTTTCACCGGCGAGCAAACCGTGCTCAACGAGCCCCGGGCACCGCGGTTCGCCCCGGCCGGGCAAAGCACGCAGATGATTGTCGGCGCCGATGACACCGACGACAGCACCATCCTGCACGGTGCCGAGGCGCTGTATGGCAACTTCAAGTTGCGCCGGGTGTACTACTCGGCGTTCAGCCCGATTCCCAATAGCCCGAAAAGCGTGCCCCTGGCGGCGCCGCCGCTGATGCGCGAGCACCGTTTGTACCAGGCCGATTTCCTGCTGCGCAGTTATGGCTTCCGCGCCAACGAACTGTTCGCGGGGCCGGGGGATCTGGCGCTGGATATCGACCCGAAGCTGGCCTGGGCCCTGGAGCATCGCGAGGTGTTCCCGCTGGACCTGAACCGTGCCGAGGCGACGTTGATCGCACGTATCCCGGGGATTGGCCTGCGTACCACCGAACGCCTGGTGGAGCTGCGCCGGCAACGCAAGATCCGTTTTGAAGACCTGGCGCGTATGCGCTGCGTGTTGACCAAGGCCAAGCCGTTCTTCATCACCAGCGACTACCACCCCCAGCAGGCGGAAAGCACCAGCGTGCTGCTGCGCGAGCAACTGCGCGACCGCCCGCAACCGCAACAGATGGGGTTATGGGGATGATCAGCCTGGAATGCGACAACCTGTTCAGTACCTGGCGCGAGCAGGCGCGCTGGCTGCTCAGCCATCAGATCGACCCCAGCCATGTCAGTTGGGGCGAAGTGGAAGTGGCGGACCTGTTTGCCACCGATGAACACTACCCCACGCACAATGGCCCGTTCCAGGCACGCATTCCCAAGGCGCTGCTGGAGCTGCTGGAAAGTGCCGCCTGTTACCACGGTGAGCAGCGCTGGAGCCTGTTGTATGAAGTGCTGTGGCGCGTCAGCCATGGTGACCGCACGGCGATGATGGCGGGGGATCAACTGGGCAGCGAGTTGCAACGGCGGATCAAGCAGGTAAGGCGTGAGGCCCACCATCTGCATGCGTTTGTGCGTTTTATCGCGCTGCCGGCGGCGGCGGGGCCGGAGTTGCCGGAGTACGTGGCCTGGCACGAACCGGCCCACGATATTTTGCACAGTGCCAGCCAGCATTTTGTCGGGCGCATGGGCCGTCATCGCTGGATGATCGCGACGCCCCTGGATGGGGTGTATTACGACGGTGAGCAGTTGATTCATCAACGCCAGTGCCCGGAGCAATGGCAGCAGTTGGCGCAGAATGTCGAAGATCCACACAGTGCCATGTGGCTGACCTATTACAGCCATATCTTCAACCCGGCGCGGTTGAATCCCAAGGTCATGGAGGGGCACCTGCCGAGCCGGTTCTGGAAGAATTTGCCGGAGGGTAAGTTGATACCGGGGTTGATCAGCGAGGCGCGGACGGGGAAGCAGCGGGATGGGCAGGCGAAGCTGATTGGTGAGCGCCCCGGCAAGCGGATTTCAGGCGGGCACGGTTAAAACATGTGGGAAACATATGGGAAGCATATGGGAAGCATATGGCGGGCTGGCTTGTGTGGGAGCTGGCTTGCCTGCGATAGCATCACCTCGGTATAGCTGATAGACCGAGGCGTCTGCATCGCAGGCAAGCCAGCTCCCACACAGGCCAGCCCCCACACCAGCCCACCCCCCAACATCTGATCTGCATCGTGTGAGGCGATGGGGTTCAGGCCAACTCAGTCGCGGTGTTTTTCACCACCGCCAGCTCCGGATGGGCCACTAGTTTGTCGATGTGCAGCTCATCATTGTTCAACCAGGTTTCCGTCAGCACGCGGTAGTGCTCCATGTCCCGGCAGCGCATGCGCAGGCTGTAGTCGAAGGGGCCGCTGATCAATTGGCACTCGAACACCTGTGGGCAGGCTTTGACGCAGGCTTCGAAGGCTTTTTGCGCCGAGCGCCCGCTCTGGTTCGACAAGGCCACCAGTACCAGCAAGGACAACCCCGGCGAGACCATTTGCACATCAATGATCGCGCCGTAGCCGCGAATCACCCCGCGCCGCTCCAGCTTGCGCACCCGCTCCAGGCAGGGCCTGGGCGTCAGGTGCACCAGCGAAGACAGCTTTTCGTAGGTGATACGCCCCTGATGGCGCAAGACATCAATGATGGCTTCATCAATGCGATCCAGCACTGGGGTGGAATGGGGTCCGTTGGCCTTGGTATCCATGGTCGATTCTGTGTTCACTTCAAGCGGTTGGAGAGAAATTGCTGCAAGCGTTCGCTGGTCGGATGGTCGAGGATCTCGGCGCTGCCTTGTTCTTCGACACGGCCCTGGTGCAGGAACAGCACCTGGCTGGAGACTTGCCGGGCAAAGCCCATTTCGTGGGTGACCATAAGCATGGTACGACCTTCCTCGGCCAACGTCTGTATGACTTTGAGGACTTCTCCTACAAGCTCCGGATCCAGCGCCGAGGTCGGTTCATCGAACAGGATAATCTCCGGCTCCATGGCCAGGGCCCGGGCGATGGCCACGCGCTGTTGCTGACCACCGGAGAGAAACGCCGGGTATTGATCGGCGACCCGGCCCGGCAGGCCGACTTTATCCAGGTACATCCGCGCGCGTTTCTCCGCCTCGGCGGCACTGACGCCCAACACCCGGCGTGGCGCCATGCAGATGTTTTCCAGCACGGTCATGTGGCTCCACAGGTTGAAGTGCTGGAACACCATGGCCAGGCGCGTGCGCAGGTTCTGCAGTTGTGCCTGGTGCGGCGCCTGCACCCCGGCGCGACCCTGGCGCATTTCAATGCTGATGCCGTCCAGGGTGATTACCCCGGCGTCGGGCTGTTCGAGGAAATTGATGCAGCGCAGCATGGTGCTTTTGCCGGAGCCGCTGGCGCCGATCAGGCTGATCACATCGCCCTTGCTGGCGTTGAGCGAAACCCCCTTGAGCACTTCGTGGTCGCCGTAGCTTTTATGCAAGTCTTCGACCTTGAGTTTGACGTTGGCGCCGGCCGCCACCACGTTCGGGCGGGGCGCGGCAGTGTGTGTGGGATGAGCGGCCAGGGCCTGTGCGGACTGATTCATGGGTTAGCCTCGGGTCGGGACAAGAAAGCGCATCCAGCGTCGTTCGGCCAGTCGGAACAGGCCCACCAATGCGAAGGACAGCAGCATGTACAGCAGCGCAGCAATGCCGAAGGCCTGGAACGTGAGGAACGTTTCGGCATTGGCGTCACGGGCCACCTTGAGGATGTCGGCGATGGTTGCGGTAAATGCCAGGGACGTGGCGTGCAGCATCAGGATCATTTCGTTGCTGTAGGCCGGCAATGCGCGGCGCAGCGCGGCGGGGATCACCACGAACAGGTTCATCCGCCAGCCGTGCAGGCCGTAGGCCCGCGCGGCTTCAATTTCGCCATGGGGAATATTGCGAATGGCCCCGGCGAAGATTTCCACGGTATAGGCGCAGGTGTTGAGCACAAAGGCCAGCAGCGTGCAGTTCAAGGCATTGCGGAAAAACTGATTGAGCAAGGCGTTATCCTGCACCACTTCCAGGCTGTACAGGCCGGTGTAGCAAATCAGCAACTGGATATACAGCGGCGTGCCGCGAAACAGGTAGGTGTACACCTCCACCGGCCAGCGTAGCCAGAAGTGCTCGCTGACGCGGGCGATTGCCAGGGGGATGGACAGGAAAAACCCGAGGATCACCGACACGATAAACAGCCACAAGGTCATGGCCACCCCGGAAAACCCAGAGCCATCGGTCCACAGGTACGCCAGGCCATATTGCTGGATCAGTTCGATCATCGCGCCACCCCTTTGATGCCGACGTTGTAGCGCCGTTCCAGGCGTTTGAAGATGCGGTTGGAGAGGGTGGTGATCACCAGGTACACCAGGCCCGCAAGGATCAGGAAGTACAACGGGTCATTGGTGGTCTTGCCGGCGTTCTGCGCGGCCTTGACCAGGTCCGCCAGGCCGATGATCGACACCAGCGCCGTGGACTTGAGCAGTACCAGCCAGTTATTGCCCAGCCCCGGCAACGCAAACCGCATCAATTGCGGGAACATCACCAGCCGAAACCGCTGCCAGCGGCTCAAGCCGTAGGCGGTCGCTGCTTCCAGTTGGCCCACCGGCACACTGAGCATCGCGCCGCGAAAGTTTTCGGTGAAATACGCACCGTAGATAAAACCCAGGGTGATCACACCGGCGGTGAAGGGATCAATTTCGAAGTAGTTCCAGCCAAGCATCTCGGTCAAGTCATTGAGCCACAGTTGCAGGCTGTAGAAGATCAGCAGGATCAGTACCAGGTCCGGCACGCTGCGGATCAAGGTGGTGTAGAGGGTGGCGGGGATGCGCAACAGCTTATGGCTGGACAGCTTGGCACCGGCGGCGATCAGGCCCAGGCTCAGGCTCAGGACCAGCGCGAGGAACGCCAGCTTGATGGTCATCCAGGCACCCTGGGCCAACAGCGGGCCGAAGCCTTGCAGGTTGAGGAGTTCATTCACGGGAAAGTCTCGATAGAACCGGTAGGAACCTGCCGCAAATGGCGGTGTTTGTCGCACCGCCAGCGCTGGCAAGCCGGCTCCTACAGGGGATAGGGCGGGGGATTACTCGTGATAGATATCTTCGTCACCGAAGTACTTCTTCTGGATCAGCGCGTAAGTGCCATCGGCCTGGATGGCTGCGATGCCCTTGTTGATCAGCGCCAGCAGTTCCTGGTCGTTCTTGCGCAGGCCCATGGCAATGTCCAGCGGCAAGGTCGGGTCCTTGAAGGCCGGGCCGGATTGGTAGTCGGCGCCTTCAGGCTTGGACAGGAAGTTGAGCTGGGCTTCGAGCTTGTCGGTCAGCGTCGCGTCGAGGCGGCCGTTTTGCAGGTCGGCATAGTTCTGGTCCTGGGACTGGTATGCCTTGACCTGGGCACCGAGCTTGGCCAGGTGGGCGCGGGCATAGGCTTCCTGCAGCGAGCCCTGGAGCACGCCGACCTGTTTGCCCTTGAGGGATTCGGGGGTGTCGCCGAAACCGGCGCCCTTGCGGGTGATCACCGAGGTGGGGCTGAGGAACAGGCGATCGCTGAAGTCGATCTGTTTTTGCCGGGCCGGGGTCACGGCCATGGAGGACATGATGGCGTCGAACTTGCGCGCACGCAGCGCCGGGATCATGCCGTCGAACTCGTTGTGGACCCAGGTGCACTTGACTTCAAGCTTGGCGCAGATAGCGTTGCCCAGCTCAATGTCGAAACCTTGCAGGCTGCCGTCGGCGGCCACGGATTCAAAGGGTGGGTACTCGGGGAACACGCCGAAACGGATTTCTTTCCATTCCTGGGCCTGGACGGCGGTGGCGCACAAAGGCAGGAGCAGCGCGGCGACGAGTGATCGGAGCGGAGTCATGGTGTTTTCCCTATATTTTGTAATTGATGTCAGGGCAGTAGAAAGGGTGCGGCATGCATTCATTTGCTGACTCTTTGGTCGCGCTCAGAATGCTTCATGATGGTGCGTTTTTTGTGTCGTTTACCTAGTCCTTCGCATGCGGAATACGCTGTTAAAACGCGGATTGCAGCAGAATCGGCTGCGGCACCCTGTATATCGGCTTTTCAAACCGCGGTTTAGGGCCCGCCGCTTGCGCAAAGCGGCAGGCCAGAGCGGTTTCAGGCGCGCTTTTTATGCTGTGCGGTTGGTCGCTGGGCCAGGCGGGCGAACAGGTCCTTGGGGTCGGCCAGGTCCGGTACCAGCTCCAGCTCGCTGCCCACGTCCAGGGCCTTGGCCACATCCAGTACATAACGCAGGGCCGAATAGTCTTCGAGGGCAAAACCTACCGAGTCAAACAGGGTGACCTGGCGCGCATTTTCCCGGCCCGGCTTCTGGCCGTTGATCACTTGCCACAGCTCGATGACCGGCGAATCCTCAGGCATATGCTGGATTTCGCCTTCGATACGGCTTTGTGGTTCGTACTCGACGATCACCCGCGCGCGCTCGACGATGCGCCGGTCCAGTTCGGTCTTGCCGGGGCAGTCGCCGCCCACGGCATTGAGGTGCATGCCGGGCTCGATCATGTCGTCGGTAAGGATGGTGGCGTAGGCCTTGTCGGCGGTGACGGTGGTGACGATATCGGCGCCTTTCACCGCTTCGGCGACGCTACCCGCGAGGGTCAGCTTGATCGCCGGGAAGGCCTTGAGGTTGTTCGCCAGCTTGTGCATGGCCTGGGTATCTATATCGAACAGGCGGATCTCATTGATGCCCAGCAAGGTGTGGAATGCCAGGGCCTGAAACTCACTTTGCGAGCCATTGCCGATCAGCGCCATGCTGCGACTGTTGTCCCGTGCCAGGTAGCGCGCAACCAGGGCCGAAGTGGCGGCAGTGCGGATCGCCGTGGTCAGGGTCATCTCGCTGAGCAGCACCGGTTTGCCGGTATCCACATCCCCCAGGGCGCCGAACGCCATGACCGTGAGCATGCCGCTCTGGGTATTTTTCGGGTGGCCGTTGACGTATTTGAAGGCATACAGCGAAGCATCCGAGACCGGCATCAGTTCGATCACGCCCTCGGGCGAGTGGTTGGCCAGGCGCGCGCATTTTTCGAAGTCATTCCAGCGCAGGTAGTCGGCGCGGATGTACTCGGCCATCTCGGTGATGCAGGTTTGCAGGCCTTTTTGCGATACCAGGTAGCTGAGGTCGTTGACGTCGATATAACGGGTCATGGAAAAACTCCTTATTGGAATGAGGCGCGGGCCGGAAGATGCACTTCGGCCAACATGCAGCGGGCACTGCCGCCGCCGATGCGTTCGATGTTGTCGATATTCACCACGACTGGGTGGGTGTGGCGTTCCACATGCAGGCGCTGCGCCGGCTTGAGCGAGCGCCAGGCGCTGGCCGACATCACCAGCAGCGGCTGGCCGTCGCGGTCGTGGAGTTCCAGCATGTTGCCGGCGAAGGCTTCCAGTTGGTCGAAGTCCAGGGCCAGGATGTCTTTGCCGGTGTCGCGCAGGGAGCGTTCCAGGCCCTGGCGTTCTTGGGTCTCGGGCAGCGCGTCCAGGCACACCACCGACAGGTCGCGGCCGACGCTCATCATCACGTTGCTGTGGTAGATCGGTGCGTGATGGCGGTCGACGGCGTGGAAGGCGCAGACCTGATAGTCCAGGCGCTCGGCAAACTGGCGCAGGGCATCGTGATGGGTGCGCCCGGAGTGGCAGGCGTAGCTGATGCGGTGCTGGCGGTCGAGGACCATGCTGCCAGTACCTTCGAGGAACATGTTCTGTTGTTCCAGGTGGCTGAAGTCGATGGTGTCTTTGATTGCGAAGCGCTGCTCCAGTACTTGCAGCACGCCTTTATCGCGCTCCAGGCGGCGGTTCTGGCCCTCCATCGGGTACAGCACCAGGCTGCCGTCGGCATGACTGCTCCACCAGTTATTGGGGAAGATCGAATCCGGGGTATGGGGCGCGGGTGTGTCCTGCACCACCAACACTTCCACACCATGCTGGCGCAGGGTGTCGACATAACCGTCGAACTCCTCCAGCGCTTTTTGCTGTGCGGCCACCGGATCGACGGGCGCGCGCTGGAAGCGGTTGTTGATCGCGGTGTCCGGGTTAAAGGCAAAGTGCGCCGGGCGGATCATCAGGACGGTATTGGTGGTTTGCATGGGGGCACGAGTCCATGGGGTTGGGCATTGAGGCTATTTTGTGCGCTCTGGCCGCAGAATCCCGGCTGAAACAGGGGAGCAGCCCAGCCGGGAAAGCTGAAAAGAGGGGTATGGCAGCCGAATCGGCTGTCAGGGGGCGCTCAAACCTGTAGGAGCCGACTTGTGTGGGAGCTGGCTTGCCTGCGATAGCATCATCGCGGTGTAGCGGACACACCAAGGTGCCTGCATCGCGGGCAAGCCCGGCTCCCACACAAGCCCACACATGGGTATTGTGGTGGCTGTCATTACGTCACCCGTCAGGAGGAGTCATGTCTACCGCCGTCCGCCTCGCCCAACCCACCGATGCCGAAGGCATCAGCCAGGTCATCCTGGCGGCCCTGCGCAGCAGCAACGCCCGTGACTACCCGGCGGATGTGATTGCGCGGGTGGCGAGCAACTTCACGCCGGAGGCGGTGCTGCAATTGCTCACGCGGCGTACCGTGCTGGTTGCACTCCAGGATCAAGAAATCGTCGCGACCGCCGCCTTGGACGCCAATGTGGTGCGTTCGGTGTTCGTCAACCCGGTGCTGCAAGGGCAGGGCATCGGCCGCCAACTGATGGCCGATATCGAACAGCGGGCCCGTGAGGCTGGGGTCACGGTATTGAGCGTACCGTCGTCCCTCACCGCCGAGCCGTTTTATACCAAGCTGGGGTTCCAGACCGTGCGGGATGTGTACCACGGCAACGAGCGCACCCTGGTGATGGAGAAAGTATTGTCGTCTCGCCACCCCATCGGCGTGTATCGCGACCGTTTGCATCGGGCCCAGGTCGCGGCGTTATGGCAGACGGCGTTTGGTTATGACACCCCACATAACCGGCCGGAACTGGCGATTGATAGAAAGCTTGCGGTGGAGGACGGGCTGTTCTTTGTCGCCACCCACGGCAAGGCCGTGATCGGCACCTTGATGGCAGGTTACGACGGGCATCGGGGTTGGTTGTATTCGGTGGCCGTGCATCCGGACTATCGCCGGCAAGGCCTGGGCGCGTCGTTGGTGCGCCATGGGGAACAGGCGTTGATCGCCCTGGGCTGCCTGAAGATCAACCTGCAGATCAATCTGGGCAACGATACGGTGGTGGGCTTCTACGAAGCACTGGGGTATGGCGTGGAGCCGAGGATCAGCATGGGCAAGAAGATTGCGCAGAACCTGCCCAAATCCTGAAACCACCTGTAAGCAAATGTGGGAGCGGGCTTGCTCGCGAAAGCGGTGGGTCAGTCACTGATGACGTTGACTGATCCACCGCTTTCGCGAGCAAGCCCGCTCCCACATTTTGTTGCGCAGCGGGGCTTAGACCTTGACGATCCAGCCAGCCGGCGCTTCAACGTCGCCGGACTGCACACCGGTCAGCC
>NZ_JAARMC010000033.1:0-45518 GCF_012985595.1 Pseudomonas sp. WS 5411
TTAGCCGCGCTGGGCCATGGATGGCCCATCGCGGCGGCCCCCCAAATCAATGTCGGATGACGGGCACACCGAGCCTAGGCGAGGTGCCGAGTGGTGGGGCAAGAGCCCTTTTGGTTACTTTTGGGGCTCTTTTCCAAAAGTGACCCGCCGTAAGGGCGGAACCAATAGCCGCCGTGACCGCAGCAACGGATATGTACACAACCCCAGAAAAGAGTTGTGTAGATACCTACGGCTATCGCAGGCAAGCCAGCTCCCACATTTTAATCAGTGTTCAGCTTGGTAATGGCATTGACCAGCACGTCGATGTCCGCCGCCGACGTCACCACCCCCGGCGTCACGCGTATGCAGGTACCAAACGCTGACCCACTGCGCAGGGTGGTAAACAGGTTGTATTCATCAAGCAGTCGATCCGCCATCAGCTGTTGATCACGCCCGTTGAACTTGAACGCCGTAATCGCGCAATACAACCGTGGATCATCCGAGGTCAGCACCTCGATCCCCGGCAATGGCCGTACCTGGCTCACCCACAGGTCACGCAGGTATTTCACCCGCGCCCCCTTGGCCTGCGCGCCGCCCAGGGCCCGATGCTCTTCGAGCACCAGCGGCAAGGTCATCAGCGCTGGAAAGTTAGGCGTGCTGTAGGACGTACGGGCGCGCACGTCGCTGGCTGGGTAATGGAACTCGCCCATGTCCGGGTCAATGTCCGCCAGCCGCTGCGGGGCGATATAGAGAAAGCCCAGGGTCAGCGGTGCACCGATCCACTTGTGCAGGTTGAAGCCGGCGAACGAGATGCCCAACTGGGCCAGGTCGAAGTCGATCTGGCCAAGGGCATGGGCGCCATCGAGGATGATTTCGACGCCATATTCCCGCGCAACCTGGGCGATGGCCTCCACCGGCATGACCAGGCCGGTGCGGTGGGTGACATAGGTCAGCGCCATCAGCCTCAGGCGTGGGTAGCGGCTGAAGGTGTCGCGATAAGTCTGCAGCAGGCTGTCGAAGCTGGCCGGATGGGCGTGGGACACTTCGATCACCTCTACCCCCCGGTAGCCGGCGAGCCAGCGCATGGCGCCTTTGACCGTGTCGTATTCCAGATCGCTGATCAGCACCTGGTCGCCCGGCTGCAGGCGGTTGTAGTTGCGGATCAGCGACTGCAGGGCTTCGGTGGCATTGCGGGTGAAAGCAATCGCTTCTGGGTCGACGTTGACCAACTCGGCCAGTTGCCGGCGAATCTCGACATGTTGCCCTTGCTCGAAGCGCTGGCGCACATGCACCGAGTTGCTGCGATTGATGAAGGCCACGTGCTCCTGATACTGGGCCAACACGGCCCGGCTCATGCGGCCAAAGTAGCCGTTTTCCAGGTTGATGGGGCCGGGCTCCAGGTCATAGCGCTGGGCAATGGCCTGCCAATAGGCTTCGTCGCGGGTGTGGGGCATGGGCGGGCTCGGTTAGTGGCGCGGGGCGGGTTTACCGTGTTTGGCGCGTAGCGGTTCCAGCAGTTCGGACAGGCCGTTGTGGTCGATTTCCTGCATCAAGGCCAGCAAGCCGCCCAGCTCGCCGTGGGGGAACCCTTCGCGGGCAAACCAGTTCAGGTACGGCCCGGGCAGGTCGGCAATGATCCGGCCCTTGTACTTGCCGAACGGCATTTGGCGGGTGATCAGCAGTTCGAGTTTTTCGGGGTTCATACGGGCTTCAGGCAATCAGGAGGATGCCTTGGAAAATACAGGCATTCTGCATGAAGGCCAAATGACAGATCATGCAAATAAAGCGGATACAGATTTGAGGATTATTTATAACTTTTTGAAAAATAAGGAATAAATATTGATTCAAGACCTGGCACGGGCGCTGCAACTACCCCAATACCTTTCTAAACCCGCGAAGGAATTGAAAAATGACTGATATCAACAAAGAGTCGATCTCCGTACTCAATGACCTGATCGAAACCAGCAAAGACGGCCAGGAAGGCTTCAAGACCTGCGCAGAAGACATCAAGCACCCTGAGCTCAAGGCGCTGTTCATCAAGCGTTCCGCAGACTGCGCGTCGGCGGCTGCCGAACTGCAAACGGCGGTGCGGGCCTTGGGTGGCGATCCGGAAGATTCCGGCAGCGTGGCCGGCGCACTGCACCGTGGCTGGGTCGACGTAAAGTCGATGGTCACCGGCAAGGACGAAGAAGCGGTACTCAACGAAGCTGAGCGCGGTGAAGACCACGCACTGAAGGCTTACAAAGAGGCCATCGAGAAAATCAACAAGCACAACCTGGTCGGTATTCGTGACCTGGTTGAGCGCCAGTATCATGGTGCGCAACGCAATCACGACCAGGTGAAAGCCCTGCGTAACCAGGCTCGCGCCCAGTCCTGAGCTGCGCTGAAGTAACAAATGTGGGAGCAGGCAAACCTGCTCCCACCGGTAATTGCGCCGTACCCCGATACAAATGTGGGAGCTGGCTTGCCTGCGATAGCGGTTGATCAGTCGATGTATGTATCGACTGACAGAACGCCATCGCGGGCAAGCCCGCTCCCATATTTTTTATTTCACATGCCTGATCAGCCGATGCTGATCGCCGGCAACTCGGTCAAGGTCACAACCTGCTGTTTGCGTGGCGCGAGGATCTCGGCTTCGCCATCCACCACCAACTCATCACGCTGGTTGAACACCTGGGTGGCAATCCGCACGCGGAACTTGGGCAGCTTCTCGAGGATCTCCAGACGTACGGTCAAGGTGTCGCCGATTTTCACCGGCTTCTGGAAGCTCATCTGCTGACCGATATAGATGGTGCCCGGCCCAGGCAGCTCACAAGCGACTGCCGCGCTGATCAAGGCGCCGCTGAACATGCCGTGGGCGATCCGCTCCTTGAACATGGTCGCCTTGGCGAATTCGGCATCCAGGTGCACCGGGTTATGGTCGCCGGACATTGCCGCGAACAGCTGGATATCGCGCTCTTCCACGGTTTTGCTGTAGGTGGCTTTCTGGCCAACTTCGAGGGCTTCGTACGGAGTGTTGGTAACCTGGGTCATCTGATCCTGCATCCTGTGGCTAATCGGTAATCTTAATTCGTTGATTTTAAACGAAAATATTTATGCGTTCACTCGCAGCGCGCCGGCCGGCGATGGTTCACGGCCTGGGCCATCCAGGCCAGCACATCGGCGGTGACCGCATCGCGGTTGGTTTCATTGAAGAGTTCGTGGCGCGCCTGCGGGTAGATGTTCACGTGCAGGTTCTGGCAGCCGGCATCGCGCAATGCGTTGGCCAGGCTGGTGAGACGCTTGCCTTCACTGACCGGATCACATTCGCCGCCCATCACCAGGATTGGCAGGCCCGGATCAATCTGTTTGAGATTGGACGCTTTGCTGATTTGCTGCAAGCCACCCAGCAGGTCGATCCATAGCTGGTTGGTGCAACGAAAGCCGCACAGGGGGTCGTTGACGTACTTGTCCACTTCGTCCGGGTCGCGGCTCAGCCAGTCAAACGCCGTGCGGTTGGGCTTGAAGGCCTTGTTGAACGAGCCAAACGACAGAAACTCGATCAGTGCGCTGCGGCCCCTGAGGCCCTGGCGCAGGCGTTCGGCCCGGGCGATCAGGCGGGCGGCGCGGTACAGGGCCACCGGCTGGAAGTTCGACCCACTGAGAATCGCCCCGTGCAGGCTGGCACTGTGATGCAACAGATAGGCCTGGGCGATATAGCTGCCCATGCTATGGCCCAGCAGGAGGATCGGCACACCGGGGGCTTGCTGGCCGATGTGCTGGTTGAGCGCGGCCAGGTCACCTACCACTTTGTTCCAGCCATCGCGCTCGGCAAACAGGCCCAGGGTGCCTTCATCGGCGGTACGGCCATGGCCGCGCAGGTCCGGGGCGTACACGCCGTAGCCGGCATCACACAGGGCCTGGGCCAGGCGCGCATAGCGGCCGCTGTGCTCGGCCATGCCATGGGCCAGCATCACCAGCGCCGTGGGCGTGCCGTCCGGTAGCCACTGGTTGACGTACAGGCGGCTGCGGTCGTTCGCGGTCAGCCAGAAAGTGGTGTGGTTCATGGCGCTTCCTTTGCTCAGGGTCGTTGCAGTGTATAGCTCATCCGAGGGCCGGCGTCTGATCACCCGCGGCCTCAGGGGCAAGATTCATACAATCAATGACACGTTTTAGTGTATTTGCCTGTTTGGCCATAGCTGCTAACGTCCCCGAAGCTCCGCTTCCCTTAAACAGCCGGAAGCGGTCGGGCACACTCGGGTAAGAGGACAAGAATAATGCAACCTGATTTCTGGAATGACAAACGCGCAACAGGCGTTCCCAATGAGCTTGACCTGTCGGCGTACAAGTCAGTAATCGAAGTCTTCGAGCGTTCCTGTAAAGCCTTTGCCGACCGTCCGGCATTCAGCAACATGGGGATCACCCTGACCTACGCCGACCTGGAGCGCCAGAGTGCGGCGTTCGCCGGCTACCTGCAACACCACACCGATCTCAAGCCGGGCGACCGTATTGCGGTGCAGATGCCCAACGTCCTGCATTACCCGATTGCCGTGTTCGGCGCCTTGCGCGCCGGGCTGGTGGTGGTCAACACCAACCCGTTGTACACCCCGCGGGAAATGCGCCATCAGTTCAAGGATGCGGGCATTCGTGCGCTGGTCTACCTCAACCTGTTTGGTTCCCGGGTCCAGGAAGTGGCGGCCGACACCGAGATCGAGTACCTGATCGAAGCGAAGATGGGCGACTTCATGCCCGCCGCCAAGGGCTGGCTGATCAACACCGTGGTCGACAAAGTGAAGAAGATGGTCCCGGCCTACAGCCTGCCTCGGGCGGTGTCGTTCAAGCGCGCCTTGCGCATGGGGGCGGGCCTGGCCGTGACCCGCCACCCGATAACCCTCGATGACATCGCCGTGCTGCAATACACCGGCGGCACCACCGGCCTGGCCAAGGGCGCGATGCTCACCCACGGCAACCTGGTAGCCAACATGCAGCAGGTGCGGGCGTGCATGTCACAGCTGCGTGAAGACGGGCATCCGCTGGTCAAGGAAGGGCAGGAGGTGATGATCGCGCCGCTGCCGCTGTACCACATCTATGCCTTTACGGCGAACTGCATGTGCATGATGGTCACCGGCAACCACAACGTGCTGATCACCAATCCACGGGACATCGGCGGCTTTATCAAGGAATTGAAGAAGTGGCGGTTTACCGGGTTGCTGGGGCTCAACACACTGTTTGTCGCCTTGATGGAGCACCCGGATTTCAAGACCCTGGACTTCTCCCACCTGAAGATCACCAACTCCGGCGGTACCGCCCTGGTCAAGGCCACCGCCGAGCGCTGGAAGCAGATCACCGGCTGCTCCATCGGCGAAGGCTACGGCCTGACTGAGACGTCGCCAGTGGCCAGCACCAACCCCTACGGTGATCAATCGCGCCTGGGCACCGTGGGTATTCCAGTGCCGGGCACGGCGATGAAGGTTATTGATGACGCCGGCGTCGAGTTGCCGATGGGCGAGCGGGGCGAGTTGTGCATCAAGGGCCCGCAGGTCATGAAGGGCTACTGGCAGCAACCGGCGGCCACTGCCGAGACCCTGGACGCCGAGGGCTGGCTCAAGACTGGCGATATTGCGGTGATCGACCCCGACGGTTTTGTGCGCATTGTCGACCGCAAGAAAGACCTGATCATCGTCTCGGGCTTCAATGTGTACCCCAACGAGATCGAAGACGTGGTGATGGCCCACCCGAACGTTGCCAACTGCGCGGTGATCGGCGTGCCTGACGAGCGTACCGGCGAGGCGGTGAAACTGTTCGTGGTGGCGCGGGCCCAGGGTGTCAGCCTTGAGGAGCTGAAGACTTACTGCAAGGCCAACTTCACCGGCTACAAAGTGCCCAAGCACATTGTGTTGCGCGACTCGCTGCCGATGACGCCGGTAGGCAAGATCCTGCGCAGAGAGCTTCGTGATATCGCCTGACCTGAATTGATGCGATTCAAATGTGGGAGCTGGCAAGCCAGCTCCCACATTTATTGTGTACGCCCTTAAAGTAGAGCGGTTTCGCAGGTTATAGAATCTTTGCTCTAAAAATGACTACTGCATATTCTTGAGTCATGTTTATGACTGTAGGGGCCTCTTTTGGCTCTAGGCGGCCCTTGGCAAAGCTGCTACTCTCGGCGCGCTTTGTGACCTCTCGGCCTGCTTGAAACAGCCGGAATCACCTAAAAACACACAAATAATAATCGCATCAAATGCGGTGAATGAATTCGCGTCGCTGAGGAGTGGGCTTCCATGATCGAAGACTTTTGGAAGGATAAGTACCCCGCCGGGATTGCTGCAGACATCAATCCAGACGAGTATCAAAATATTCAGGCGGTACTGAAACAGTCCTGCCAACGCTTCGCCGACAAACCGGCTTTCAGCAACCTGGGCAAGACAATCACCTACGGTGAGTTGTACGAATTGTCCGGTGCCTTTGCCGCGTACCTGCAACAGCATACCGACTTGCAGCCCGGTGATCGAATCGCCGTGCAATTGCCCAACCTCCTGCAGTACCCGGTTGCCGTGTTTGGCGCTATCCGCGCCGGCCTGATCGTGGTCAACACCAACCCGCTGTATACCGCGCGGGAGATGGAACACCAGTTCAACGACTCCGGGGCCAAAGCCCTGATCTGCCTGGCCAACATGGCGCACCTGGCAGAAAAAGTCGTGCCCAAGACTGGCGTCAAGCACGTGATCGTCACCGAAGTGGCTGACCTGTTGCCGCCGCTCAAGCGGTTGCTGATCAACAGCGTTATCAAGTACGTGAAGAAGATGGTCCCGGCCTATCACTTGCCCCAGGCGATCAAGTTCAACGACGTCCTGGCCAAGGGGCATGGCCAGCCGGTCACCGACGCCAGCCCGGCCAGCGAAGACGTCGCCGTGCTGCAATACACCGGCGGCACCACCGGCGTGGCCAAGGGTGCGATGCTGACCCATCGCAACCTGGTCGCCAACATGCTGCAGTGCAAGGCGCTGATGGGCTCCAACCTCAACGAAGGCTGCGAGATCCTGATCACGCCGCTGCCGCTGTACCACATCTATGCCTTCACCTTTCATTGCATGGCGATGATGCTGATCGGCAACCACAACATCCTGATCAGCAACCCGCGCGACCTGCCGGCGATGGTCAAGGAGTTGTCGAAGTGGAAGTTCAGCGGCTTTGTCGGCCTGAACACCCTGTTCGTGGCCCTGTGCAACAACGAAGGCTTCCGCAAGCTGGACTTCTCGGGGCTCAAGGTCACGCTGTCGGGTGGCATGGCATTGCAACTGGCGGCGGCCGAGCGTTGGAAGGCCGTGACCGGCTGCAATATCTGTGAAGGTTACGGCATGACCGAAACCAGCCCGGTGGCCACGGTCAACCCGATCCAGAATATCCAGATCGGCACCATCGGTATCCCGGTGCCCTCGACCCTGTGCAAAGTCATCTCGGATGAGGGCGTCGAGTTGCCCCTGGGCGAAATCGGCGAGCTGTGCGTCAAGGGCCCGCAAGTGATGAAGGGCTACTGGCAGCGTGAAGACGCCACCGCCGAAGTGCTCGACAGCCAAGGCTGGCTGAAGACCGGCGATATCGCGATCATCCAGCCAGACGGCTACATGCGCATCGTTGATCGCAAGAAGGACATGATTCTGGTCTCCGGTTTCAACGTCTACCCCAACGAGCTGGAAGACGTGCTGGCAAGCCTGCCGGGCGTGCTGCAATGCGCGGCCATTGGTGTACCGGACGAGAAATCGGGCGAGCACATCAAGCTGTTCATCGTGGTCAAGCCAGGCGCGACACTGACCAAGGAGCAGGTGATGGAGCATATGCGCGCCAACGTCACCGGCTACAAAGTGCCGAAGGCTGTCGAGTTCCGCGAAGCACTGCCGACCACCAACGTGGGCAAGATCCTGCGTCGTGAGTTGCGCGATGAAGAGATGAAGAAACTGGGCCTGAAGAAGTAAACAAAAAGCCCCGCGAATGCGGGGCTTTTTATTGGGCGCTGAGTGTCGACTGACCCACCGCTATCGCCGCGATGCGGCGACCCGACAAGCCATTTGTCCTGGGCCGCACTCAAAACTCCTGTACCACACAACCCCTGTGGGAGCGGGCTTGCCCGCGATGGCGTCCTGTCAGCCCCCACATTTCTGATCGGGTGTTTACAGGGCGAACTGCGCGAAGCTCACGCCAGCGCCTGCCGGGCGTACATCCTTCAGGAACGAGTCCTTGTCCGCGCTCAGCTCCAGGGTAATCTCCGGCTTGCGCTTGCCTGCATTGCGTACCACCAACCCTTCAAGCTTCTCACGCAGGTACACGGTCGGTACTTTCAGGTGCAGCAGCTGATCGGTTTCGGCGTTGTGCATCAACAAATGAATCCACTCGTACTGGCCAATGGCGATGCGCGCCACCGGCAGGTCGAACCACCAGATGTTGCGCTTGCGGTCCAGGTCGGTGAAGTGGCAGTTGTTGACACCGAGCACGGCACCGCCCAGTTCCAGGTTTCTGCGGGCGATGGCCTGTGATTTATTGAGTTTCATAACCTTCCTACGGGATCTGTTATTCAGCGGTTGAGCCTGAATCTGCCGGGCATTCTCGTGGGTTGGCCGCAAAACATAAAGCCAAACCTGTACGGGGTGATGAAATGCCTGACGCAAATAATTGAAACTCTACGCAAACGCCCAGGGTCAATCCTTAGGTAATGACCAAAACCCTTGATTGTTCTTACGGAGAAATACCATGGGCAGCACAGCGGATAAGGCAAAAGGTTTAGCGAACGAAGCCATTGGCAATATCAAACAAGGTGTCGGCAAAGCCACTGACAACACCCAGCTTGAGGCCGAAGGCAAGATCCAAGAGAAGAAGGGCGAAGCCCAGCAAGCGATCGGCAAGGTCAAGGACGCGGTAAAGAATACGGTCGACAAAGCCTGATTCACCCGCCTGCCAACACGCAGCATAACGGTCATCCACGGATGGCCGTTTTTATGTCAAACCGGCGGATTAAAGTTTCGAAATTGTTTCAAGGTCGCCAAATAGGCTACCTTGATGTAGAAAACGGCCCCTGAGTCGCCCACGAACTCAACCTTTTTGCGGCGAAAGGAGACGCTATGATTTTTCCGGTATTAAAAGATCTGCCGCTGCACCGCGTATTGATGCGCACCGTCACAGAGTTCATCGACGACGAGATGCCCACCTACGCCTCGGCACTGGCCTACCAGATGCTGTTTTCATTGTTTCCCTTCCTGCTGTTCCTGATTGCCCTGATTGGTTTCCTGCACCTGCCGGACTTCTTCAGCTGGTTGCGCCTGCAATCGGAACTGGTATTGCCGCCCCAGGCCCTGGAGCAGGTCAACCCGGTGATTGACCAATTGCAGCAATCCAAGGGTGGGCTGTTGTCGGTGGGTATCGTCATCGCGCTGTGGACCGCCTCGGCGGGCGTGCGCCTGATGATGAGCGCGATGAACGCCGCCTACGACGTGGTGGAAGGCCGGCCGATCTGGAAACGTTTCCCGCTGTCGATTCTCTACACCGTGGGTATCGCCGGTATGTTGCTGGCCGCCGCCGCGTTGATGGTCCTGGGGCCGCAAGTGATGGAGTGGCTGGCCGGGCAGATTGGCATGCAGGAGTTCGTCGTTACCCTGTGGACCATCCTGCGCTGGCCGTTGATTGTGATCCTGCTGATGTTCGCCGTGGCCTTGATGTACTACGTGATGCCGGACGTGAAGCAGAAATTTCGCTTTATCACGCCAGGCTCGGTGCTGGCGGTGGTGGTCTGGATCGTGGCTTCCCTGGGCTTTGGCTATTACGTGAAAACCTTCGCCGACTACAACGCCATGTACGGCAGCATCGGCGCGATCATTGTCCTGCTGTTGTACTTCTATATTTCCGCCGCCGTATTACTGCTGGGCGCGGAGATGAACGCGGTGATCGAGCACATGTCTGCCGAAGGCAAAGACCCGGGCGAAAAAGACTTTGGCGAACACCACCCTGATCAAAAACAGCATGTCTCGGGCCTCGGCCGGGACCATTCGCTGCCCAAACCCACCTCTGATGAAAGTTGATCGATGATTCGTGAAATCCTGAAAATGGGCGACGAACGCCTGCTGCGTATCGCGCCCCCGGTGCCCCCGGAAATGTTCGACAGCCCCGAGCTGTGGCAACTGATCGACGACATGTTCCAGACCATGGAACACGTGGGTGGCGTTGGCCTGGCCGCGCCGCAGATTGGTGTCGACTTGCAACTGGTGATCTTCGGCTTCGAGAGCAGCGAGCGCTACCCGGATGCCCCGGCGGTGCCCCAGACCATCCTGATCAACCCGTTGATTACCCCGCTGAGCCCGGTGTTGGAGGAGGGTTACGAAGGCTGCCTGTCGGTGCCAGGCCTGCGCGGTGCGGTGGATCGCTACCAGCAGATTCGCTACGAGGGTTTTGACCCCAAGGGCGAGCCGATTGTGCGGATTGCCGATGGCTTCCATGCGCGGGTGGTGCAGCATGAATGCGACCACCTGATCGGTCGCCTGTACCCGTCGCGGATCACAGACTTCAGCAAATTCGGGTTTATCGAGGTGATGTTTCCGGAGCTGGATCCCGCCGCCGACGCTTAACCCTGGCGGCACAGGCCCATGGCAATCATCGGCTTGTTGCGTTTATAGCGCACCAGGCGCTCTGCCAGCGACTGCGGCAACACGGTCTGCTGGCTGAAGCCCTGGGCTGTATAAAACCCTTCCAGGTCGGGGTGGCACAGTAGCCACACCGTGCCTTCGACAGGCGCAATCGCTTCAGCGATCAGCCGCGCTGCCAGCCCTTGCCCGCGTAATGCCGGATCGACAAACAGCCCGGTCAGCCACTGACCGCCGACCACGGGGCTCAGGCACAGGCCGGCGACGATCTCGCTGTTGCGCGCGACCCACAACTGGCCGCCCTTGAGGGCTTTCATCGGCGAGTTATGGCGGCGGTAGAACTTGTTCAGCAACGGCCACAGGGGCTCTGCCAGTAGATCAATGTGCAACTCGGGCATGGTATTTGGACAAGCGTGATCAAGGGCTGGGGATTATAAGTCGGGCAAAGCGCCTTCTGTTGGGCAATAGGTGTTATACCCATGCTTACTTCCTCTGTTAGTGGAGCATGCATCATGGCCAAAGGTATGGATTCAAAGAAAGCCGCGAAGAAAAAACCGGCAAAGACCGCCGATGAAAAACGCGCGGACAAAAAAGCCAAGAAAACTGAGACAGGCCTGTTCGGTCACTAAGCCCTTCACTGTAGGAGCGAGCGAGCTCGCTTCTACACGGCAAGATACATCCTGATATCCCCCTCGCACGCCCCTCCAACCTCTATTTACCAATGCTGGCTGATTAATGGCCTTGCAGAGTGCCAAGCCCTGTCTATGCTCACCCATAACCACTTATGTCGCTTGCCATATGAAGCGTTCTGGGTGGTTTTTGGCATAGCGAGCGCGTACCTCAACGCGCCGGGAAAAATGGAGCCTTAAGTTAAATGGACTTGCGTGTGTCGGTTGAAGCAGGCCCCAGAGAGGGTCATCAAGAAAAGGATGCCTTGAAGCGAGTGTTGCCCCATGGACTCTCCGATTAGTCATCATTTATCTATCGCCTGACACTTGTCCTGTCTCTGGACGATTGCGTTTGCCTGTTTTGTGGAAAGTTGTGCTGGGTCAAATCCAAGAACTAACCGTCATTCAAAGACAGCGCTGAAGGTGATCCGACCATGTTTAACCTGCACCACAAATCCGACCTGTTGCAAATCGAACGTTTTTCCTGCGCGTTGACCCAGGCCCAGGCCAAGCTGGCGGCGATCAGCCGCTCCATGGCGATGATCGAGTTTGATCGCGACGGCATAGTCCTGGATGCCAACGAAAACTTCTGTAAGACAATGGGTTACAGCGCCGAGGAAGTACGTGGCAAACACCACCGAATCTTCTGTGAAGAGTCCTACTACCGCAGCGACGCCTACGCCAAGCTGTGGCGCGACCTGGCCCAGGGCGAGCCCATCAGCGACACGTTCATGCGCTTGACCAAGAGCGGCGAGGAGGTGTGGCTGGAGGCCAGCTACATGCCGGTGTTCGGTCCGGATGACCAGGTGCAGAGCGTGATCAAGGTGGCGTCGGACATTTCCGAACGGATCCACCGCGAACATGAAAACCAGAGCCTGATTGACGCCATCGGCCGCTCCATGGCGGTCATCGAGTTCACGCCCCAGGGGCAGATCCTCAATGCCAACCAGAACTTCCTGAAGACGGTGCAATACTCCCTCGGTGAAATCGTTGGCCAGCACCACAGCATGTTCTGTGACCGCGCCGAGGTGGAGTCACCGACTTACAAGGCGTTCTGGGCGTCGCTCAACCGGGGTGAATTTCACTCCCATCGTTTTGAACGGCGCAACAAGTATGGCCAGACGCTGTTTCTGGAAGCCTCCTACAACCCGATCTTCGATGCCAATGGCCGCCTGTACAAGGTGGTGAAGTTCGCCAGTGATATCACCCACCAGGTCACCACGTTGCGGACCGCTGCCGATTCGGCCCACGCCACCTCGGTGCAGAACGACGCCTGCGCCCGTAAGGGGTCGGAAGTGGTGCAGCAGACGGTGCAGATCATCGAAGAAATTTCCCGCGACCTGAATCAGGCGGCGCTGAGTATCGACGCGGTGAGCAAGCAGTCGGACATTATCGGCACCATCGTGCAGACCATTCGCGGGATTGCGGATCAAACCAACCTGTTGGCGCTTAACGCGGCCATTGAAGCCGCGCGCGCCGGTGAGCACGGGCGTGGGTTTGCGGTGGTGGCGGACGAGGTGCGCAGCCTGGCCGCGCGTACCAGCCAGGCGACGATCGAGATTGTCGACGTGGTGCGCAAAAACCACGACTTGTCCCTGAGCGCGGTATCGAGCATGCAGTCGAGCCTGAGCCGTACCGGGCTGGGGGTGGAATTGGCCAATGAAGCGGGGCAGGTGATCCTGGAGATCCAGGAGGGCTCGCGGCATGTGGTGGATGCTATCGGCCAGTTCAACTCCACCCTGCAGTTGCAGTAACGGGACCGTGCCCACTCTGTGGTGAGGGAGCTTGCTCCCGTTGGGGCGTGAAGGGGCCCTGAAATGGGACTGCTACGCAGTCCAACGGGAGCAAGCTCCCTCGCCACAGCAAGCCCGCTCGCCACAGGTCAACGGGAGAGTGGGTTGCCAGGCTCAACCCGCGCAGAGCGGCAGTGGCGGGTGATATCAGATGGCAGCCAGGGTATCTTTCACGGCCTTGATCTGCGGGTCAGCGGTCTTCTCGGCGAACTGCTGCGCCGCCTGCATCTTCAGGCGCTCAGTCACTTCCAGGGCAATGGCATTCTGTTGTTCGATAGGCATCGCTTTCACTTCTTCTTCGGTCAGGCCCTTTTCCTTGAGGATCTGATCGCGAATGCGCTCGGCCGGCGTCTTGGCCATGTAGTCGGTGAACTCTGTCCGGGCCTGGGTGCTGCTCGCGGTGGCCGGCGTGGTGCTGGTCGGCGGTGTTGCCTGCAACTGCAGGCGGGTCTTGGCAAACGCCGCATCCACGTTGCTGGCCGTGGTGTCGGTGGCCTTTTGCGTGGCCTGTACCTGGGTCGCGGCGGCAGCGTTCTGCACGTTTTGCATCACGCCGCTGTACAGCGCGCTGGCGGCGGCGTTGGCCGGGTCCAGGTCGGGGCGTTTGGACTGTTGGATCACGGACGAGACTTGGGTATTGACCAACATGATCGGGCACCTGTGGTTTTGAACGGTCCATAGGGTTTAGCAATTAGCGTGCCGGGAACTAAAACCCCGTATTTATTGGCTGTGAGGGCAATACCGAGGCAAGAGGCGGGTTGCCGACGGCCAATGTTTGCCGTCGGCGGCCATTGCCTTCAGTAGGTAATGGGAATCTCGAAGACCTGGAAAGCATCGTCCTGCGGCTGATACCCCAGAACCCGTGTGGTCTCGCTCAAGTCCAGGCGCTTGAAGCGGTTATTGGAAATGCCATGGGCGATCAGGTGCTTGACCCCCTCGGCCTCCACCGAGCGCTGCAACAACTGCACGGCATCCCGAGGGCTGAGCCAGGCGCTGAGGTCGCGGGCGTTGTTCAGGTCGTGGGTTTCGGTAAATTCAAACGCGCCAATGCGTAACGCGATGGTGGAGAGTGGGGTTTTGGCTGCGTAATACCCGCACAGCGCTTCGCCGTAGCATTTGCTCACGCCATACAGGTTGGCCGGCAGCACCGGCATGCCCGGGGTGATTTGTCGATCCACCGGGTAGCCTTCGATGGTCTGGGCGCTGCTGGCGAAGACCAGGCGCTTGACGTTGGCGGCCACGGCCGCTTCGAACAGATAGGTGGTGGCGAGGATATTGTTGGGGAGCAGTTCGTCGAAGGTGGCGCTGGCGTGGGGAATGCCCGACAGGTGCACAACCACGTCGATGCCGTCGAGCAGTGCGGTGAGGGCCGTTCTGTCACTCAAGTCGGCCTGCACGAAGCGATGGCCGTCGAGGGCGAAGCCCGGTTCGACGCGGTCGGTGAGGGTAAAGCGGTAGCGATCTTTCGACGCTTCGAAAAATGTCTTGCCGATCCTGCCGCAGGCGCCGGTGAGCAGTACGTTGAGTCCTTTCATCGTGTAATCCTTAGTTGTGACCGTCGAGGGCAAAGGCCTGGAAACCTGGGCGCTGGCTGAGCAGGGCGTAGTACGCATCGACAGCCGGGTAGCGAGGGCGCTCCATGGGCGTCATCCGCCAGCGGTGCACCGACAGGCCGACCAGGATATCGGCGAGGCTGAAGCTGTCACCGGCCACATAGGCGCCGGTCTTGATCAACTGCTGCTCCAGCAATCCCATCTTGTCGTTCCAACCGCGCACGCCGGCAGCAATGCGCTGCGGGTCCTGGAAGTCCGGGTTCTGGCGCACCAGGGCGTGGAAGGCATAGCCCCAGGAGGGATTGAGTTCGGTGGCTTGCCAGTCCATCCATTGCTCGACCCTGGCGCGAGGCGCGGGGGAGGCGGGCAGCAAGTCATGGCGCTGGTGCAGGCCCACCAGGTAGCGGCAGATGGTGTTGGATTCCCAGAGCACGCCGTTGTCGTCAATGATCACCGGCACCTGGGCATTGGGGTTCAGGGCGAGGAAGGCGGGTGATTGGGTGGGGGTGAAGCCGATGCCCCAGTCTTCGCGCTCGTAGGGGATGTTCAGTTCCTGGCAGGTCCACAGGACTTTTCGTACGTTGATGGACGAAGTGCGACCCAAGATTTTCAGCGCGTGTCCCATGGTGCTTCCCTGGCAGGTGTGAGTTGGCGTTGGCCAATTTAGCAGGGGCCAAGTGGGCACGGTAAAAAAGGTGGGAGCTGGCAAGCCAGCTCCCACCTTTCTGATCGCGTCTGGGCTTTAGTTGTGCAGTGTTTGCTGGTCCATCAGTGTGCCCATCAGCAACACGCCCAACTCGCTCAACTGGTGAATCGCCAATGCCCTGTCGCGGTCTTTGCCGGTCAGGTCTTCGGACAGGTCCAGCAGTAATGTGGTGACCGAGGATAGGGTTTCATAGCTGTTGGCAATCAGGCTTTCGCTGCTGGCGCCGGAAGTGACGGTGAACAGAGTGGAAGGTTCGGGCGCGGGGGCGGTTGGGGGGTTGAGGTAGTGATCAATGGCGCGGTGGGCGGCCAGGTGGAGTTTTGCGTCCTCATGCGGAGGATTGGGAGTAACTTTGAACATGGTTATGACCTTTGGCTGGGCCGTCACCGGATCGCTACTAAACGAAAGGGTGGCGGCTGTACGCAGGTTAGTAGACCGGTAAAGTCACACAAAAACCCGGCGCACCACGAGGGCGCCCTGCGCACAGCCACCATCAAGCACAGGCGGATAAGCCTGATAGATGAAGCTCATGCTCATTTTGTATGACTGCTCAGGCTACTAAACCCGATCACCGAGACATTCAGCGACCGAGCCACCTTAGAGAGCCCCACCCAGGCGCACAAGCCGGCGGATTCTGACGCAACCGTAGGTAACGGAGCAAGGCGTGGCCGCACAGTCAGCCCTTTCCTACAGCCAATGCCTAGCTGCTCTCGCGTACCTTCAACTCAAACCCCATATCCACCACCGGCCGGGCGATTTTGTTGCCGGCCATCACCGTCAGCAAATGCTCTGCCGCGCGTCGGCCAATGGCTTCGCGTGGGGTGCTGATGCTGCTCAGGCGCGGCACCATGAAGCTGGAGGCGGGCAGGTCGTTGAAGCCCAGTACCGCCACTTGCTGCGGCACCTTGATCCCGTGGCGCAGGGCTTCGAGCAGCGCACCCTGGGCCAGGTCGTCGTTGCCGAAGAAGATCGCGTCCACATCCGGATGGCTGGCCAGCAGTTGCAAGAACAACTCGCCACCCAGGCCCACCGACGAGGGGCGCGGGGTCAGCAGTTCGAGGGTTGGGTCATACAAACCGGCCTGTTGCAGGCCACGGCGGAAGCCTTCACCGCGCAGCAGCGTGCGCTGGTCCAGTTGTGCGCCGACATAGGCCAGGCGTTTGCGACCCCGGGAGATCAGGTGCGCTGCTGCGGTTTCGCCGGCACTGATCTGCGAGAAACCGACGCAGTTGACCCCGGCCGTCGGGTCCAGGTCCATCATGTACACGCAGGGCACATTGCTCGACTCCACCATGCGCCGGGCGCTTTCGGTGCGGTCAAAGCCGGTCAGCAGCAGGCCCCGTGGCTGATAGGCCATGTAGTTGCGCAACAGGTTTTCTTCTTCGTCCCGGGAATAGTGGGTGTTGCCGATCAGCACTTCGAAGCCCTTGGGCCGTAGCACCTGATGAATGGCTTCGAGGGTTTCGATAAACAGCAGGTTGGACAGCGAGGGTACCAGCACCACCACCGACTGGCTGCGGGCGGAGGCCAGGGCGCGGGCGGCCGGGTTGACCACGTAGTTCAGCTCGGCAGCGGCTTTCTGCACTTTTTCCACCAGTTCGGTGGCCACGGTGCTGATCCCGCGCAGGGCCCGGGAGGCGGTAATCGGGCTGACGCCGGCCAGGCGCGCGACTTCGTTAAGGGTAGGGCGACCCGTGGTGCGGGTATTTTTATCGTTCTTGGAGGTCATCAGGCGGCTTGCCAAACAAAAATCGAGGCACTAAGGTAGCGCTGTCTCCAAAAGCCTGCAAATACTTGCGCAAAGGGTTGCCTGATCCTGGTGCAAGCGGTGGCAGAGGATGCACGCGTCACTCCATAAAAATGACAATTAGGCGCGGGAAAAGCCTGTTTTTGCACTAGCCTTAGGGCGTGCAAAGGTAGCGCTATCTGCGTCCTGAGGTGTTTCATGAGTCAACCTGTTACTGCCCTGGTCATCATGGGTGTTTCCGGATGTGGCAAGTCCAGTGTCAGCGAGGCCCTGTGCCTGTTGAACGGCGCCACCGCCATTGAAGGCGACAGCTTTCACCCGGCTGCCAATATCGAAAAGATGAGCGCAGGCCATCCCCTGAACGACGACGACCGCGCCGGCTGGCTCGACATCCTCTGCGATGAGTTGCGTCGTGCGCTCAAGGCCGGCGAGCATCCGGTGCTCACCTGTTCGGCCTTGAAGAAAAAATACCGCGATCACCTGCGCGAAGCCGCGCCGGGCCTGGGGTTTGTCTTCCTCGAACTGACCCGCGAAGTGGCCGCCGACCGCGTGTCCCATCGCCCCGGCCATTTCATGCCGGCCAGCCTGATCGACAGCCAGTTCGCCACCCTCGAATCGCCCATTGGCGAGCCGCTGACCCTGGCCCTCAACGCCAGTAAAGACAGCATCGAGGCGTTGGCCGCGCAGACCCACGCGTGGTGGCTGACCCACGGTTTTGAACCTTCCCGATGATTTTTTGCCCGAAAGATAGCGCTATCCGACGGCACGAAATTCAACACCCGCTTTAATAACAACAACAAACAGGAGACGACCCCCATGTTTGGCATGTCCCACGAGTCTTACCTGCTGCTTGATGCAGTGGTCACTATCATCGGGCTGATCGTGTTGATCACCCGGTTCAAGGTCCACCCCTTTATTGCGCTGATCATCGCCGCAGGCTTTCTCGGCCTGACCTCGGGCATGCCCGTGGACAAGATCATCAAGGCCTTCCAGGACGGTTTTGGCGGGGTGCTCGGGTTTGTCGGGATTATCCTGGCGCTGGGTACGATGCTTGGCAAGATGATGGCCGAATCCGGCGGTGCCGATCAGATCGCGCAGACCCTGATCCGCGCCTTCGGCAAGGAAAAAGTGCAGTGGGCGATGATGTTCGCGGCCTTCCTGGTGGGCATCCCACTGTTCTTCGAGATCGGTTTTGTATTGCTGATCCCGCTGGTGTTTATCGTTGCGCGGCGCACCGGTGTGTCGCTGATCAAGATCGGCATCCCGTTGCTCGCCGGCCTGTCGGCGGTGCACGGCCTGGTGCCGCCGCATCCGGGGCCGTTGCTGGCCATCGGCGTGTTTGGCGCGGATATCGGCAAGACCATTCTTTACGGCCTGATCGTCGCCTTGCCGACCGCCATCATTGCCGGGCCGATCTTCGGTACGTTCATTGCCAAGTACATCCCCGGCAACCCGTCCCAGGAACTGGTGGACCAACTGGCCCGCGAGTCCGACGCAAAAAACCTGCCGAGCTTCAGCATCACCCTGATCACCGTGCTGCTGCCGGTGTTCCTGATGCTGCTGAAAACCTTCGCTGACATTGCCCTGCCAGACGGGCACATCGTGCGTAACTGGATGGACATGATCGGCCACCCGATCAGTGCCTTGCTCTTGGCGTTGCTGCTGTCGCTGTACACCTTTGGCCATCGCCAGGGCATCCATTCCAAACAGATCCTCAAGCTGCTGGATGCGAGCCTTGCGCCGACCGCCGCGATCATCCTGATCATCGGTGCCGGTGGTGGCTTCAAGCAGATGCTGGTGACCAGCGGTGTGGGTGACGTGATCGGCCATATGGCGGTGACGGCGCAGATCAACCCGATCCTGCTGGCCTGGCTGGTAGCCGCGGTGATTCGGATTGCCACGGGTTCGGCGACCGTGGCCACCATTACTGGCGCAGGCATTGTGGTGCCGGTGGTGGGGATGGTGCCGGGGGTCAACCTGGAATTGCTGGTGCTGGCGACGGGGGCGGGGTCGTTGATTCTGTCGCACGTCAACGATGCAGGGTTCTGGCTGGTCAAGCAGTACTTCAACATGACCGTGGCCGAGACGTTCAAGACGTGGACGGCGATGGAGACCATTCTGTCCATCGTGGCGCTGGGCTTTATCATGTTGCTGTCGTTGGTGGTGTAACCCAACCTGGGGTGACTGATCGTTCCCACGCAGAGCGTGGGAACGATCACTCGGTCAGGCTTTGGTGACCAGGCCATCGGCCCGGAACATTGCCCGTATCCCGCGTACCGCCTGGCGAATGCGGTCCTGGTTCTCGATCAGCGCAAAGCGCACATGGTCATCGCCATACTCGCCAAAGCCGATCCCCGGCGACACACACACCTTGGCTTCGAGCAGCAGCTTCTTGGCAAATTCCAGCGAGCCCATGGCGGCATACGCCTCGGGAATTTTTGCCCAGACATACATCGACGCCTTCGGATTCTCTACCATCCAGCCCAGTTCATGCAGGCCCTTGACCAGCACATTGCGGCGCTGGCGGTACTGCTCGGCAATGTCTTTCACACATTGCTGGTCGCCTTCCAGCGCGGCAATCGCCGCCACTTGCAGCGGGGTGAAGGTGCCGTAGTCGTGGTAGCTCTTGATGCGCGCCAGGGCGTTGACCAGTTCCGCGTTACCCACCATAAAACCGATGCGCCAGCCGGCCATGTTGTAGCTCTTGGACAAGGTGAAAAACTCCACCGCAATGTCCTTGGCCCCCGGTACCTGCATGATCGACGGGGCTTTCCAGCCGTCGTAGACGATATCGGCGTAGGCCAGGTCGTGGATCACCAGCACGTCGTACTGCTTGGCCAGGGCGATCACCCGTTCGAAGAAGTCCAGCTCCACGCACTGCGCGGTCGGGTTGGACGGGAAGCCGAGGATCATCATCTTCGGCTTGGGGATCGAACCGCGGATCGCCCGCTCCAGCTCGGCAAAGAAGTCCACGCCGGGAATCAGCGGCACCGAGCGCACCTGGGCGCCGGCAATCACCGCACCGTAGATGTGAATCGGGTAGCTGGGGTTGGGTACCAGAACGGTATCGCCCTGGTCCAGGGTGGCCAGCATCAGGTGCGCCAGGCCTTCCTTGGAGCCGATGGTCACGATGGCCTCGGTTTCCGGGTCGATATCCACCTCATAGCGGTCCTTGTACCAGCGCGAAATGGCGCGGCGCAGGCGCGGGATGCCTTTGGAGGTGGAGTAGCCGTGGGTGTCTTCGCGCTGGGCGACGGTCACCAGTTTTTCCACGATATGCGGTGGAGTCGGGCCGTCGGGGTTACCCATGCTCAAGTCGATGATGTCTTCGCCGCGCCGACGCGCAGCCATCTTCAGCTCGGCAGTGATATTGAAAACATAAGGGGGGAGTCGATCTATGCGCGCAAAGCGGCGCGGCGAACCTTGGTCTGCCATTGTTGCCTCGGAATACGTAAGCGCCCGGAACCGTCCGAGCGACGTCGGCCACTGCGGTGGCCTGCGGGGCAGACAATACGGGCGATGAGGGTAGGTTGTCCAGATGGCGCCGGAAAATTTTCGGCCTGGAGTGTTAGATGACTATGCCCCTATACTCAGTATGGTTTTGGTCATTTATCAATGGAGATTGTGCAGATGAACCAACAGGTAACGTTACCCCTGGAACCCCGCATGGAAGAGGGCAGGGCGATGGTCATTGCCGGGGTCGGCGGTCATTACGGCAAGGCCACGCTGGGGGACATTCCAAAGTTGTGGGAGTTGTTCGACAGCTGCATCAAGGACATCAAAAAGCGCATGGGCGGCGTGACCTACGGCGTTTGCTACAACGCCACCCAGGAAGAGTTTGATTACATCGCCGGGGTCGAAGTGCCAGCCAAAAGTGATGTGCCGGGCAACTTTCAATCCATTGAAGTGCCGGCCAATCATTATGCGGTCTTCGCGCACTACGGGCCGGTGTATGCGCTGTCGCAGACCTATGAACGGATTATGTACGAGTGGTTGCCGACGTCGGGGTACAAGGTCGCCGGGCCGGATCTGGAGCGCTACAGCGCCGACTTCGATGTGGATAAGGGCACCGGTACCGTGGAAATCTGGCTGCCTGTCGAAAAGTCCGCATAACCTGTACGTCGCCTGATCCACCGCCATCGCAGGCAAGCCAGCTCCCACATTTGTATCGAGGGGTTACTCAAAGCCAGGTACGGCGCAATTACCTGTGGGAGCGGGCTCGCCCGCGATGGCGATCTCAAGGGCGCCCGAGCCGGCCAGGGCCTCAATACAACGTGGCCTTGACCCGCTCCGGCATTTCCCGGTCGTAGGCCTCGGCATCAAACTGCCCATCATTCAAACGCTTGTGAAAAGCCCCCGCTGACGGCAGTGTCGAACGCTCTACATGCTTGTCCGGGTTCCAGCAATCGGAGCGCACAAAAGCTTTCGAGCAGTGGAAATACGCCGCCTCTACCTGCACCACAATCACCGACCGCGCCGGCTTGCCGTTGACCGCAAAGCTCTGCAGCAACTCAGGTTCGATGGATATCTGCGCCCGCCCGTTGACCCGCAACGTTTCCCCGATCCCCGGAATGATGAACAGCAAGGCAATCCGCGGATCCACCAACAGGTTACGCAAGGTATCGAGGCGGTTATTGCCCGGCCGATCGGGGATCGCCAGCGTGCGCTCATCAATGATCCGCACAAAACCCGGCACATCGCCCCGAGGCGAGCCGTCGAGGCCATCGGCGCCTGAAGAGCTGACAATCACCAGCGGCGAGGCTTTGACCATCGCCTGGTAATCCTCATTGAGAAACGCGATTTCCTTGCGTAGGGCACGCTCCTGGGGCAGGCCGTAGAGGGTTTCGAGTTGGTCCAGGGTGGTTAGCATGTGGGTCTCCTTGCCCAGGGAGCGCTGGCGATTATCCGCCAAAGCTGCGTTGGTAGCCCTGCGCTGATAGCCGGATGGCCTGAGCAACGTGGGGTGCTTGCCGACAATAATCGTCTTCACGTGCGAGCACCACTTCAAGGGTCTGCAGCAGAGCCCGGATGCGCTCCTCGGCGTTTTCTATGCTGCAGGTCTTGGCAAACTCAAGGATTCCCAAGCGTGACGCAAAGAATGAGCGGTTGCCGTCCAGGTCCAGAGCCAGGGCGTCTTCGGGAATATAGGCGGTGGTATTGGCGATGTCATAAGCGGGTGCAAGACGGGCGTCACGTTTGAGTGGATCGCTGTAGAGTAAGCCAAAATTTTTCAGATGGGCATCACCATTGCCGACGATACAGCTCAGCGCAACGCTATCGAACAACTGCTCCAGGGAGCTGCGTTCATGTTCGATTGCACAAAAGAGGCGAACAGCCTTGGCAATCATGTTGTAGCTCTTGCTGTATTTCTGCTCGGCGGACAGGCCCATCAATGTGGTCATGTCTTCAAAGCCCAGGGGGTTGAGTTTTTCGTCCCGATCAAAGCGGCGCATGATGAAAAGCTTGTGGTTCTGTGACAAGTAGAAGGGTGGCACGGGGATACCTGCCTCCCTTGCAATCGACATACACAGGTATTCGTTGATCGCCAGGCCTGGAAACTCGTCACGCCCGCTCTTGATGATCAGATCGTTGGTTTTCGATGTGAGTTTCTGTTCCGGTACCAGCGGGATTTCGGGTACCAATACCTTAGGCTGTACCCCGGAAATGCCGGCGCGAAGGATGTAGCGATCGACCAGATGGGTAAACAAATCCTCGGCACCATCCCAGGCGAGGATTTCATCCAGACGCTCACCGTACGACACGGGGCTGTTGCGCTCAATCAGTTGGTTGACTTGCGCGGACGAGGTGAAAACGCGGCCGATAGGTGCGCTGCTGCCTGACAGGGCCAACAACAGCATTGGATCTACCTTGACGGTCTTCGCCAGACGGTTTTTCAGTTGCTCCAGTACATAACCTTCGGGCAGGTTCATTTGAAAGATCGGGTGCAGTTCATGCCGTCGATACTCCTCGGCCCGCACTGGCATCAGCAGGCTGATTGCACTCTGCTCCAGGGCATCATCAGCGTAGCGAAAGTGGTAGTGCTCAGTGCCGACGAACACGCTGCCACTTGCGCCTTCGGGCGTACGGACCTGCAGTTTGTAGCTACTCATTGAACAAATCCCCTACTTCCTCCAGCGTTGGCATGGAGACGGGGACCAGTTTGACCTCACTGCCCAAGGCTGCAAAAACCCGTGCGTAGGCATTCATCGCCACCGACAAGCTGCCGTGCTCAATCTCGATCAGTTTTTGCCGCGTCGTACCGGCCAGCTGTGCCAGCTGTGCTTGGGTATGGCCACGGCTGAGGCGCATCGAGCGAACCTGGTTGCCGATTCTCTGGCTCAGAAGTGCAGGATCCATGTCGCGTTACCGTTACATTGGTATTTTAAAGTTATATATACGTTACATTTTAGGATTGTCAACGCTGATATCAACCGAGTGTCAGTGCCAACCGGCGCTCATAACCCACCCGCCCCTTATACGCCTCGCCCCGGTCTACCCAGCCCTGCTGCAAATACAAGCCCATTGCCGCCACATTGTCGCTGTCCACCGACAACTCCAACGCCGTGATCTGTGGCCAGGCCAGGCGGGCGGCAGCGGGCAGGGCTTGCAGGCAGGCTTTGCCCAAGCCCCGGCCCTGTTGGTGGCGATCGACTTGCAGGGCATGCAGTGTGGCGCTGTGTTCGTCGGCCCAATGGGGCAGGCAGGGCGGGCGCTTGAGCAGCAGGAAGGCCACGGGGATTTCGTCGGCCAGCAAGGCAAAGCCCTTGATGCCGGGGCTTGGGTTGACCAGCAGGCTGTTCAGCGCGCAGTCGATATCGCCGCTATAGGCCAGTTGCTCGGGGTGGACTTCGAGGCTAGCGAGTTGCTGTTGCTGTGCAGCGGTCAGCGTCTCATAGGGCGCGAGGCGGGTTTCCATCGAGCAGATATCCGAAGTCCTACAGGGAAGTCGCAAATTCTAGCGGCTTTGCCCTTGGCGAAATTATTTTTTGTAGGCTTGTCGATTGGCAGGCGGCCCATTCGACCAAGGGTGTCTTCTGTGATTTTCCACCCCGAGGAGTATCGCCATGAGCAACGCAATCAACACCCTGATCGAGCAATGGAAACAAGCGGTGGTCGCCAAGGATGTCGAGCAGATTGTCAGCTTTTACGCCGACGATATCGTCGCGTTCGACGCCGTCAATGCCCTGCAGTTCAAAGGCAAGGCGGCCTATCGCGCCCATTGGCAGGCCTGCATGGAGTTTTGCCCGGGCCCCGGTGTTTTCGACTTTCATGAACTGCATATCGTCGCCGCCGATGACAGCGCTTTTGCCCACTGGCTCGCCCACTGCGGCGGCACCGGGCCCGATGGCGTGCTGAAAACCTGCTGGATGCGGGTCAGCGCCGGCTACCAGCGAATCAACGGCCAGTGGAAGGTGGTGCACGAGCATTGGTCCGCACCGTTCGATATGGAAACCGGCGCCGGTCTGTTCGACCTGGAACCGTGAGTGCCGCGAACTATAGTCATTAGTCCGAAAAACGGAGAACGCCATGAAATACCTGTGCCTGGTCTACAGCGCCGAAGCTTTGCTGCACAGCCTGCCCGACAGCCCCAAGGACCCGGAATGCCACGCCTACGCCGAGGCGGTCCACGGCAGTGGCCGCATGCTTGCGGCCGAGGCCCTGCAGCCGGTGAGCACGGCCACCACCGTGCGTATGCGTAACGGCAAGTTGTCGATCACCGATGGGCCGTTTGCCGAAACCAAGGAGCAGCTTGCCGGCTTCTACCTGATCGAAGCCAAGGACTTGAATGAGGCGCTGCAGGTGGCCGGCGGCATTCCGGCGGCGCGGGTCGGCAGCGTGGAAGTGCGCCCCGTGCGTGATTTGAATCTCTGACCCAACACTTATAAAACTCAGGAGGTTTATCCATGAACACTCAACCTGCTGCATTTGAACTGTCCATCAGCCGGGTGATCGACGCCCCGCCCAGCCGGGTGTTCCGCGCCTGGACCGAGCCTGCGCTTTTGCAACAATGGTGGGGCCCCCACGGCATGACCACGCCCGAGTGCGAAATGAACCTGTGGGTCGGTGGCCTGTTTCGCACCCTGATGCGCGCGCCGGACGGCAGTGAGTATCCGACCCAGGGCGTGTTCCTGGAGATCGACGCGCCGCGCCGCCTGGTGTTTACCGATGCGTTCCTGCCGGGCTGGATCCCCTCGGGCAAGCCGTTTATGAGCGCCGAAGTGACCTTCGAGGAGGTGGCTGGCAAGACCCGCTACACCGCCCGCGCCATGCATTGGAGCGAAGCCGATAAACAAGCCCACGAAGCCATGGGTTTTCATCAGGGCTGGGGTGAGAGCCTGGACCGGCTGGTGACCCTGGTGACCACGGGCATGCCCGATTGACCGTCAAGGCCCAGGTCGAGGCGGTCTACCGCAGTGAGTCGCGGCGCATCCTGGCGACGTTGATTCGCCTGCTGGGGGATTTCGACCTCGCCGAAGAAGCCCTGCACGAGGCGTTCTTCGTCGCGGTCGAACGCTGGCAGCAGGACGGTGTGCCCGACAATCCCCGAGCGTGGCTGGTGTCTGCCGGGCGCTTCAAGGCCATCGACCGCTTGCGTCGCCAGGCCCGTTTCACCCCGTTGTTGCAGGAGCAGGCCGATACGCTGGAGGCGGCTGACTGGAGTGCCGAAGACGTGGAAGACGACCGCCTGCGCCTGATTTTCACCTGCTGCCACCCGGCGCTGGCGGCGGATGCGCAAGTGCCGCTTACCCTGCGTGAGATTTGTGACCTCACCACCGAGGAAATTGCCCGGGCCTTCCTGGTCACGCCGGCCACCATCGCCCAGCGCATCGTGCGGGCCAAGGGCAAGATCCGCGAGGCCAGGATTCCCTACCAGGTGCCGTCCCTGGCGGAGTTGCCCGAGCGCCTGGACAGCGTATTGCGGGTGATTTACCTGGTGTTCAACGAGGGCTACTCGGCGTCCATGGGCGCTGACCTGACCCGTGACGACTTGACCCGCGAGGCCATCCGCCTGGGCCATCTGCTCCTGGAGTTGCTGCCGGAGCCGGAAGTCATGGGCCTGCTGGCGTTGATGCTGCTCCATGAATCCCGGCGCCCGGCCCGGCTTTCTGCCGCCGCTGAGTTGGTGCTGCTGGACGAGCAGGACCGCACGCTGTGGGATGCAGCGCTGATTGCCCAGGGCTGTGGGTTGATAGAGCAGGCCCTGGCCACCCAGCGTTTCGGGCCTTATTGCCTGCAAGCGGCGATTGCCGCGGTACACGCCGAGGCCCCGAGTGCGGCGCAGACCGACTGGCCACAGATTGTCGGCCTGTACGACGTGCTGCTGCGGATGCTGCCGTCGCCCGTGATCGAGCTCAACCGCGCCGTTGCCCTGGCCATGCGCGATGGGCCGTTGACGGGGTTGCAGCAAGTCGAGGGGATCCTGGTGCGTGGCGAGTTACGGGATTACCACCTGGCGCATTCGGCACGGGGGGAGTTCTGTCGGCAACTGGGGCGGATGAAAGAGGCGCGCCAGGCGTATGAAACAGCCCTGGGCCTGACCCAGCAGGCCCCGGAAAAACGCTTTATCGAACGACGCCTGGCAACCTGCACCGATAGCCCTTTGTAGGCGCCGGCTGAGGTTACTCAAGCATCTTTTGCAGCAACCAACTGCCGGCCGGGCCCGGTGGCTGTTGTCGTGACCACAAGGCATCCACCGCCACCGAACGTGGCCAGCCGCGTGCCTTTAGCTCCACCAGTTGGCCATTGGCAAAACGCTCCACCAGCCAGCGCGGCAAGGGGGCCCAGCCAAAACCGAGGATGGCCATTTCCATCAGCATCAAAAAGCTGGGGGCGGACCATACACGGCCGCTCGGCCGGTTTTCGTTGGGACTGATGATGCTTGCTAGGCGCAGCTCCCGGTGTTGTTCCAGGGTTTGCTGGTTGATGCCCTCAAGGCCGGCCAGTGCATGCAGCGGCGATACAAACAGCGCAAGTTGCGCGCGCTCTTCGACGGTGGCATGGGTCAGGTCTGGCGGGTAGACCTCCTGCGCCTCGATAAACGCGAGCTGCGCCCGCCCGCTTTGGACCAGGGCGATAAGGTCTTCGCATTCGGCAATCAGCCACTCCAGCTCCAGGTCCGGATAACGCTGCTCAAGGGCGCTGAGCAGCGTTTCAAAACGTCCCGACTGATAGGTGTCGGACATGGCAATACTGAGCTTGGGTTCCAGCCCCTGGGACAACTGGCTGGCGGCAAGCTCCAGGCGGCTGCTGGCCTCCAGCACCTGCTCGGCGCGTTGCAGCAGGACATGCCCGGCCGGGGTCAGGGTGGGTTTGCGGCTGCTGCGGTCGAACAGCACCACGTCCAGATCAATCTCCAGGCTGGCCACTGCGGCGCTGACGGTCGATTGGCTCTTGCCCAGCTTGCGTGCCGCCGCCGAAAACGAGCCTTGGGTCGCCGCCTGCACAAACGCTTGCAACACTTCATGAGAGGCCATCATCTATCGCCTTGGTCGATGGTTATTGATTATTAAGTATCGAGTGCGGGAGTGATGATGGCAACCCTCGACATTCACAGAGCAAGGCTTATGAACACCACCAAGTCCATCACTGAACGCGTTTTGCAGGCCCTTGGTTTCGAGGGCCTGGCCCTGTTGATCTGTACGCCGCTGCTGGTGTGGATCACTGGCCGGCCGGCTCTGGAAATGGGCGCTGTGACCCTGGCTATCAGCTTGTTGGCGCTGACCTGGAACATGATTTTCAACAGCCTTTTCGACCGCCTCAAAGTGCGCCTGCAACTGGCCAATAGCGTCAAGACCCGGATCATGCACGCGCTGCTGTTCGAGGGCGGGCTGATTCTGTTCGCCGTGCCGCTGATTGCCGCGTGGCTGAACATCAGCCTGATGCAGGCGTTTATTCTGGATATCGGCGTGCTGCTGTTCTTCCTGCCGTACACCTATGTGTACCACTGGGGCTACGACGTGCTGCGGGGAAAGTTCTTCAACAGCGAGCTTGCTCGCGAAGGACGTTAACGATGACGCGGGCATCCTGAATGCACGCGGCACTCTCGGGTTATTCGCGAGCTACCGGCGTGACCTTGTCGGTCACGTCCGGGTGCCAGAGTTTCAGAAGATTTGGGTAAACAACCAGTACAAACTGCCCGACAGTACAATCGCCGCCGGCAACGTCAGCACCCAGGCCAACAGCAGATTGCGGATGGTCTTCATCTGCAAGCCGCCACCATTGGCCACCATGGTCCCGGCCACGCCCGACGACAGCACGTGGGTGGTCGATACCGGCAACCCGAACATGTCGGCGGCGCCAATGGTCAGCATGGCCACGGTTTCCGCTGAGGCGCCCTGGGCGTAGGTCAGGTGGGTCTTGCCGATTTTCTCGCCGACGGTCACCACAATGCGCTTCCAGCCGACCATGGTGCCCAGGCCCAGGGCGATGGCCACGGCGATCTTCACCCATAGCGGGATAAAGCGCGTGGCATTGTCGATCTGTTGCTTGAACAGTTGCAGCTTGCCCTCGGTGTCGGTGTCGAAATTTCCGACCTTGCCCTTGTCCATCAGGCGAATGGTTTCGCTGGTCAGGTACATGTCGTTACGCACGTTGCCCATGGCCTCGGCGGGCACCTTGGCCAGGGAGCCGTAGCCTTTGACTTGCTCGCCGATATGCCCGGTCAGGGCGGCGAGGGCGGGGATCAGTTCGGGCGTGACGTCCTTGGTGCGCACATAGGTCGATAGCGTCGGCCGTGGGTCCACCGGCGCCGGTTGCGGGGCGATTTTGACCAGGGCTTGCTGGGTGACTTCAGCCACGGCGGCAAATTGCAGGGATTGATCGGCCGGCATGGTGCGGTTTAACGCGTAGGCCATGGGCAAAGTGCCCACCAGGATCAACATGATCAGGCCCATGCCTTTCTGGCCATCGTTGGAGCCGTGGGCAAAAGATACGCCGGTGCAGGTCACGATCAGCAGGCTGCGAATCCACCACGGCGGCGGGGTGTTGCCCTTGGGCGCCTTGTACAGCGCGCGGTTTTTCACAAAGGCCCGCAGCGCCAGCAACAGCAGAGCGGCAAAGCCGAAACCGATCAGCGGTGACAGCAGCAGCGCATAGCCGATCTTGATCGCCTGCGCCCAGTCCACGCCACTGGTGCCGTCCCTGCCATGCATCAGGGCATTGGCCACGCCCACCCCGATGATCGACCCGATCAGCGTATGGGAGGACGACGCCGGCAAACCCAGCCACCAGGTGCCCAGGTTCCACAGGATCGCCGCGATCAGCAGGGCGAAGATCATCGCAAAACCGGCGGAAGAGCCAACCTGCAAAATCAACTCCACCGGCAGCAAGGCAATGATGGCAAAGGCCACTGCGCCACTGGACAGCAGCACCCCGAGGAAATTGAAGAACCCCGACCAGACCACAGCGAATTGCGGCGGCAGCGAGTTGGTGTAGATCACTGTCGCCACGGCGTTGGCGGTGTCATGGAAACCGTTGACGAACTCGAACCCCAGGGCAATCAGCAGCGCCACACCCAGCAGCAGGAATGGGGTCCAGGTGGTGACCACCGTGCCCAGTTCGTGCATGTCGTGCATCAGGCTGTAGGCGGTGAACAACAGGCCCATGGCGAGCACGGAAAAGAACACGATCACCGTGAGCAGGCTGGGTTTGGTGTCCAGTTGCGGTTTTGCGTCAGGGGCGGCTGCCTGGTGGGAGGCGGTCAGGGAAGGGGTGGCCATGCCGGAGCATCCAGAGTGGGGAGGATGTTTCCCATGATCATTGCAGAATGTTACAGAGGTGCTGCCTCAAGTCAGTGTTTGGTGTCGTCAGCCGGCCGCTGGTCTAAAACCCACCGCCGCTCCCACAGGTTGATTGCATTTGAGCCTTAGTAATCCTGGCGCTTGCGAAACGCCCATCTGCCGGCAATCAAGGTGAACGTCGCCACCAGCGCCACCAGAATCCAGAAACCCTCGGGATCCTGGGAAAGTGGCACGCCACCCACGTTCATGCCAAAGAAGCCCGCGATGATATTGATCGGCAGCGCCAGTACCGTGACCACCGTCAGGGTAAACAGCGTGCGGTTGCTCTGTTCGTTGAGGTTGGCGGCGATTTCTTCCTGCAACAACTTGATCCGTTCGCCCAGGGCCGTGAGGTCGTTGATGATCAGGGCGAACTCTTCGGTGGATTTGCGCAACTCCTTTACGTCTTCCTTCTGCAGCCACTGCGGCGGGCGATTGAGCAGGCGCAGCAGCGAGCCCGGCTCCAGCGCCAACAGGCGTTGCAGGCGCACCAGCACCCGGCGCATGGCCCCCAGTTCGGCGCGGTTGGTGGACAGGCGCGAGGACAGCAACTGGTCTTCGATCTGGTCGACGCTGAGGCTGGTCTTGCGCACGATCTGCGTCAGCACCTCGCCTTGATCGCGCAACAGATGCACCAGCAATTCCAGGGGCGAGCGGAAGTGTTCGCCGGCCTTTACCGATGAGCGCAGCTTGTCCACCGAATGCAGCGGTTGCAGGCGCGCACTGATCAGTAGGCGGCTGCGGGCGCAGACCCACAAGGTGGAAATGTCCGATGACATCATGCTGCTGAAGTTGAACACCACGTCGTTGACCACCGCCAGCAAGGCCGAGTCCACATGCTCGATACGGGTGGAGCGCGAGCCTTCGTGCAAGGCTTCGAAGAACTCCGGCGGCAACTCCAGGTGCGCCTGCATCCAGCGCTGGCAGGCGGCGTGGGCCAGGTTCAGGTGCAGCCAGAGGAATTCATCGGGGTCGGCCGGGGCTTGCAAGGCCTTGAGCACGGCCGCCGAGTCGATCTGCTCGGCTTTCTCGCCGGGCCTGAAGCGGAAACCGTAAAGCAGGCCAAACAGGTCGGAGTCCTGGTGGCCGTGGTCGATGCTGTGGTTCATGGTGGCTCGCAGGGGAGGGCGACAGATGCGCGTCGCGCAATCATTGCAAGGGGATTTGACCGTTTTGTGTCAGTCACAGATCGACGCCGTACGACCGCTCATCCACTGGGCTCAAGAAGCGTCTAGTCCGGCCGATTCAAGGTGCAAGTATGCAATTGGATTGGCCATGTGTTGGCCGACAGGGATGTTGCGGTGCAGGTCCCCATTTCCCTGTTTCGAGGCTTCTCCCCGATGAGTTTTTTGCGAAAGTCCTTGAGAGCACAGATTTTGTCGTTGCTCGGTGGCAGCCTGTTGGCAATGCTGTTGATTGCCCTGGCGTGTTTTCATTTTCTCTCCAACGGTGTGCAGAGTTACCGCAGTTTGCTGGAGGGGCCGTTGCAAACCTCACAGCTGATTGATGAAGCCAACCTGCAATTCAAGGTCCAGGTCCAGGAATGGAAAAACGTCCTGCTGCGTGGCAAGCAACCCCAGGACATGAACAAGTACTGGGGGCAGTTCCAGGATCGGCAGCAAGACGTGCAGGGCATCCTGGCGCGGCTGGTGAGCAACACCCAGGGCGATCCAGGCTTGAACCGTCGCCTGGAAACCTTGCGTCAAGAGCACCAGATGCTGGGCGTGGCCTACCAGAAGGGGCGTGACGCTTACGTGGCCGCCGGGGCTGATGCGGCGGCCGGGGATAACGCGGTCAAGGGTGTGGACCGCGCGGTGAGTGAGCAGATGAGCGCGCTGGTTACCCAACTGCATGAGCAGGGCAAGCAGCAATCCCTGGCAATCAGCGCCTATGCCGAACGTACCGTGATGCTGGGCCTGGCGGTGATGGTGCTGTCTGGAGGGCTGATCGGTCTGTTCAGCCTGTGGTTGATCAACCGCAACCTGATTTTGCCGATCCGTGGCCTGATCGACTATGTGGCCCAATTGAGCCATGGCCGGTTTGCCGAGCGCGTTGCCAGCCAGCGCCAGGATGAACTGGGGCACTTGGCCCAAGCCGCCAATACGTTGCGCGACTTCCTCGCTGAAACCTTTGGCCGCCTACAGCGCAGTGCCAAGGACCTGGTGAGCGCCAGTGGCGAGTTGAACTCGATTGCCGGGCAGATGGCGACGGGCACCCAGGATCAGTTCAGCCGTACCGATCAAGTGGCGACGGCGATGACCGAAATGTCCGCCACCGCCCAGGAAGTCGCGCGCCACGCCGCCAGCGCTTCGCGGGCAGCAGACGAGGCCGATCATTCGGCCCGTGAGGGCGGCGAGGTGATGCAAGTGACCATTGCCACCATCGGCCAGATGCGTAACGAGATCCTCAACACCGGTGGCATTATCCGCCGCCTGGAAGCAGACAGCGTGCGCATCGGCACGGTGCTGGAAGTGATTCGCGGCATCGCCGAACAGACCAACCTGCTGGCCCTCAATGCGGCGATCGAGGCCGCGCGAGCAGGCGAAGCCGGACGTGGGTTTGCGGTGGTGGCCGATGAGGTGCGCAGCCTGGCGCAACGCACAGCGGCGTCGATCATCGAGATCAACCAGATTATCCAGGCAGTGCAGACCGGCGCCGTGGATGCCGCCGAGGCGATTGTCAGCGGCCAGTCATGCAGTGATGAGAGTGTCGAAAAGGTCACCCAGGCCGGGGCGATGCTCAGTCATATCACCCAGGCTGTAGAGGCGATCCGCGATATGAACCGGCAGATTGCCACAGCGGCCGAAGAACAAACCTCGGTGGCCGAGGATATCTCGCGCAACATCACGCAAATCACCACGGTGGCCACTGCCAACCTGGACAACGTGCAGCGCACCGAAGCGGCCAGTCATAACCTGCGTGGGCTGTCTGCTGAGCTGAATGAGGTGACGGCGCGCCTTAGCGCCTGACCAGACACAACTGCGCCGCCCGAAGGCGGCGCGTTGTGTTGCCGGGGCAACTTAAGTGTCTTGCTTGTTTTCCAGCACTTCGCCGGTCTTGGCGTCGAGCTTCACATCCCACTTCTTGCCAGTGGTGTCGGTCAGGTCAACTTCGTAGACCAGGCGCCCGGCTTCGTTATCCAGCTCAGTGTCGTTGATGGTGGCGCCGGCATGTTTGGCCAGGGCGGCGGCATTCAGCTGTTCAAATGGCTTCACGGCGCCCGATTGCAGCAGGCTTGGAATCTGGTCCGGGCGAACATCGGCCTGGGCCAGGCCGGCAGTCAGAGTCAGGGCAGCAGCAGCGAACAGAGCGGTCAGGTTTTTCATGATGTGGTCCTTTGGGGTGAGCTGTTTAAGTGGGATCAGATTACCCCGCGCAACTTAATTTACCCTTAATTGTGTAGGACGTTTGCGTTGTTTGTTCAATCGCCCCGCGCCGGGGAATTTCATGCTGGTGTCTCACCCACGGGAGACACTTATGAAACACCTATTGGCTTGGCTATACGCGCCCTTGTTCTGGGCGGGTTTTATTGGCGCGGGGCTCTGGTTGGTCACGCTAGGGGCATCGCAGTGGCTGCTGGCGGTGTTTGCGCTGGCCATCGGCGTGTCGTTTATCGCCGAGCTGTGCTTGCCCTACGAGCCCCAGTGGAACCGCCCTCTGGGCGACCGACGCCGGGATGTCCTCCACGCGCTGGTCAATGAAAGCCTGAATGCCCTGGGGTTGCTGGCATTGCCGCTGCTCACGGCATGGCTGGCGATCGAGGGCGCCTGGCCGCGCGCCTGGCCGCTGTGGGCGCAATTGCTGCTGGCAATCATCATTGCCGATGCGGGCATCACCCTGATGCATTACGCCAGCCATCGCATCGCCGCACTCTGGCGTTTGCATGCGGTGCATCACAGCGTGCAGCGGCTCTATGGGTTCAATGGCTTGATGAAGCATCCCTTGCACCAGATGCTGGAGGCCACGGCCGGCCTGCTGCCGTTGATCCTGCTGGGCATTCCGCTGGAGGTGGCGATGCTGCTGGCGTTGGCCATTGCCATCCAACTGTTGCTGCAGCACTCCAATGTCGATATGCGCCTGGGGCCGTTGCGCTGGGTATTTGCCTGGGCGCCCGTGCATCGCTTCCACCATATGAAGTACGGGCGCGCAGGGGATGTGAATTTCGCTTTGTTTTTCAACCTGTGGGACTGGCTGTTGGGGACTGCGTTTTACACCGAGGACTATCGAATGGGCGAGGGCGACCTGGGGATTGGCAGCCGGCCGGATTTTCCGGTGGATTACGTCGAGCAGTTGCGTGATCCCTTCAGTGCGGCGCAACTGAGCAAGGAACCTGCGGTGCCAAGCGCACTACTGTAGGAGATGTACTTGAAGATGGCGCAAGGAGGCCCCGGCGGTCACGCCAAACAGTTGCTTCATGGTCCGCGAGAAGTGCGCCGAGTCGGCAAACCCCGCGCCATGGGCTGCTTGGGTCAGGGTGTGACCGTTCAGGGCCAGATCCAGGGCCAGGCGCAGGCGGCGCCACATCACCAGGCGCCGCACCGGCACGCCGAGCTGGCTGACAAACAGGCGCTCCAACTGGCTCAACGACAGGTGCGCCGCCTGCGCCAATGACTGCGCCGAGACCTTGCCGCTCAACTGTTGATCGAGGGTGTGCAGGGCGCGTTGCACGCGCTCATCGTCCGCCTGGCGACGTGGTAGCTGGCGCAATGTCTGCTCCAGGCGCTCATGGGAAAAATCGGCGGTATCCAGGGCGTGTTGCAACGACTCGCTTTCAAATGCACCGGGTTCCACATAAGCCATCAACACCGTACCGGGGGCATGCACGATGGCATGGGGCTGGCGAGAGGGGATGAACAGGCGGTAAGCCGTTTGCAGGTGCCCATCAAGGCTGACCGTGATGGGGCTCTCCGCGGACAGGATAAATTGATGGGCGTAATGCGCGTGGGGCGCCGTACGCCCCGTCTCACCGAGGATCAGGCCGTAATCAGGCCCCAGCCACAGTTGGCCTGACCACTCGCTCACTCAGTAACCGTTGTCCTGCAGCAGATCCTGCACGCTGGAAGACGGCCAGCGCTTGTAGAACTTCAGCAGTTCGGCGGCACGGTTGGTGAAGATGCCATCGACCCCGGCGCTCATGACCTTCTCGAAGTCCACCGGCTCGTCGACGGTATAGACGTGCACCAGCAGGCCCTTGTCGTGGGTCAGTTGGTTCATCTCGGGCTTGACCAGGTCCGAATAGCTCTGGTCGCCCAGGTTCGTCAGTTGTGCCGATGGGCCAGTGCCAATTGCACCGAGGCTCTTGGCTTCATCGACCCACTTCTCGAATTCGGCCGCGTCCTTGGGTTCCTGCTTGGCATAGTAGGCCGCCTTGGTCGGTTCGCCGGACTCGGCGAAAGTCACCTTGGACTTGGGCTCGATGCTGCCTTCACCTACCCACAACAGCAGGATTTTCGGGGTGTTGGGCATCTCTTTCTGCAGTTCCTTGAGGCTGGCCGTCTCGAACGTCTGCAACACCACGCGGCCCTTGCCCTGGCCGACGCCTGTGTTGCTCTTGCCCAGCTTGGAACCCACGGAACTCAGCCACCCCTTGTCCAGCAGCTTGTCCTTCAGATCGGCTTCGATCCCCGGGAACTGCTTGGGCTCTTTGGTTTCGATGTACAAGCCGGGTTTATGCTGGGGGTTGCCTTCGGCGATCTTGATGATTTCGTCCAGGCTGAGGATTTTCAACCCGACGAAGCCCGGGCGCGCACGCTCTGGGTAGGCGGTGTTGAACCAACTGCCGGCATCCAGGCTTTGCAGTTCTTTCCAGGTGAACTCGTTGGCCGGGCTGTCCTTGCGCTCGGGGAACTTGGTGGCCACGTCGGTGGTGCGTTGCAGGTTATTGTCGTGCAGGGCGAACAGCACGCCGTCCTTGCTGCGTTGCAGGTCCAGTTCCAGGTAGTCGGCACCCAGGTCGCGGGCGAGCTTGTAGGCGGCGGCGGTGGATTCCGGTGCATCGTAGGACGCACCCCGGTGGGCGATCACGGCAGGGTGCGGAATGCCCTCCTTGGTCGCCAGTTCAACCGGGCTAATGGGGCTTGCAGCCTGTGCGTGGCCAAGGCCCATCATCAGTGCGAGCAGCAGGGCACTCTTGGTAAACGTAGCAGGCATGTGCGAGGTCCTTTCGTGGAGGTAGCTTCAAGAAGGCTTCCTTTTTAACAATTGCATGCAAATCGCGCTATCACCAAACCGACATTAACGTGCGCATGCGCTATTTTTCTGCGCTTTTGTGCCGTGCTATGCAGTATTCTTGGCCCGAGTTTCCCCGCCAGAGGGAAACCTGCATTGCCTTCTTTCGCCGCCTCGCGTGTAAACCATCGTTCACTTCCCCTGTGGGATTTTTCAGTGAGGTTTAGCATGCGCATCACTTCAGAACTCATCTGCCAGGCCGCCGACCAACTCAACGGCTTTGTCGGCCTGAACCGCAAGACCGGCCAGTACATCGTGCGTTTCAGCGAAGACTCGTTCGGCATGGACGTCGCCGACGACGGCATCATCCCCACCAGCGAGTTTGTCTGGCAGCCGGCGGCCGACCAGGCCATGACCCTGTCCCGCGAGCACATCCAACTGCTGCTGGACCAGAACATCGACGACCGCATCAACATCACCGAGCCGCTGCGGGTGTATATGCGCCGGGTGGAGATCCCGCAGATCAGCGCGGTGCGCAGCCTGGTGGGTTGATCACCATCACGCCAATCCCGTAGGCGCGGGGGTGGTGCCGTTTGCGGTGAAGGCATAAGCCCGTTCTACCTTGCATACCCGTGTCTGAAACGCGCTGTACCAGATGGCCCGGCCCTGTTCGCGGGTGTTGCGGTGCTCGGCGTGTTGTTTCCAGGCCAGGATGGCGGCCTCGTTGGTCCAGTAGGACACGGTAATCCCCAGGCCATCATCGCCGCGGGCTGATTCGACACCGAGAAACCCCGGTTGCTGGCGGGCCAGTTCGAGCATGCGGTCGGCGGCCTGTGCGTAGCCTTGGTCGGTCTCGGTGCGCAGGGAAGTGAAGATCACTGCGTAGTAGGGCGGGGAGGGTGTCTGGGCGATCATGCCGAGCGCTCCAGGCAGGCCTGGAGCCATGCGCTGACCAGCGGCACGCTGGCACCGGTAAGTGCCGCGCGTTCTGGCTGGAACAGAGTGGCGACAAAAAACGGATGGTCCAGCAGTTCTATCGCCCGCACCTCGCCCGCCGAATCATGGGCGCTGCCAATCAGATTGTCCTCCAGCAGTGCCTGTTTGAAGTCGGCATTGAGGCCATAGCGGCAACGATAACCCTCCTGGATTTCAAGGGTGCCGTAAGCCTCGGCGATACGGGTGAAGGCCATCAAGTGGATGGGCGCGATGGTTTCGATCAGAGCACACGACAAGGGGGCGATCACCGCCCGTGGCGCATCAGGTGCCAGCTCGCCATGTTCGGCATCGGCCCACCTCAGCACATTGCGTGCATATTCCAACACGGCATGTTGAAAACCGCCGCAGGTGCCGAGGAAAGGACGCCGCTGTTCGCGGGCAAAGCGGATCGCCCGCAACGCCCCGTCGGCATCGCGATAGGGGCTTGCAGGTACGCACCAGAACCCGTCGAAAGACTGCAAGGTGTGGTTGTCCTGAAGGGTGTCGGTGGCCAGCCATTCAATCTGAAGTGTCAGCCCCAGGTGTGTACTCGCCTGTTGCAGGGCAAGGGGAATGGCTTGGTGGGCGGTGACTTGAGGATCGTAATCGCCGATCAGGGCGAGGTGCAGAGCAGTGAGGGTCATGGCGTGCGTCCAATGGCTTGTCGAGTCCTGAAGGGCACTATAGATTGGCGTTCGCGCAATCAATATTGGCGTTACCCCACATGTTAAATGCAGCCACGCACTATCAAATCGACTATCCCGACCTGGCGCTGATCCTTGCCCTGGTGCGCGGCGGCACGTTGGCGCGGGCTGCGGCCTTGCTGCGGGTGGATGTGTCTACGGTGTTTCGGGCCGTTCGGCGTCTTGAGTCGTCTTTGGGGCAGGCACTGTTCGAAAAAAGCCGCGCCGGTTACCTGCCGACCAGCTTGGCCACCACCTTGGCCCAGCAGGCCGAGCGTGCCGAACAGGCGCTGCAAGCAGCCCGCGTGGGGGTCGAGCAGGGCGGTGAAGTGATCAGCGGCACGGTGCGCCTGACCTGCACCGACTCAGTGTTGCAGGGCCTGTTATTGCCGGCCTTGGCGCAGTTCATGCCCGCTTACCCGGCACTGACCCTGGAGTTGAGTACGTCCAATGATTTCGCCAACCTCAGCCGCCGCGACGCGGATATTGCCTTGCGCCTGACCAGGACGCCGCCGGAGCACCTGGTGGGACGGCGTTTGGGGACGGTGTCCTATCGGGTCTGCGCCAGTGCCGGTTACATAGAGCAACACGCTACTCAAGATTTGGCGGCCCTGGCGTGGATCGCCCCGGATGATTTCTTGCCCGACCATCCCACCGTGGCTTGGCGTCGCCAGCATTTACCCGGCGTAAGGCCCAGTTATCGGTGCAACAGCATGTTGTCTGTAACCCAATTGGTACGTGCCGGTCTGGGCGTGGCGGCGCTGCCGGATTTTCTGTTGGCGGATGGCCAGGGATTGCAGCCGTTGGGGCCGGCGCTTACGGGTTACGACACGGCCTTGTGGTTGCTGACGCGCCCGGACAGTCGGGCGCTGCGTTCAGTGGTGACGTTGTTCGATGAGCTGGGCCGGCACCTGCGTCGCCCTTTATAGACATCGGCCAGCCGGCGCCTACAAGCCCAGCCGAGCATTGGCAAACATGCTCACCGCCCGCCGGCGAGCCGGCTTCTACAGGGTGGACGAACATGCGGTCTGAATAATTAGCCCCTTCAGGCAGAGCGTGCGACCAGTGAATCGGCGACGGTCACCCGATTGCGCCCGGTGCCCTTGGCGGCGTACAGGGCTTGGTCCGCCGCGTTGAGCCACATATGCGCCTGGGTGAATTGCACCTGGTAGGCCGCCAGGCCAATGCTCAGGCTGACCCGTAGTTCTGGAACCTGCGGGTCGCGGTAGCGGCTGAACATTTCCCGCAGGCGTTCCATCACATAACTGGCTTGCTCCAGCGACACGTCCGGCAGGATCACGCAGAACTCGTCGCCACCGTAGCGGCCCGTCAGGTCATTTTCCCGCACATTGCGCTGCAACTCCTTACTCAGTTGCCGCAAGACCCGGTCGCCGACGATATGGCCATAGGCATCGTTGATCTGCTTGAAGTGGTCGACATCAATCAGTGCGATGGTGGCCTGGGACTGTCGCTGCTGGCACTTGTGAAACTTCAGTTGCAGCAAGTCCTTCCACGACCCGTGATTGAGCAGGCCGGTCAGGCTGTCGGTACGGCTCAAGGCACTCAGGGCGCGCTTGTGTTCCGAGAGCTTGATGGCCAGGCGATAGCTGGCCATGCCGATGGCGACGGGGTAGAGAATCAGCATCGGCAGGCAGGCATACACCTGGATCAGGCCGACATTGGGGTTGAACGCAGGACCGAACACCAGCCAGGCCACTGCCACGCCCACCAGTTGCGCGAGCATGCCCTGGATCATCAGCTTTTTGCCGCCCGCCGTGACGTTATGCATGGTCATCATCGCGAGGATGGTCACTGCAGTCAGGGGCGTGAATTGTGTGGCTGCGGCCCAGAACCCGCCGGACACTGAGTCATACAGCAGATTGCGTCGCTCGGCCTGGTACGGAAACGCTGAATGGCTTGATAGCTGGTATGCCAGGTGCGGCCAGATAAACCCGTTGAACAGCCACAGTGCCCAGACCCATCCGGGCATGGACAGCGGGTATAGGGCGGCCAGCACGCAAAGGCTGCCGATGCCCAGCCCGAGAATGCGCGGCCGATAAATGCGCCGGGCAAACGACAGCCCTTTGCCTCGAAGGTTTTCCATAGATTCCTGCGTCAGGTTGTTCTTTTTTTAAGTTGCGAAGGCGTGCCTTGTCAAAAGGCCATTTACGCCAGATGACAGGTGATTATTGTCAGTGATTTACGCAGGAATAATCAGTGTCCTTCCAGGCCATTTGCGTGGGGATCCGCAGGATTCAGGCAAAAACGACCCGCCAGTGTCGTATTGACGACAGAGGGATTTATTGGGGGCGGGTGGCAATCTCGTAGCCGGCCAGAAACAGGTCCATCGCTGACTCGATCACGTTGGCCTGGGTAGCTGCATCCAGGGTGGGTTGGCCCAGGGTGATTTGCGGCCAGAAGGCGAAGGCCTTGAGCAGGCTTTGCACCTGATGGGCGGCAAAGCACGGGTCCACGGGCTTGAGGCGACCGTCTTCCTGCGCTGCGCGCACCCATAATGTGAACCCTTCTTCACGTTCGCTCAGGCGATTGACGATGCCCTGGGCCCGCTCCGGGGAATGGATGGTCGCGGCAATTGCCACGCGGGCCAGGTCGAGGAAGTTGGCGTCCGACATCATCTTCATCTTCGCTTGCAGCAACACCCGCAATTGGTCGCGCAGGGGCTGTGCGCTGCTGTAGCTGACATCCAGTTGTGCAACGCTGCTGGCCCATAACTTATTCAGGATCTCGGTGAACAACTCCTCCTTGCTGGGGAAGTGGTTGTACACCGTGCGCTTGGATACGCCAGCGGTGGCGGCGATCTTGTCCATGCTGGTGACCTCGAAACCGTTATCGCGAAACTCGGCAATGGCCGCTGCCACAATGGCTTCGCGTTTACGGTCGGTGAGGCGTTGAGGTGCAGTCATGGGGCTTTCGGCTCTGGGAAGAAAATTACACTCGGTAGTTTACTTGGTCCGGGTTTTGTTGCAATCTTGAAACTACACTGTGCAGTGTAGTTGTTGACCTGCATCAGCAGAACGTACCGGAGTCACTCTGTAATGGCCACGATCTCTACCCGTGTCGATACCTCTTCCCCAGCGCTCAAATCGTCCGAGCAGCAGCAAGGTCAGTTCAACAATCATGCGCCGGTCAGCCGTGCAGGCTTTGGCAAAACGCTACAGATTTTCTGGAACATGCTCTTTCATAAGCCCCGCAGCACGCGGCCGGTAGGTGAAATCCCGGTACAGCGCCTGACGCGTGAGCAGTTATTGAGCGCCCCGAATCACAGTGTCTACCGCTTGGGGCATTCCACCGTCCTGCTGAAAATGCGCGGCAAGTTCTGGCTGACCGATCCGGTGTTCGCCGAGCGGGCTTCGCCTTTCAATTGGGCCGGCCCCAAGCGCTTTCATCAGCCGCCTATCAGCCTTGAAGAACTGCCGCCGATTGAGGCGGTGATCTTGTCGCATGACCATTACGACCACCTGGACCGCCAAGCCGTTGTGCAATTGGCCGCCAAGACGCGCTATTTTCTCGCGCCACTGGGCGTGGGTGACACCTTGATCAAATGGGGTGTGGCGCCAGGCAAGGTGCGGCAGTTGGATTGGTGGCAGGGCACTGAAGTGGACGGCATCCACTTTGTCGCCACCCCAGCCCAGCACTTTTCCGGCCGTGGCCTGTTTGATGGCAACCAGACGCTGTGGGCGTCCTGGGTGATGGTCGATGATGCCCGGCGTATCTTTTTCAGTGGCGACACCGGCTATTTCGAAGGTTTCAAGCGTATTGGCGAGCAATATGGGCCATTTGACCTGACGCTGATGGAAACCGGTGCTTACAACGTCGACTGGCCCGATATCCACATGCAGCCCGAACAAACTTTGCAGGCCCATATCGACCTGAAGGGGCGCTGGTTGCTGCCGATCCACAATGGCACCTTTGACCTGGCATTCCATGCCTGGCATGAGCCGTTTGACCGCATCATGGCCCTGGCCTGGGAGCGCAATGTGTCAATTGCCACACCCGCCATGGGTCAGGCTTTTATGCTGGCTGCCCCTGAACGTGGGCGTGCCTGGTGGCTGGATGTCGAGGCCCAGGCGGCAGAACAGCTAGTGAGTTGAAAGGGGTTGCTAAAGCCACACTGTAAAAAGGGCTTTCAAGGTATTTCTGCCTGGAGAACCGACTGGAAAAGGGTGCGATGATCTCGGAAAGCCATTTTCTGGGAGTGGGGCCTGATGGAGGACAAATGTAGGAAAACCTTGTCGCCCGGTGCACCCTGTTCCGTGGGGTTGCCTTTGGTGTTCAACGCCTTTAACGCAATGCCTTGTGGGCCTGCCGCTCCTTCTGGGTCGACAGACAATGTGTCAACGTCTCGCGGTGGCATTGAGTTTCAGCCTGCTGCTGCGCCTGCCGTCCAGGGCCCCAGGTTCGATATCCCTGGCCCGATGATGAAGACCGTACGTGATCCGTCGCTATCGCTTATTGCCTTGAGCGGCCTGGACCCTGTAGGCCAGGTCATGGTGGAAGTTCCGCCCATCATGGAAAACAACGCCGCCAAATCCGCTCCCGCCCTGGCCGATTGGCGTATCGGTTTTGCCGACGGATATTTGCGCAACGGTGTACGTGAAACGGTGGAGCATTCCAGCGGATTTCTCCAGGCTTTGGAGGTGTTAAAGGCTGCCGGCGCCCAAGTGGTGCCAGTGGAGGCACAGTTACCGGATGCCGCGTACTTCACCCTGGAGTCCAGCAACGAGATCGACAAGCGAATGAACGAGCATCGCCTCGACGCGTTGGTGTCAGACGGCCAAAGCCCAGCCTTCCACCTCTTCTGCAAAACCGGATACCCAGGCGCATGCCAGATATTCAGCGACGATCTCCAAGGCACGAGGGTCGTACTCTGGTTCTACGGTGCCCGTTGGGCACGGGACTCGCTGTCGGTCTTGGTGCGGGTCTATCAACAGGCGATGCAGGCTCACGCCGACATGCCCGTGAGGTGACCCTTTGCGCGGTCATCGGGCCTAAGCGCCGTTGGGTTGAGGCGTGTTCGAGGATGGCGAGCCCAGCAGCCGGGCGATAAGGCTCCGACGAGCCGGTTCGGCATCCGCCTGTGGCGCAGGGGAGCGACGCCCGCTCATGCCCCATCCCGGCGCAAACCCTGGGAAAAACACCAGGCCTTCGTGCTCCAGACGAAATGCCAGGGCGATGCGGATGGCGTCATCCACCTCCTGATGGCTTTCAAAACGCTGGATAGCGTCCACCCCAACCCCGGCTTGTCGGGCCAGGTCTTCCCGGCTCCAGCCCAGCAGCGCGCGGGCCTGCACACTGTGCCGTGGGGTGAATTGATGAAGGACGATTTGCTGATCTACGGTGGTGCTCACTGCCAGAGAGGACATGGGGTTCTCCAGGAATCCAACGGGGGAGGGCAAACTATACTGTGTTTTTGTACAGTTGTTTTGACCGTTCATCAACTGGATTCTTTCTCGGCTGATCGGCCCGCGATTGGCGGGCGCTTCCGGTCACTTCTCCTCCAGCCCCGGCGCCTCGCGGATCAGCAGGTGGTCTAGGTTCTGGATATCGGCACTGAACACCCCGAACGTCTGCTCGGGGTTTTTCTTGCTTGGTACCTGTTTCAACTCCGGCGTCACACCATAAAAGAAGCAATACAGCGGGCGATCGCTGTTTACGGCGGCCCTGATCTGCTCCAGGAACGCCTTGCGCTTGCGGTAGTTCTCGATCAGCTTCTTGTTCAGGTAGACGTTGACGGAGTATGGCTTCTTGTCGAGCCACACTTTCTTTTCAAAGTCGATGCGAACGCTGCTGGTGTAGTCCTTGATCGCTTTGATCCGGCCCCAGTAGATCAAGCCCTTGCTGTCTTGCAGGTATTCGATCTTCTTGAAAAACGCCCAATACGTCGCGGTGTGCTCACCGATCTTCAACGGCATGCCCTTGAGCTTGTCCTTGTCGTCGATATTGGACACGTAGCATTCCACCGGGTGGGCGAAGACGCTGGTCTTGTCCGGGGTGGTTTCGCTGGCGCTGTGGGAAGTATTGGAGGTTTTCGAAGGTGCTTTCGCCGGATCTTGTGGGATAGCGTCTGCGGAACCTTGGATGACTGTCTTGCGTTCGTACTGACGTCGAGTCAGCACAAACTCCGACGGGAAGTTCTCCTCGAGCTCGTCCGCAGCGTCTCCCGCAGCGGCCTTGTGGCTGGCATAGCGGCAGCCGTCGATATGCCGGGTGCTGGGCAGGTTCTTGAAGTGCGGGGTGCGCAGGTAGTTGACGTTCTTGCCATTGAACGTACCCAGCACATTGCCCGCCGCAAACGCTGCGCGGCAATCATCGTTGGGGCAGAGGAAGCTGTCCTTATCGGAGTCGAAGGCGGCGGTTTCGTCGAAATTCAGGTCGCGCACGTCATAGATCGACAGCTTTTCGTCCAGGCTCAGGCAATAGGCTATGTCGAATTTCATCGGGGCGGGTCCGTGGCAAGATTCGCTATTAATAGCGGGGTTGCGCAGGTAGCACAAATGTCCGCTATCAGGGCGCAGCCCTTTCAACGCGTCTGAAAGGGCTGGTTCCAAGCGGCTTACGGCTTCGGTTTGCCTCGGCGCTTGGCCGAATGAAAATGCCGCCAATGCGCATCTTGCGCCGCCGCCAGCAACTCGCGATCCCCGCGCGTGTCGCCCCAGGCCCTGAGCCGATACTCACCCAGGTCGCCATACACCGCTTCAAGCCGCAACACCTTGTTCTCACAACGGCAGTTGTTGCCCGTAAGGCGCCCACTCAACACCCCATCGACCACCTCAAGCTCGGTCCCGATCAGTTTGATTCCCAGGCGATCGGCAAAAGGTTGCAACACGATTGCCGGCGAAGCCGAACACAACGTCACTTCGGCACCGGAGCCAATTTCATCGGCCACCGACTGCAAACCGGCAGGGCGCATCAGCTTGTTCCAATAAGCCTGGCAGTATTCTTCGGCTTTGCGCTGCACCCAGGCCTTCTCTACGCCGGTCATAAAGGTGCGAATCAACTGCGCCTTGAGCTCATCACGGCTCATCCGGCGCACCAGAAAGCGCAAGCCCGGCAGCGCCAGCTTGAGCATCCGGCGATTGAATTCCTGCTTGCCGAAAGCAAACTTGAGAAACGGCACAAAACTGTCGTGGCGGGTCAGGGTGCCGTCGAAGTCGAACACTGAAAGTACCTTGGCGCCCACGGGGCCGGCTTCTAGCATGTCTGGGTTCACGGGGTGGCCTCGGTCCTATCTACTATTTTTTTGGAATGCATAAGCTGTGACCGCAGGAGTCTACTCCGGTATCAATCTGCTGATTCTCGAGTAAAACCCCGCAGTGAAATCATCCCGGTCGCTCGACCGGTGACAACGCTGATGGCAATTGGGGCACAAGGCTACAGCATTGGAGATGCGATCCGAACCCTTACGGGTCAGGTGTTTGAGGTGATGTACTTCAAGAAATGGCAAACCGGCGGCCATAAAAAAGCCCCGGGTGCGACCCCAGGGCTTTTTCACGCTGCGACTATGAGCTGATCAATCCCAGCTCAACGCCCCACCGGTCTGATACTCGATCACGCGGGTCTCAAAGAAGTTCTTCTCTTTCTTCAAGTCCATGATCTCGCTCATCCACGGGAACGGGTTAGTGGTCCCTGGGTATTCTTCCTTCAAGCCGATCTGCGACAGGCGACGGTTGGCGATGAACTTGAGGTAGTCCTCCATCATCGCCGCGTTCATGCCCAATACGCCGCGCGGCATGGTGTCGCGTGCGTATTCGATCTCCAGCTGGGTCCCTTGCAGGATCATCTGGGTCGCTTCTTCCTTCATGTCGGCATCCCACAGGTGTGGGTTTTCGATTTTGATCTGGTTGA
>NZ_JAARMC010000034.1:0-35490 GCF_012985595.1 Pseudomonas sp. WS 5411
TGGGCACCCCGGCATGGATGCCGGGGTAGCCGCGACACGGCCATGGATGGCCGATCGCGGCGGGCCCACGGAGCAATGCCTGACTGCGGGCATGCCGAGCCTAGGCGAGGCACCGAGTGGTGGGGCAGGAGCCCTTTTGGTTACTTTTGGGGCTCTTTTCCAAAAGTGACCCGCTGTAAGAGCGGAACCCTAAGTGGCCATAACCGCAGCAACGGATATGTACTCACACCCAATAACCAAAAAGAGCAAGTCGTGTAGATACCTAAGCGGCGACCCGACAAGCCGGCTCCCACATTTGAATTGGATTTCAAATCATAAAAAAGGCGACCGTTTGAAGGTCGCCTTAGATCATTTTGCGTACTGCTTGCTCAACCCCGGCGGTACGCCCTGCACATTCGTCTCTTCCCATGGCCCATTCGGGCTGATGGAGCGGCTCCAGCCGTTGCTCCAGCGGTAGTAGGTGCGCTGGCGGTAGAAGGTGTCCGGTTGCTCGTCCAGCACGTACACCTGCATCTTGCCGTCCCAGTGGCTGGCAGCGCCGGGGGGTGGGGCGAAGGTTGGGGACTTGCTGGGCAAGGGCTTGGCGGGGGCGGTGACCGGGCCGGAAGGTTTGGTTACCGGCTGGGTCGAGGGGCCCGACGGTGGAATGGTCGGGCCCGTAGGAGCTGGAGGTGGCCGATGGACCGCGCAAGCGCTCAAGCCCAAGACCAGACTGAGCAGGGTGATACGAGCGATGGCGGTCATGGGGATTTCCTCGAAATTATTTATCCGGACTGTCGATGGTCAACTGCTGGGTCGCGGTGGTGCTGCTGGCCAGGGGTTGACTGCGGCCGATCCACTCGCCGGCAGTCGGTTGACCGGCCCGTGAGATGCGCGCAACCAGTTGGACTTCGGGAAAGTTGGACAGTTTCAACTGCGGCATCATCGCATCGGCATCGCCCAGTTCGACGGTCACCGGCAGATCGGCCACGGTGACGCGCTTGGCGGCCAGTGGCGCCGGCGGGCCGGAAACGGCGCGGGCGAAGATAAATACGCTGTCAGTCGGCAGAGCGCGGGCTTTGACGTCGGCCGCCAGGTCCACGCGTACTTTCATCACGGCGGTCTTGGTAGTTGGCGCGACGGCACCGCCGCCCTCTTTCAACTTCTCGGCCGCGCGGTCGATGCCGCCTTGCAGCGCTGAGCGGGAATTGTCTTTCTCCGGCAACAAGGCCAACAGACGGTTCCAGTAGTCGATGGCTTCCTGGTAACGCTGCCCTTCAAAGGCGGCGATGCCCAACAGGCCAAGGCTGGTGACTTCCTTCGGGTCGAGTTTCAACGCTTCGTCAGTCAGGGCCTGAAGCTGCGGCGACCACTGTTTGTTGTTGGCAAAGTACTGCGCCTGGGCCCACTGCCCGAGCAACTCGGGCTGGCGACCGGCCAGGGCCACGGTGCGCTCGAAGACCTTGGCCGCGTCGGCCGAACGATCCTGGGCCATGTAGGCGCGACCCAGGAAGTACAAGCCTTCGGCAGAATCCGGTTGCGCCGCCGCAGCCCGTTCCAGGCGCTGGGTCATGTCAGCAAGGGAGACCGGCGGCTGGGCGAATTCGCGGGTCAGTTCAACCTTGTCGATGGCGCCGTAATGCAGGTACAGCCCCAGGCCCAACACCGGCACCAGCACGGCGGCCAGCAGTGGCAGCGGCTTGCCCAGGCGCGATTCGCGGGGCTTTTCCACGCCTTCGGTATCGGCCAGCAATTCACGGGCGGCTTCGGCGCGGCCGGTATCGAGTTGCGCCGCGTTGAGCACGCCTTCGCTTTGTTGGGTTTGCAGTTCAGCAACACGTTCCTGATACAGCGCGACGTTCAACGCGGTGCGGTCTTCTTCACGCTGGGCGCGACGTACGCGCAACACCGGGATCAACAGGAAACTCAAGGCAACCAGGAGCAGCAGGCCAGCTGCGAGCCAGAAATCAATCATCAGTTTTTTTGTCCAGCAGTTGGTCGAGGCGTTGGCGCTCTTGGGCAGATAGCGCATCAGAACCATCGGTAGGCGCCGCACGGCGACGGCGGACGATCACGGCCATGACCACCAGGCCACCCAGCAACAGGGCGGCGGGGCCAAACCAGAGCAAGGCGGTCTTGCTGGTCAGCGCCGGCTTGTAGCGGACAAAATCACCATAGCGATCGACCATGAAGTCGATGATCTGCTGATTGTCCTTGCCCTCGCCCAGCATGCGGAAAATCTCTTTGCGCAGGTCGGCGGCAATCGGTGCGTTGGAGTCGGCGATGTCCTGGTTCTGGCACTTGGGGCAGCGCAGTTCCTTGGTCAGCTCGCGGAAACGCTCACGGTCGCCATCGCGGGCAAACTCGTAGGTGTCGATGGCGGCATGGGCCACGCCCACCAGGCCCAGGGCCAGTACTGCGGCGGTCAACCAACGCTTCATGGCTTGGCCTCGTCCACCAGGGCCTGGTACTTGGCCGCCAGTTGTTCGCGCCAGACCACTTCGTCGATCACCCCCACGAACTTGTCGCGGATCACGCCCTTGGCGTCGATAAAGAAGGTTTCCGGGGCACCGTAGACGCCGAGGTTCAGGCCCAGGTTGCCGTCTTCATCGCGCACGTCCAATTGGTATGGGTTGTGGAATTCCGCCAGCCACTTCAAGGCCGCTGCATTGTCGTCCTTGTAGTTGATGCCGTAGATCACCACGCCCTTCTCCGCCAGCTTGTTCAGCACCGGGTGCTCCACGCGGCAGGAGATGCACCAGGTGGCCCACACGTTGACCAGCGCCGGTTTGCCGATCAGGTCTGCCTGGGTCAGGGTTTTATCGCCCTGCACCGTAGGCAACGAGAACGCCGGGAACGGCTTGCCGATCATCGCCGACGGCAGCTCGGCCGGGTCCAGGTACAGGCCGCGATACAAAAACACCGCGACCAGCAGAAACACCGCCAGTGGCAATACCATCAACCAACGCTTCATACCGCAGCTCCCTGCATGCCGAGGGCTTCACGCACCCGGCTCTTGACCTTGACCCGGTAACGCCGGTCCATCGCTGCCAGCAAACCACCGAAGCCGGTCAGCAGGCCGCCGAACCAGATCCAGCGCACAAACGGCTTGACGTGGACCCGCACGGCCCAGGCGCCCTCACCCAGGGGTTCGCCCAAGGCGACATACAAGTCACGGGTGAACCCGGCGTCGATCCCGGCTTCGGTCATCATCGAGCTCTGTACGGTGTACAGGCGTTTTTCCGGGTGCAGCACGGCGATTTGCTTGCCGTTGCGCAGCACACGCACGGTGCCTTTGTCGGAGGTGAAGTTCGGCCCTTCGAAGTGCTTGGCGCCTTCGAAGACGAACTGGTAGCCGGCCAGGTCCATGGACTCGCCAGGGGCCAGGCGCAGGTCGCGCTCGGCGCTGTTCTGGCTGGACAACACCACGCCCAGGGCGCACACGGCGATACCGATGTGCGCGATCTGCATGCCCCAGTAGCTGCGGGTCAGGGTTGGCAGGCCTTTGATCAGGCCCTTGTGCCGGGTCTTGTCGAAGATATCGCGCACGCCGGCCAGCAACACCCAGGCCGCGAGCATAAAGGTGGCGAGCACTGCCCAGTTGAAGTCGCCGTAGGCAATCCCGGCAACCACCGACAGTGCAGCACTGCCCAGCAGCACGGGGATCAACATGCCCAGCAGCCATTTGACCGGGGTGTCTTTCCAGCGCACCAGCACGCCGATGGCCATTACCACCATCAGCAGGCCCATCAACGGAATGAACAACGCGTTGAAGTACGGCGGGCCGACCGACAGCTTGGCGCCAGTCAGGGCATCGAGCACCAGCGGGTACAGAGTGCCCAGCAGGATCATCGAGGCCGCAACGATCAGCACCAGGTTATTACCCAGCAGCAGGGTTTCCCGCGACCACAGGTTGAAGCCCACGTGGCTCTTGACCACCGGCGCGCGCAGGGCAAACAGGGTCAGCGAACCGCCCACCACGCAGAGCAGGAAGATCAGGATGAACACACCACGCTCAGGGTCGGCGGCGAACGCGTGCACCGAGGTCAGCACACCGGAACGCACGAGGAACGTGCCCAGCAGGCTCAGGGAGAAGGCGGCAATGGCCAGCAACACGGTCCAGCTCTTGAACACGCCGCGTTTTTCGGTGACGGCCAGGGAGTGGATCAAAGCCGTGCCCACCAGCCAGGGCATGAAGGAGGCGTTTTCCACCGGGTCCCAGAACCACCAGCCGCCCCAGCCGAGTTCGTAATAGGCCCACCACGAGCCCAGGGTGATGCCGATGCCGAGGAAAGCCCAGGCGACGATGGTCCATGGACGCGACCAGCGCGCCCAGGCGGCATCAAGACGCCCGCCGAGCAAGGCGGCGATGGCAAAGGCGAAGGCCACGGAGAAGCCCACATAGCCCATGTACAGCATCGGCGGGTGGACGATCAGGCCGATATCCTGCAGCAACGGGTTGAGGTCGCGACCGTCCACGGGAATCTGCGGCAAGATCCGCTCGAACGGATTGGAGGTCATGATCAGGAACAGCAAAAAGCCGATGCTGATCATGCCCATCACCGCCAGCACCCGCGCCAGCATGACTTGCGGCAACTGCCGGGAGAACACCGACACGGCAAAGGTCCAACCGCCGAGGATCAGGGCCCACAACAGCAGGGAGCCTTCGTGGGCGCCCCACACGGCGCTGAACTTGTAGTACCAGGGCAAGGCGCTGTTGGAGTTGCTGGCCACATAGGCGACGGAAAAGTCGTCGGTCATAAACGCGTACGTCAGGCAACCGAAGGCGAACGCCAGGAACGCGAACTGGCCCCAGGCGGCGGGCTGCGCCAGGCTCATCCACAGCCGGTCGCCGCGCCAGGCGCCCAGCAGCGGGACGATGGCCTGGACGATAGCAAAGCACAGGGCGAGGATCATCGCCAATTGGCCCAACTCGGGAATAAACAATGTAGAGGTCATTGCTTAACCCTCCTTGGCTGGGGTGGGCGCGGATTGGCCGCTGTCTTTGAGGGCCTTGGTCACTTCCGGCGGCATGTATTTCTCATCGTGCTTGGCCAGCACTTCATCGGCCACCACCACGCCCTGGGCGTTGATTTTGCCCAGGGCCACGATGCCCTGCCCTTCGCGGAACAGGTCCGGGAGGATGCCGCGGTAGGTGATGGTCACGGATTTGTTGAAGTCGGTAACCACGAAGGTCACGTCCAGGGAGTCGCCGGAGCGCTTCAGGGAACCGGCCTCGACCATGCCACCGGCACGGATCCGCGTGTCTTGCGGCGCTTCGCCATTGGCGATCTGGGTCGGGGTGTAGAACAGGTTGATGTTCTGCTGCAGGGCACTCAAGGCCAGGCCTACAGCTATGCCGACGCCCACCAGGATGGCAAGGATGATCAACAGACGCTTTCTACGCAGCGGATTCACTTATCGGTCTCCCGGCGCAGACGACGCGCCTCTTGTTGCAGGTAACGCTTGCGGGCCAGGATCGGCGCAACAACGTTGAGGGCCAGGACTGCCAGGCTGATGCCATAGGCGGTCCAGACGTACAGGCCGTGGTGGCCCATGGCGAGAAAATCACTGAAAGAGGAGAAACTCATCCACGGGCTCCCAGGCTGTTTTGCACTTCGACCTTGACCCAACTGGTGCGGGCTTCACGCTTGAGCACTTCGAGGCGCATGCGCATCAGCAACACTGCGCCGAAGAAGCAGTAGAAGCCCAGGACCATCAGCAGTAGCGGCGCCCACATTTCCACGGGCATCGCCGGTTTTTCAGTGAGGGTGAAGGTGGCGCCCTGGTGCAGGGTATTCCACCACTCCACCGAGTACTTGATGATCGGGATATTGATCACGCCGACAATCGCCAGCACCGCGCAGGCCTTGGCGGCGCTGTCACGATTGCTGATCGCGTTGCCCAGGGCAATCAGACCGAAGTACAGAAACAGCAGAATCAACATGGACGTTAGTCGCGCATCCCAGACCCACCACGAGCCCCAGGTCGGTTTGCCCCAGATTGCCCCGGTGAGCAGCGCCACCGCGGTCATCCACGCACCGATGGGCGCCGCGCATTGCAGGGCGACGTCGGCCAGCTTCATCTTCCACACCAGCCCGACAATGCCGCACACCGCGAGCATCACGTAGCAGGACTGGGCCAGCAGCGCGGCGGGCACGTGGATATAGATGATGCGAAAGCTGTTGCCCTGCTGGTAGTCCGGTGGTGCGAAGGCCAGGCCCCAGACCAGGCCAATACCGATCAGCAGGAAGGCGGCGACGGCGAGCCAGGGCAGCATTTTGCCGCTGATCCCGTAGAACCACTTGGGCGAGCCGAGCTTGTGAAACCAGGTCCAGTTCATTGCTGTTTCCATCACGGTTGCTTCTTGTCGTTGCAAGAAGCTTAGGGTCTTTACTGACGCAGTGAAAATACCGGGTCAGACCTCATTATTCGCCGACGCTGATCTTCAGGCCGGCCGCTATAGCAAAGGGTGTCAGGGTTACCGCCAGGGCGGTCAGGCTGCCAAGCCACAAGAGGTAACCGGTCGCCGGCATCCCCATGAGCGCGGCCTGCAAGGCGCCGCTGCCCAGGATCAATACCGGGATATACAAAGGCAGAATCAGCAAGGCCAGCAACAACCCCCCACGTTTCAGGCCCACCGTCAGTGCCGCACCCACCGCCCCCAGCAGGCTCAGCACCGGGGTACCTAGCAACAACGAGGCCAGCAAGACGGGCAGGCATTCGGCGGGCAGCCCCAGCATCATCGCCAGCAGCGGTGCGAGCAGGACCAGCGCCAGGCCGGAGAAGGCCCAGTGTGCCAGTACCTTGGCCAGAACCAGAAGAGGCAGGGGGTGCGACGAAAGGACCCACTGTTCAAGGGAACCATCTTCGAAATCACTGCGAAACAGCCCGTCCAGCGAGAGCAGGACGGACAAAAGGGCCGCGACCCACACCAGTCCCGGAGACAAGGTTTGCAACAGTTTAGTCTCGGGACCGACCGCCAACGGGAACAACGCGATGACAATCGCGAAGAACACCAGCGGGTTGGCCAGTTCAGCCGGGCGGCGACACAGCAAACGGGCTTCGCGGGCGACCAACAGGGCAAATACACTCATACCGACCACCGTCCCAGGTCCAGGTCGCGGTAACCGGCAGGCATGCGGGTCAAGGTGTGGTGGGTAGTGAGGACCACCATGCCACCTTGCTCGCAATGCCGGGCCAGGTGTTCTTCGAGCTGCGCCACGCCCTGCTTGTCGAGGGCGGTGAAGGGTTCGTCGAGGATCCACAACGGCGGGCCCTCCAGGTACAGGCGGGCCAGGGCCACCCGGCGCTGCTGGCCGGCCGACAGGGTATGGCACGGCACATCTTCGAAGCCCTGGAGCCCGACGGCCGCCAGGGCCCGCCAGATGGATGCGCGCGGGGCCGGATGATGCAGGGCGCTGAGCCAACTGAGGTTTTCTTCGGCCGTCAGCACATCCTTGATCCCCGCAGCGTGGCCGATCCACACCAGATTGCGCGCCAGCTCCATGCGTTGCTCTTGCAGCGGCTTGCCATTGAGGCGCACCTGGCCTGCCGTGGGCTGCATCAAACCGGCCAGCAGGCGCAGCAGGCTGGTCTTGCCACTGCCGTTGGGGCCGCTGATCTGCACCATGTCGCCCGCCGACAGCCGCAACTCGAGGTGTTCGAACAGCATCCGCAGGTCTCGCTCACAGGCAAGCGCAACGGCTTCAAGTAGGGGGCTGGTCACAAGATCGCGGGCCTTTACGGTTCAAGTCGGCGGTGGAACGGCCGTTAAAGAGATGCACAATAACTGCATTGGCGGCCTGTTTTAGAGAGCTGGATCAATCAGTTGAGATGTTTTTGACCCGCTCTTTGAAGACGGGCGGCATTATACATGTGATGCCCTACTCTAAAGAGGGCAATTTCCTTGAGACGGCGGCCACGATGACCGGTGACATCAACCTTCCGACCCTGCCCCCTGCCCCGGCCTCCGGGCCCAGGCCTGCGCCTGCGGTGGGCGAACTGCTGAAACTGCTGGAGCCGCAGACTGGGTTGATCGACGCCGGCAAAACCGTGAACGCCGAGGTCCTGGCGCTCAAGCAAGGCGGTGAAGCCTTTCAGCTGTTGCTCAAGCTGACCCTTGAAGGTGGCCGACAAACCCTGGTGCAGGCCGCGAGCAGCCAGCCACTGCCCCTGGGCAGCAACGTGGCGGTGAGCCAGACGGCATCGGGCGACCTGGCGATCAGCCTGCAGCAGGCCCTCAGCGCCAATGTTGCCGCCCTGACCCGCATCGACACCAACCAGTTGCCGGTGGGCACCTTGCTCCAGGCCAAGGTGCTGACCTCGCAGATGCTGCCCCAGGGCGCCGGGCAACCGGCGCTATACCGTTCGCTGGTGTCGGTGCTCAACAACGCCCTGAGCGGTACCACCCTGACCCTGGAAAGCCCGCAACCGCTGCGCGTCGGTAGCTTGTTGAGTGCCGTGGTGCAGGGTGCGCAGACCCTGGATTTCGTGCCCCTGAGTGGGCTGCGCGATCAACTGGCGGTCAGCCAGCAACTGGCCGCCCAGCAAAGCCGCCAGGCCTCGCTGGAAGGGGTGTTCAATGCCCTGAAAAACCTGCCCGATGACACCTCCGCACAATTGCGCGCCGCCGTCGATCGCCTGCTGGCCGGGCTGCCGGATGTGGCGCAGGTCAGCAACCCCAGGGTGCTGGCGCAACTGCTGCACAACAGCGGCGTGTTCCTTGAAGCCAAGCTGCTGGCCGGGCAAAACCCGCAAGTGCCGCCGCTGGATATGAAGGGCAGCCTGCTGCGCCTGGTCAACGAATTGCTACCCGCCCTGCCCGCCAACACCAACCTCAATGCAATCCTGGCCGCCAATACCCTGGCGCAGATGCTGCCCAGCTTTGTCCGCAGCCCGCTGGGTACCCTCGGCCAGGTGGGCGCCCGCAACGCGCCGGGCGGTTTCCCATTGCCGGAGCGCCTGCTGCAGCGCCTGGACGGTGAAAACAGCCTGGAAAACCTGCTGCGCCTGGCCGCCGGCGCCATCTCGCGCTTGCAGAGCCATCAACTGTCGAGCCTGGAACAGAGTGGCACCACCGCCGATGGCCGCCTGCAAACCACCTGGCAACTGGAAATCCCCATGCGCACCTTGCAAGACATCGTGCCGCTGCAGGTCAAGTTCCAGCGCGAAGAGCCGGCGCCGGACAAGGACGAGCCGGAACGCAAGATCGAACGCGACGCGAAGAAGATGCTGTGGCGCGTGGAACTGGCCTTCGACATGGAGCCCCTGGGCCCCTTGCAGGTCCAGGCACAATTGAGCCAGGGCAAACTGTCCAGCCAGCTATGGGCCACCCGCCCCTACACCGCCAGCCTGATCGAAAGCCACCTGGGCAGCCTGCGCGAGCGCCTGGTGTCGTCGGGCCTCAATGTCGGCGACCTCGACTGCCACCTCGGCACCCCGCCCCGCGGGCCAAAGACCGGGCTGGAACAACGCTGGGTGGATGAAACCGCATGAAAAACCCCAACCCACCACGCCAGGCCATCGCCCTCAAATACGACGGCAAAGCCGCCCCCGCCCTGACCGCCAAAGGCGACGACGCCCTGGCTGAAGCCATCCTGAAGTTGGCGCGCGAACATGAAGTCCCGATTTATGAAAATGCCGAGCTGGTGAAACTGCTGGCGCGCATGGAGTTGGGTGACAGCATTCCCGAAGAGCTGTACCGCACCATCGCCGAGATTATTGCGTTTGCCTGGACGCTCAAAGGCAAGTTCCCGGCGGGGTATGACCCGAATGCCGAGCCAGTGGAGCGGGATGTGACGGCGCGCGGGGATGATTACTGACGTTTCGAGGATGCACACAGATCAAAAAATGTGGGAGCGGGCTTGCTCGCGAAAGCGGTGGGTCAGTCGGTACATGTATTGACTGACCCACCGCTTTCGCGAGCAAGCCCGCTCCCACATGGGAACTGCGGCGGGTGCTGGAAGTGGGGGCGGTAAAAATAAGTGTGGGCTGGCTTGCCTGCTCCCACATTTGAATCAATACAGTGTCAGCTTTTGTGCAACTCCCACATTGGAACTGCGGCGAGTGCTGGAAGTAGGGGCGACAAAAAACAAGTGTGGGAGCTGGCTTGCCTGCGATGGCGGTGGGTCAGTCGGTACAGCCTTGGCTGACACACCGCCATCGCGGGCAAGCCCGCTCCCACATTTGAATCAGTAGAGTGTCAGCTTTTGTGCAACTCCCACATTGGAACTGCGGCGAGTGCTGGAAGTGGGGGCGACAAAAAACAAGTGTGGGAGCTGGCTTGCCTGCGATGGCGGGGGGTCAGTCGGTACATGTATTGACTGATCCACCGCTTTCGCGAGCAAGCCCGCTCCCACATTTGAATCAGTACAGTGTCAGCTTTTGTGCAACTTGCTCATCAACTGTGCCTCGGCCTGGGTCAGGCCGCAGGATTGGGTCAGTTCGTCCACCGTAGCGCCCATGCCCACCAGTTTTGCCGCCTGGGCAAAAGACAGGTTGGCCGGGTCGCGCTGTTCCAGTGCCGACAGTTTGTCGGGCAACGGGGCGAGGATGGCGCGCAGTTCGTGCACGTCCTCCCCTACCCGCACGGCGCTTTGCTGGTAGTTGTCCACGCGCTTGGCCATCTCGCGCAGGCGCTGGTCACGCACGGCGTCGCGCTCGGCCTGTTGCAAGGCCAATTCGCGTTGCTGGCGCATATGGCGCAGCAATACCACTACAGTCCCGACCCACAGCAGGGCCAGGACGATTACCGCTACCTCAAGCATCAATCAGATGTTCTCCAGGTCCGACCACTCTTCTTCGCTCATCATCTTGTCCAGCTCAACCAGGATCAACAGCTCGCCGTTCTTGTTGCACACACCCTGGATAAACTTGGCCGATTCTTCATTGCCGACATTCGGCGCGGTCTCGACTTCCGATTGGCGCAGGTAAACCACTTCAGCCACGCTGTCGACCATGATCCCGACCACTTGCTTGTCGGCTTCGATGATGACGATACGCGTGTTGTCGTTGACTTCAGTCGGCATCAGGCCAAAACGCTGGCGCGTGTCGATCACGGTCACCACGTTGCCGCGCAGGTTGATGATGCCCAGCACGTAGCTCGGCGCACCCGGCACTGGCGCGATTTCGGTGTAGCGCAGCACTTCCTGCACGCGCATCACGTTGATGCCGTAAGACTCGTTGTCCAGCTTGAAGGTTACCCATTGCAGAATCGGATCATCCAAACCCTGTGCGGACGCTGACTTATTCATACCCCTGACCCCTTCAAATACCGTTGATAACGGCGTGTGTTCTTCTTTGGCAGCACCGTGGTACTGCGCCTCTTATCAAGTACGTTTGTTACCTGGCAGATCTTTTACCGCGCCGCTGGCTATCAGCTCCGCCAATTCGGCGACATCCAGCAGCGCGCACATATGTTCGATCACGGTGCCCGCCAGCCATGGCCGCTGGCCACGGTGGCTGCGCCATTTGATTTCATTGGGGTCCAGGCGCAGCGAACGGCTGACCTGATGCACCGCCAGCCCCCATTCGTAGCCCTGCACCGAGATCACGTATTGCAGGCCCTGGCGGAAATCGTCGCGATAGCGGTCGGGCATCACCCAGCGCGCAGTATCCAGCACCTTGAGGTTGCCGGCCTGGCTCGGCAGGATCCCGAGGAACCACTCCGGCTGGCCAAACAACGGCGTCAATTCCTGGCCTTCCAGGGAGTAAATCGACCCCAGGCACACCAGCGGCACCGCCAGGGTCAACCCGGCCACATCGAACAGCAGGCATTCGAACGACTCGGCAGCCCACGCTGGCCGACCATCGGTTTCCACCGGTGGCGGCGTAATGCTCGGCGGTCGATGCACCTCGGCCACCGGCGGCACCAGCACCAGAGGTGCAGGCGTTTCCACGACCGCGACGGCGACAGGCACCACCAACGCATCACGGGCCTGCTCTTCGAGGACCGCCAGTTGAAACTCATCCAGGCTGGCCTCAGCCTCGACCACAGGCACCGCCAGCACTTCATCCAGCACCAGGATCGGCTCGGGCAGCACTTCCTCGGTCGCATCCTGCAGCAGTGCGTCCAGGTAGGACTGCAGCGCCAGTTGCGGCCGGGTCTTGATATCGACAGGACGATTCATCTGTATGCCCACGCGCACGCACCGTTAACCGTGTATTCAAAGGTTATCGGCCTGCCCGCGCTCGGACTTGAATCAAAAGTCCGTGACATCAGGCAAAACCCATCGCGGGCAAGACTCGCTCCTACAGGGTTGTTCATTTCACGCCACCTGCGCCACAAGTTGCTGGGCCAGCAGATGCTTGAGCAAGGCGCGATACGCCAGCACGCCACGGCTTTTGCCATCGAATTGCGAGGGCGCGAGGCCGGCGCGGCTGGCGTCACGCAAGCGCGTGTCCACCGGGATATAGCCTTGCCAGATGGTCTCGGGGTAAGCATCGCGCAGTACGCGCAGGGTGCCGAGGGAGGCCTGGGTGCGACGGTCGAACAGGGTCGGCACGATGCTGAACGGCAACGCCTGTTTGCGCGAACGGTTGATCATCGCCAGGGTGTTGACCATGCGCTCCAGGCCTTTGACCGCCAAGTGCTCGGTCTGCACCGGGATCACCAGCTGCTGGCTGGCCGCCAGGGCATTGACCATCAGTACGCCGAGCAATGGCGGGCTGTCGATGATGGCGTAGTCGAAGTCCTGCCAGAGTTGCGCCAGGCTCTTGGCGATCACCAGGCCCAGGCCGCTCTGCCCCGGCGACTGGCGCTCAAGGGTGGCCAGGGCGGTGCTGGAGGGCAACAGGGAAATCTTCTCGTTGCTGGTGGGCAGCAGCAGTTGCCCGGGCAAGCCTGCGGGGACGCTGCCCTTGTGCAGGAACAGGTCAAAGCAGCTGTGTTCCAGGGCATCGGGGTCGTAGCCGAAATAGCTGGTCATCGAGCCATGGGGATCCAGGTCGACAATGACCACGCGCTTGCCCGCCTCGGCCAGCAGGCCGGCTAAGGCGATGGAGGTGGTGGTCTTGCCGACCCCACCTTTTTGATTGGCAACTGCCCAGACTCTCATTCGGATTGTTCCTCCCGGCAGGCACTGGCTCGACCGAGAAATAGCACGAGGTTATAGAGCCGGTGACAGAGAATTGACGGCACTCTCACGAACCGGCGGCTTTACGGGCGTCGGTGCAGTTTGTGTGCCAGCCCGCTTCATTGCAGCATCAGGTTGTGCATTGGCCGCACCGGTGGCAGTCAGGCTGCGCCGCACATCGAGGTTACGCGACACCACCAACACCACCCGTCGGTTGCGCGCGCGACCTTCGGCCGTCGCATTATTGGCCACCGGCTGGAATTCGCCGTACCCCACCGACGCCAGGCGCCCGGGGTTCACACCCTGCATCGCCAGCATGCGCACGATGCTCGCCGAGCGCGCCGACGACAGTTCCCAGTTGGTGGGAAATTGCGCGGTATGGATCGGCTGGTCATCGGTAAAGCCTTCGACGTGGATCGGGTTGTCGAAGGGTTTGAGGATGGCCGCCACCTTGTCGATGATGCTGAAGGCTATGTCGCTGGGGATGGCATCGGCGCTGGCGAACAGCAGGCTGGAGTTAAGCTCGATCTCCACCCACAACTCATTGCCACGAATGGTCATCTGGTTGGAGCTGATCAGGTCGCCAAACGCCGCGCTGATATCGTCGGCGATGCTCTTGAGCGGGTCGCTGCCGCCACTGATGCCGGCGTCGGTCTCGTCGCTGTCCTTGACCAGCGGTTTGGCCGGGGTGGTGGTCTTGGGCCGTTCGTCGCCAATGGGAATCGGTTTGAGGGCCCGGTCCGAATCGGTAAATACGCCTACCAGGGCTTCGGAGATAACCTTGTACTTGCCTTCGTTGATCGAGGAAATGGAGTACATCACCACAAAAAAGGCGAACAGCAAGGTGATGAAGTCGGCGTAGGACACCAGCCAGCGTTCATGATTGACGTGCTCTTCAGGCTCGCGGCGGCGACGGCTCACAGGCAATACCCCCCATCAATCCATGAAGCCCTGGAGCTTCAATTCAATGGAGCGCGGGTTCTCACCCTCGGCAATCGACAGGATGCCCTCCAGCAGCATTTCCCGGTAACGGGACTGGCGCATGGCAATGGATTTGAGCTTGCTGGCAATCGGCAGCAGCAACAGGTTGGCACTGGCCACGCCATAGATGGTGGCGACGAACGCCACGGCAATGCCGCTGCCCAGTTGCGAGGGGTCGGCCAGGTTGCCCATCACGTGGATCAAGCCCATCACCGCACCGATGATGCCGATGGTCGGCGCGTAGCCGCCCATGCTTTCAAAGACTTTGGCCGCGTTGATATCGCGGCTTTCCTGGGTGTAGAAGTCCACTTCGAGGATGCTGCGGATGGCTTCCGGCTCGGCGCCGTCCACCAGCAGTTGCAGGCCTTTGCGTGCGTAGCTGTCGGGTTCGGCATCGGCCACGCCTTCCAGGCCCAGCAGGCCCTCCTTGCGCGCGGTGAGGCTCCAGTTGACCACGCGGTCGATACCACCGGCCAGGTCCACACGTGGCGGGAAAATGATCCACACCAGGATCTGCATCGCCCGCTTGAATGAGCTCAGGGGCGACTGCAACAGCGCCGCGCCCACGGTGCCGCCGATCACGATCAGCGCCGCCGGACCGTTGGCCAGCGCGCCAAGATGGCCGCCTTCCAGGTAGTTGCCACCGATAATGGCGACAAACGCCAGAAGGATCCCAACCAGGCTCAACACATCCATCAGTGACAGGCCTCCACCAGGTGCTTGCCGATGTCATCCAGGCTGTAGACCGCGTCGGCCAGGTCGGCCTTGACGATAGCCATGGGCATGCCATAGATCACGCAACTGGCTTCGTCCTGGGCCCAGATCGAGCTACCGCCCTGCTTGAGCAAGCGCGCGCCTTCACGACCGTCGGCGCCCATACCGGTGAGGACCACCGCCAGAACTTTGTCACCGTAGGACTTGGCCGCCGAACCGAAGGTGATATCCACGCACGGCTTGTAGTTCAGGCGCTCGTCACCCGGCAGGATTTTCACCGCGCCGCGACCGTCGACCATCATTTGCTTGCCACCGGGAGCCAGCAACGCCAGGCCTGGGCGCAGGATGTCGCCGTCTTCGGCTTCCTTGACGCTGATGCGGCACAGCTTGTCCAGGCGCTCGGCAAAGGCCTTGGTGAACGCGGCGGGCATATGCTGGATCAACACGATCGGCGCAGGGAAGTTGGCCGGCAACTGGGTCAAGACGCGCTGCAAGGCCACCGGGCCGCCAGTGGACGTGCCAATGGCCACCAGCTTGTAGGCCTTGCGCTTGGGCGCGGGCGACGAGGCACTGGGCGCCGGCGCACGCGTCGGGGCCACGGCAGGCCGTGCCACAGGGGCAGGAGCCGGGCGCCCGAAACTGCTGCTGGTCGGTGCCGGCGCCGGTACCGGGGCGGGAGCCACCGGCGCGCGGAAGCTGCTGCGGTTGCTGCGCGAGATGCTGTGCACCTTCTCGCAGAGCATCTGCTTGACCTTTTCCGGGTTGCGCGAGATGTCTTCGAAATTCTTCGGCAGAAAGTCCACGGCGCCAGCGTCCAGCGCGTCGAGGGTCACCCGGGCGCCTTCGTGGGTCAGCGACGAGAACATCAAGACCGGGGTCGGGCAACGCTGCATGATGTGGCGCACGGCGGTGATGCCATCCATCATCGGCATCTCGTAGTCCATGGTGATCACGTCCGGCTTCAATGCCAGGGCCTGATCAATCGCCTCTTTGCCATTGGTGGCCGTACCGACCACCTGGATGTTGGAATCCGCTGAAAGAATTTCCGAGACGCGGCGGCGGAAGAAACCCGAATCGTCCACCACCAGAACCTTGACTACCATAACCACTCCGTTAGGCCGGGCGAGGGACAACCGCCCTGCCCGGGCCGAATCAAATACGCCGTGCGGCGTAACGCTTGAGCATGCTCGGAACATCGAGAATCAGCGCGATCCGACCGTCACCGGTAATGGTCGCACCCGACATGCCTGGCGTTCCTTGCAGCATCTTGCCCAATGGCTTGATGACTACTTCTTCCTGGCCAACCAGTTGATCGACGACAAAGCCGATACGCTGGGTGCCCACGGACAGGATCACCACGTGGCCTTCGCGCTGCTCTTCATGAGCGGCAGACGCCACCAGCCAACGCTTGAGGTAGAACAGAGGCAGGGCCTTGTCCCGCACAATCACCACTTCCTGGCCGTCGACCACGTTGGTGCGCGACAGGTCGAGGTGGAAGATTTCGTTGACGTTGACCAGCGGGAAGGCGAACGCCTGGTTGCCCAGCATCACCATCAGGGTCGGCATGATCGCCAGGGTCAACGGCACCTTGATGACGATCTTCGAACCTTGGCCCTTGGTCGAGTAAATATTGATCGAGCCATTGAGCTGGCTGATCTTGGTCTTCACCACGTCCATGCCCACGCCACGGCCGGACACATCGGAAATCTCGGTCTTGGTCGAGAAGCCCGGGGCGAAAATCAGGTTGTAGCACTCGGTATCGGTCAGGCGGTCGGCGGCGTCCTTGTCCATGACGCCGCGTTTGACCGCGATGCCGCGCAGGATATTGGAGTCCATACCTTTGCCGTCATCGGTGATCGACAGCAGGATATGGTCGCCTTCCTGTTCGGCCGCCAGGATCACTTTGCCCAGGCGCGGCTTGCCGCTGGCTTCGCGCTCTTCCGGAGTTTCCACGCCGTGGTCGACCGCGTTGCGCACCAAGTGGACCAACGGGTCGGCCAGGGCCTCGACAAGGTTTTTGTCAAGGTCGGTCTCTTCACCCACCAGTTCCAGGGCGATCTCTTTTTTCAACTGCCGGGCCAAGTCACGCACCAGGCGCGGGAAGCGCCCGAAGACTTTCTTGATCGGCTGCATGCGCGTCTTCATCACCGCGGTCTGCAGGTCGGCAGTGACCACGTCGAGGTTCGACACGGCCTTTTGCATGGCTTCGTCGCCACTGCTCAAGCCCAGGCGTACCAGGCGGTTACGCACCAGCACCAGTTCGCCGACCATGTTCATGATGTCGTCCAGGCGCGCGGTATCGACCCGCACGGTGGTTTCGGCTTCACTGGCCGGGGCTTTGTCGGCAGGTGCCGGAGCGCGGGCTGGCGCCGGGGCGGCGGCACGGGCGGGAGCCGGTGCTGCGGCTTTGGCAGCAACGGGTGCCGGCTTGGCCACCGCTGCGGTGGCGGTCGCGGCGGCTGCGGCGGCAGGTGCCACCTCGGAAAACTTGCCCTTGCCGTGCAACTCATCCAGCAGGGATTCGAATTCGTGATCGCTGATCAGGCCATCCGCCGCCGGAGCGGCAGCCGGCGCCGCAGCCGGTGCAGCCGCAGCCGCCGCAGCGACTGCCGGCAACGCCTCGGCAGCAAACGAGCCCTTGCCATGCAACTGATCCAGCAGTGCTTCAAATTCGTCGTCGGTGATATCGGTGCTGGCCGCTGGCGCAGCAGGCTCCACCGGCGTCGGTGCGGCTGCCACGGCGTCCGGGGCGAACTGGCCCTTGCCGTGCAACTGGTCGAGCAATGACTCGAACTCGGCGTCGGTGATGTCTTCGGTGGTCGGCACCATCGGCGGCGCAGCTGCGGCCGGGGCTTCTGCCTCGGCCTTGACCGCATTGAGGGAGTCCAGCAGTTGCTCGAACTCGCTGTCAGTGACGTCGGGTTCGGCCACTGGCTCAGGCGCCGCCTCAACCACCGGGGCGGCAGCTACCGCGCCAGGCTCTGCCAGGCGCGCCAGGGCGGCCAGCAGTTCCGGGGTGGCAGCCGTAATCGGTGCGCGTTCGCGCACTTCATTGAACATGCCGTTGACCGCGTCCAGGGCTTCGAGGATCACGTCCATCAATTCCGAATCAACGTGCCGCTCACCCTTGCGCAGGATGTCGAACACGTTTTCGGCGATGTGGCAGCACTCCACCAGCTCATGGAGCTGGAGGAAGCCGGCGCCCCCTTTTACAGTGTGAAAACCGCGAAAAATTGCATTGAGCAGGTTCGCATCATCCGGTCGGCTTTCCAGCTCGACCAGTTGCTCGGACAACTGCTCTAGAATTTCGCCGGCCTCTACAAGGAAATCCTGAAGGATTTCTTCATCGGCGCCGAAGCTCATATTGCGTGCTCCTTAGAAGCCTAAACTGGACAGCAAATCGTCTACGTCATCTTGACCTGACATAACGTCTTCACGTTTATCGGCATGAATCTGCGGACCTTCACCCTTGGCGAGGTGTTTTTGTGGATCTTTTTCCGAGAGGATCGCTTCGCGGTCGTGTTCGATGCCGGCAAAACGGTCGACCTGGCCAGCCATCAGCACCAGTTTGAGCAGGTTGCTTTCCACTTCGGTGACCAGCAGGGTCACGCGCTTGATCACCTGACCGGTAAGGTCCTGGTAATCCTGGGCCAGCAGAATGTCATTGAGGTTGCTGGAAACCGTACGGTTTTCCTGCTCGCTGCGTGACAGGAAGCCTTCGACCCGACGCGCCAGGTCACGAAATTCTTCAGCGCCCACTTCGCGCCGCATGAAGCGGCCCCAGTCGGTGCTCAACGCCTTGGCCTCGTTGGCCATGCCGTTCACCAGAGGCGTGGCGTTTTCCACCAGGTCCATGGTGCGATTGGCTGCCGCCTCAGTCAGCCTGACCACATAGGACAGGCGTTCGGTGGCATCAGTGATCTGCGAGATTTCCTCGGCCTGGGGCATGTGCGGGTCGATCTGGAAATTGACGATCGCACTGTGCAACTCACGGGTGAGCTTGCCCACTTCCTGGTACAGGCCGCGGTCGCGGGTCTGGTTGAGCTCATGGATCAACTGCACTGCGTCGCCGAACTGGCCTTTTTCCAGGCTTTCGACGAGTTGGTGAGCATGTTTTTTCAGGGTCGACTCAAAGTCGGCCTGCGATGATTCTTTATGCTCCATAGCTCCCCCGTGGCAGCATCAATGACCGATGCGTTCGAAGATTTTTTCAATCTTCTCTTTCAAGGCCAGTGCAGTGAATGGCTTGACCACGTAGCCGTTGACCCCGGCCTGGGCGGCTTCGATGATCTGTTCACGCTTGGCTTCAGCGGTCACCATCAGCACAGGCAGGCTGCGCAGCTTTTCATCAGCGCGCACGTGGCGCAGTAGATCAATGCCGGTCATGCCAGGCATGTTCCAGTCAGTTACCAGAAAGTCGATGCTCCCGCTGTTGAGGATCGGAATCGCCGTAATGCCGTCATCCGCCTCGACCGTGTTAGTGAACCCAAGGTCACGCAACAGGTTTTTTATGATCCGCCGCATCGTTGAGAAGTCATCAACGATGAGGATTTTCATGTTCTTGTCCAATTCGACCTCCAAGCAGTCTTAAACGCGTCCAGCACCTGGGCGCGCCATATCATTCAACAGGCATTACACAAAAAGGACTGCTGGGCACATCACGGGCCGCTCCCGCCGGGCTTGCGCCCTGGCGGTTATCGTTCGCAGTGTCCCCACACTGCCTGTCAGCGCGCTCGCCACTCTCCCAAACGCCCCCGCAAGCGGGCCGCGCATTGGCTATGAAGCTGGCTGACCCGCGATTCGCTGACCCCCAGGACCTCACCGATTTCCTTGAGGTTCAGCTCTTCGTCGTAGTACAGCGCCAACACCAGCCGCTCACGTTCCGGCAGATTGGCAATCGCCTCTGCCAGGGCGCCCTGGAAGCGTTCATCTTCCAGGTCGCGTGAAGGCTCCTGGTGAGCACTCGCGCCATCCTCATGCAGCCCTTCATGTTCGCCGTCCTGTAGCAGGTCGTCGAAACTGAACAGGCGGCTGCCCAAGGTATCGTTCAAAATCCCGTAGTAATCGTCGAGACTCAATTGGAGTTCGGCCGCAACTTCGTGATCTTTAGCGTCGCGACCGGTTTTTGCTTCAATTGAGCGAATTGCGTCACTCACCATCCGGGTATTGCGGTGGACCGAACGCGGCGCCCAATCACCTTTACGCACCTCATCGAGCATCGCGCCACGGATACGGATACCCGCATACGTCTCGAAACTCGCACCCTTGCTCGCGTCGTACTTGGTCGACACTTCGAGCAGGCCGATCATGCCCGCCTGGATCAGGTCTTCGACCTGGACACTGGCGGGCAGGCGTGCCAGCAGGTGGTAGGCAATGCGCTTGACCAGGGGCGCATAGCGCTCGATCAATTCGCCCTGGCTGTCACGCGCCGACTTTTTGTAAAGGTTGTAGCCGCTGGCTGTCATAGCACCGGTCCTGCACTCGTCTGATGCACCAATCGCTCGACGAAAAACTCCAGATGCCCCCGGGGATTGGCGGGCAGTGGCCAGGTATCGACCTTCTGAGCAATTGCCTTGAACGCCAACGCGCATTTCGAACGAGGGAACGCTTCATAGACTGCACGCTGCTTTTGCACAGCCTTGCGCACACACTCGTCATAGGGAACTGCGCCGACGTATTGTAAGGCGACATCGAGGAAGCGATCCGTGACCTTGGTCAACTTGGCGAACAGGTTGCGCCCTTCTTGCGGGCTCTGGGCCATGTTGGCCAGCACGCGGAAGCGGTTCATGCCGTAGTCGCGGTTGAGCAGTTTGATCAGGGCGTAGGCGTCGGTGATCGAGGTGGGCTCGTCGCAGACCACCAGCAACACTTCCTGCGCAGCGCGCACGAAGCTGACCACGGACTCGCCAATCCCGGCGGCGGTGTCGATCACCAGCACGTCGAGGTTGTCGCCGATATCACTGAAGGCCTGGATCAGGCCGGCATGCTGCGCCGGGCTCAGATGCACCATGCTCTGGGTGCCGGAGGCGGCCGGGACGATACGAATCCCCCCAGGCCCCTGCAACAGCACATCGCGCAGCTCACAGCGGCCCTCAATGACATCGGCCAGGGTATGTTTGGGCGTCAGTCCCAGCAGAACGTCAACGTTCGCCAGGCCCAGGTCGGCATCCAGCAGCATGACGCGGCGGCCAAGCTCTGCCAGGGCCAGGGACAAATTCACTGACACGTTAGTTTTCCCGACGCCACCTTTGCCGCCGGTCACCGCGATCACCTGTACGGGATGCATGCTGCCCATGTTCTTTCTTTACCTTGTCTTGCTTAGCCGCAGGCTACATAGGGTGGCCGCGGTAGCAGACCATCAATGTAGGTACATTGCACTGTGTTCATGTTGCCTTTCAGCCGACCCGTTTGGCTGGGTTGTGATAGAGGTCGGCGAACATATCCGCCATCGCCTCTTCACTGGGTTCATCCTGCATTTGCACACTGACCGCACGGCTGACCAACTGATGACGGCGCGGCAGATGTAAGTCATCCGGGATCCGCGGCCCGTCGGTCAGGTAGGCGACCGGTAATTCATGGCTGATGGCAAGGCTCAACACTTCGCCCAGGCTTGCGGTTTCATCCAGCTTAGTCAGGATGCAACCGGCCAGCCCGCAACGCTTGTAGCTGTGGTACGCAGCAGTCAGAACCTGTTTTTGGCTGGTGGTTGCAAGTACCAGGTAATTTTTCGACTTGATCCCGCGCCCGGCCAGGCTTTCCAGTTGCATGCGCAATGCCGGGTCGCTGGCTTGCAGGCCGGCGGTATCAATCAGCACCACGCGCTTGCGCAGCAGTGGGTCGAGGGCGTTGGCCAGGGACTGGCCCGGGTCGACATGGGTCACCGGCACATTGAGGATCCGGCCCAGGGTCTTGAGCTGTTCCTGCGCGCCGATGCGGTAGCTGTCCATGCTCACCAGGGCAATGTTGTGGGCGCCGTACTTGAGAACATAACGGGCGGCCAGCTTGGCCAGGGTGGTGGTCTTGCCCATGCCGGCAGGGCCGACCATGGCAATCACGCCACCTTCTTCAAGGGGTTCGATTTCCGGGGTCTGGATCATCCGCGCCAGGTGCGCCAGCAACATGCGCCAGGCTTGGCGAGGTTCTTCAATGCCGGTGGTCAGCTCCAGCAGGTCGCGGGACAACGGGCCGGACAGGCCAATGCGTTGCAGGCGGCGCCAGAGGTTGGCCTGTTGCGGCTTGCTGCCCTGCAACTGGTTCCAGGCCAGCGAGCCCAACTGCACTTCCAAAAGCTCGCGCAGGCCATTGAGTTCAAAACGCATCGAGTCAAACACGCGCTGGTCAACCGCAGCGGCCGGTGCTGGCGCGGCGGGACGTGGCGGCTCGACAAAAGTCGGCTCTACCAGTGGCTCGGCCGCCGTCAGCGGCAGGCCGGCAAACAATTGGCGATTAGTGGTCGCATCGCTGTCGCCCCGCATGCTCAGTTCGGCCTGGGCCGAGACAATACGCGAGGCGGTCTTGCGCAACTCGTCTTCGAGTTCCATGTTCGGTACACGCGGCGCCAGGGCCTGGGGTTTGTAATCCAGGGCAGCCGTCAGCTCGACACCGCCGGCAATGCGACGGTTACCGATAATAGCCGCGTCGGCGCCCAGCTCATCACGAACCAGCTTCATGGCCTGACGCATATCGGCGGCGAAAAAACGCTTTACTTGCATAACCCACTACCTCAGCCGTTGGGCCCTACTGTCGCGACGATAGTCACTTGCTTATTGTCAGGAATTTCCTGGTAAGCCAAAACGTGCAAATTCGGTACTGCCAGGCGTCCAAACCGCGACAACATCGCTCGGACGGGGCCTGCCACCAGCAGAATCACCGGTTGGCCCTGCATTTCCTGGCGCTGTGCGGCGTCGATCAACGAACGCTGCAGCTTTTCAGCCATGCTTGGTTCCAGCAGAACGCCCTCTTCCTGGCCTTGCCCTGCCTTCTGGATACTATTGAGCAATATTTGTTCCAACCTTGGCTCCAAGGTGATTACAGGCAGCTCAGAGTCAAGCCCTACAATGCTTTGGACGATTGCACGCGACAATCCGACGCGCACCGCCGCTACCAGCGCGGCAGTATCTTGACTCTTGGCGGCATTGTTGGCGACAGCCTCGGCAATGCTGCGAATGTCCCGCACCGGCACCTGTTCGGCCAACAGCGCTTGCAACACCTTGAGCAGTTGCGACAGCGACAATACCCCCGGCACCAGCTCTTCAGCCAGCTTAGGCGAGGCTTTGGCCAGCAATTGCATGAGTTGCTGCACTTCTTCGTGACCAATCAGCTCGTGGGAGTGCTTGTACAGAATCTGGTTGAGGTGCGTGGCGACCACGGTACTGGCGTCGACCACGGTGTAACCCAGGGACTGTGCCTGGCTACGCTGGCTGACTTCGATCCACACCGCGTCCAGGCCAAAAGCCGGATCTTTGGCGGTTATGCCGCTGAGGGTGCCGAATACCTGGCCGGGGTTGATCGCCAGTTCGCGGTCGGGGTAGATCTCGGCTTCGGCCAGGGTCACGCCCATCAGCGTCAGGCGGTAGGCGCTGGGGGCCAGGTCGAGGTTGTCGCGGATATGCACGGTGGGCATCAAAAAGCCCAGGTCCTGGGACAGCTTCTTGCGCACGCCCTTGATCCGCGCCAGTAACTGGCCGCCCTGGTTGCGGTCCACCAGAGGAATCAGGCGGTAGCCGACTTCCAGGCCGATCATGTCGATGGGGGTCACGTCATCCCAGCCCAGCTCCTTGGTTTCCTGGGCGCGGGCCGGCGATGGCAGCAGGTCTTGCTGGCGCTCCACCTCTTTCAAGGCCTGGACCTTGATGGTGTTTTGCTTCTTCCAGAACAGGTACGCCCCGCCGGCGGCCAGGGCAGCCATGGTCAGGAAGGAGAAGTGCGGCATGCCCGGCACAATGCCCATGATTGCCATAATGCCGGCCGCCACGGCCAAGGCCTTGGGCGAAGCGAACATCTGGCGGTTGATCTGCTTGCCCATGTCTTCGGAGCCGGACGCACGGGTCACCATGATCGCCGCAGCTGTAGATAGCAACAGTGATGGCAATTGCGCCACCAAACCGTCACCGATGGTCAGCAAGGCGTACACCTTGCCCGCATCGCCGAAGGTCATGCCGTGCTGGAAGATACCGACCGCCATGCCGCCGATCAGGTTGATAAACAGAATCAGCAGGCCGGCAATGGCGTCGCCGCGCACGAACTTGCTGGCGCCGTCCATGGAGCCGTAAAACTCGGCCTCCTGGGCCACTTCCGAGCGGCGGGACTTGGCCTGGTTCTGGTCGATCAGGCCGGCGTTGAGGTCGGCGTCGATCGCCATTTGCTTGCCGGGCATGGCGTCGAGGGTAAAACGCGCGCTCACCTCGGAAATCCGCCCAGCACCCTTGGTCACCACCACGAAGTTGATGATCATCAGGATCGCGAACACCACGATACCGACCACATAGTTGCCGCCGATCACCACCTCGCCGAAGGCCTGGATCACCTTACCGGCGGCGGCGTGGCCGTCCTGGCCGTGCAGCATCACCACCCGCGTAGAGGCCACGTTAAGGGCCAGGCGCAGCAGCGTGGCAACCAGCAAAATGGTGGGAAAGACCGCAAAATCCAAAGGCCGCAGGGCGTACACGCAGACCAGCAGCACGACGATGGACAGGGCAATGTTGAAGGTGAAGAACACGTCCAGCAGGAACGGAGGCATCGGCAACATCATCATTGCCAGCATGACCAACAGCAACAGCGGCACGCCCAGATTGCCTCGCGAGAGGTCTGCCAGGGTGCCACGGGCTGTGCTGAACATATTAGAGCGATCCACCGGTATTCCTCGTCACCTTGAAGCAAACTTTTGACGCCGGGAGGCGTCCTGAAGGCGGTATTGCAAGAAGCCTTCCAACTTTTGCTTCAGGGACGAGATCGTTCCCACGCAGGAGCGTGGGAACGATCATCAGAGTGGACGCACGTTTGATGCCTGCTTGCCTTTCGGACCCTCTACAACTTCATATTCCACCTTCTGGCCCTCCGCCAGCGACTTGAAGCCGCTGCTTTGAATGTCCGAGAAGTGCACAAACAGGTCCTCTCCTCCGGCGTCTTGCGTGATGAATCCAAAGCCCTTTGAATCGGTAAACCACTTCACTGTGCCCGTTGCCATTGCCCTTCTCCCGAATCCGCATGTTCCCGGTCTATCAAAGCGCCCTGCACGGGAGCTGGCTACTGTCAAAGTTGACAGGTCGGGAGGGAGTTGGACGAACGGCAAACACCTGTTCCGACGCCATCGCGGGCAAGCCCGGCTCCCACACTGGAATGCGATCAAATGTGGGAGCCGGGCTTGCCCGCGATAGCGTCGGAAAAGGCAGCAGAAGACTCAGGAATCGCGACGCAAATCCGGCGGAATCGGCAAGTCCTTGAGCGGATCCGGACGCTTACCCTTGCCGGCACGGTATTGGCGGATCTGATACACGTAGGCCAACACCTGGGCCACCGCCAGATACAACCCGGCCGGGATCTCGTGGTCGAGGTCAGTGGAGTAGAAGATCGAACGCGCCAGAGCCGGCGATTCCAGCAGCAGGATGTCATTGGCCTGGGCGATTTCGCGGATTTTCAAGGCGGTGAAGTCGCTGCCCTTGGCCAACAGCAGCGGCGCGCCGCCCTTCTCCGCGTCGTACTTGAGCGCCACGGCGTAGTGGGTCGGGTTGGTGATGACCACGTCGGCGTCGGGCACCGAGGCCATCATCTTGCGCTGGGACATTTCGCGCTGCAGCTGGCGAATCCGCTGCTTCACTTCCGGCTTGCCTTCCTGATCCTTATGCTCGTCGCGCACTTCCTGCTTGGTCATCAGCAGTTTCTTGTGGCTTTCCCACAGCTGGATCGGCGCATCCACTGCGGCAATCAGGATCAGGCCACACGCCATCCACAATGAGCTCCAGCCCACCAGTTGCACGCTGTGGATGATTGCCAGCTCCAGCGGTTCATGGGCGATGCGCAGCAAGTCGTCGATATCGGACTTCAACACCACCAGCGCCACGAACAGGATGATAAAGAACTTCGCCAGGGCCTTGAGCAACTCCACCAGCGCCTTGGCGGAGAACATGCGCTTGATCCCGGCCCCTGGGTTCATCCGGCTGAATTTGGGCGCCAGGCTGCCGGCCGCAAACAGCCAGCCCCCCAGGGAGATCGGCCCGATGATTGCCGCCAGCAACAACGTGATCAGCACCGGTTGCGCGGCCAGGATCGCGATTTTCCCCGAGTGCAGCAGGTAGATGCCCATGGCGCGCGGGTCCAGCAGCACATCCCTGGGCAGGGAGAAATTGTGCTTCATGATCTCCATCAGGTCCTGGGCCAGGCCGCCGCCGTAGATCAGCAGGCCACCGGCCCCGGCGAGCATCACCGCCAGGGTGTTGAGCTCTTTGGAACGGGCGATCTCGCCCTTTTCCCTGGAGTCTTTTTTTCGTTTCTCCGTGGGGTCTTCTGTTTTGTCCTGACCACTCTCGCTCTCGGCCATGGCTCAGCGCGCCCGTGCCAGATCACGTAAAAACTGCAAGGCGTCACTGGCCAGCGGTTGATACTGATTGAGAATGTCGGCCAGGCCGATCCAGAAAATCCCCATGCCCAACACCAGGGTCAGCGGGAAACCAATGGCGAAGATGTTCAGTTGCGGCGCGGCGCGGGTCATCACCCCAAAGGCGATGTTGACCACCAGCAGCGCGGTGATCGCCGGCAATACCAGCAACAACGCCGCGCCCAGCACCCAACTGAGGCGCCCGACCACTTCCCAGAAGTGGTTGACAATCAAGCCCTCGCCCACCGGTAAGGTGGTGAAACTCTCGGTAAGGATTTCAAAGGCCACCAGATGGCCGTTCATGGCCAAAAACAGGAGGGTCACCAGCATGGTCAGGAACTGCCCGATCACGGCCACCGACACGCCGTTGGTAGGGTCGACCATGGACGCAAAGCCCATGCCCATCTGGATCGAGACGATTTGCCCGGCAATCACGAAGGACTGGAAAAACAGGGTCAGGGAGAACCCCATCAAGGCGCCGATCAGAATCTGTTCGGCGATCAGCAGCAGCGCACTGAGGTCCAGGGCATTGACCGGCGGCATCGGTGGCAGTACCGGCACGATGACCACGGTAATCGCCACCGTGAAAAACAGCCGTATGCGCTTGGGCACCAGGGTGGTCCCGAACACCGGCATGGTCATCAACAAGGCGCCCACGCGAAACATCGGCAGGATAAACGAGGCCACCCAGGTGCTGATCTGAGTGTCGGTCAACGCCAGCAAGGACTGCATCGGGTCAGCCAATCAACTGCGGAATACTGCCGTACAACTGCAGGATGTATTCCATGAAACTTTGCACCAGCCAGGGGCCGGCCACGATCAGGGTGACCAGCATCACCAACAGGCGCGGAAGGAAGCTCAAGGTTTGTTCGTTGATCTGGGTGGCGGCCTGGAACATCGCCACCAGCAGGCCCACCAACAGGCTGGGCACCACCAGCACGGCGACCATCACGGTGGTCAGCCACAGGGCTTCACGGAACAGGTCGACTGCGACTTCAGGTGTCATGCGCTAAACCCCGCCAAAACTGCCAGCCAGGGTGCCGATAATCAGCGCCCACCCATCCACCAGTACAAACAGCATGATCTTGAACGGCAACGAGATAATCAGCGGCGACAGCATCATCATACCCATGGCCATCAGCACACTAGCCACCACCAGGTCGATGATCAGGAACGGGATAAAGATCATGAAACCGATCTGGAATGCCGTCTTGAGCTCCGAGGTGACGAACGCCGGTACCAGGATGGTCAAGGGCGCCTGATCCGGGCTGGCGATATCGGTGCGCTTGGACAGGCGCACAAACAGTTCCAGGTCGCTGGAGCGGGTCTGGGACAGCATAAAGTCCTTGATTGGGCCTTGGGCCTTTTCCACCGCGTCCTGGGCGGTCATTTTCTCCGCCAGGTAGGGTTGCAGGGCTTGCTGGTTCACCTTGTCGAATACCGGCGCCATGATAAACAGCGTCAGAAACAGCGCCATGCCGGTAAGGATCTGGTTCGATGGGGTCTGCTGCAGGCCCAGGGCCTGGCGCAGGATCGAGAACACGATGATGATCCGGGTGAAGCTGGTCATGAGCATGACGAAGGCCGGGATAAAACTCAGCGCCGTCATGATCAGCAGGATCTGCAGGCTGACCGAATACTCCTGGGCCCCGGCCGCATTGGTGCCCAGGGTGATCGCCGGGATCGACAACGGGTCGGCGCCGAACGCCAGGGGCGCTGCCAGTAACAGCATGAGCGCCAATAGAACGCGCATTACTTCTTATCCTTCTGGTCCTTGCCCATCAGCTCCATCAGGCGCTGGGCGAACTCCGGTGTGGCGGCCTCGGTCTGGGCCACGCTCACGGGATGCTTAAGCACGTGCAACGGGGTAATCCGGCCAGGGGTGAGACCGAGCAGGATCTGCTCTTCGCCCACCTGCACCAGCACCAGGCGATCACGCGGCCCCAGGGCCCGCGATCCCACCAGTTCGATGACCTGGGCATTGCCCGGACCAATGCGCTGCACCCGGCGCAACAGCCAGGCGAGGAAAAAGATCAACCCCACCACCAGCAACAGGCCCAGCACCAACTGAGTCAATTGCCCAGTCACGCTGCTGCCGGCGGCCGGCGCGGCGACCTGGGCCACCGGTTCAGCCGCCATCACGGCCAGCGGCAACGCCCACAACAGTCCCAACCACCGGCGACTCATCTCAGCGCAGCTTCTTGATACGTTCGCTGGGGCTGATCACGTCCGTCAGGCGGATGCCGAACTTCTCGTTGACCACCACCACTTCGCCATGGGCGATCAGCGTGCCGTTGACCAGCACATCCAGCGGCTCGCCGGCCAGGCGGTCGAGCTCGATCACCGACCCCTGGTTAAGTTGCAGCAGGTTACGGATATTGATTTCGGTGCTGCCCACTTCCATGGAGATCGATACCGGGATATCGAGGATCACATCCAGGTTGGGCCCATCCAGCGAGACCGGCTCATGGTTCTTCGGCACGCTGCCAAACTCTTCCATAGGCAGGCGATTGCCCACTGGCGGGGTGGCGGCATCGGCCGCCAGCAAGGCGTCGATATCGTCCTGGCTGGCATCGCCGGTTTCTTCCAGGGCAGCTGCCCATTCGTCAGCCAGGGCCTGGTCTTCGGCGGAAGTGTTTTCGTGTTCGGTAGCCATTACATGTCCTCGGCGCAGCAAAAATCATCAATTAGGGGATGCATCAGCGACGGTTGATCGGCTCAACCACTTGCAACGCCAGGTTCCCTTTGTGGGAACCGAGCTTGACCTTGAACGACGGCACGCCATTGGCGCGCATAATCAATTCGTCTGGCAGTTCGACGGGGATCACATCCCCCGGCTGCATATGCAAAATGTCCCGCAGGCGCAGCTGGCGGCGCGCTACGGTGGCGCTCAGCGGTACGTCAACGTCCAGCAAGTCTTCGCGCAGGGCCTTGACCCAGCGCTCGTCCTGGTCGTCCAGGTCAGACTGGAAGCCCGCATCGAGCATCTCGCGCACCGGCTCGATCATCGAATACGGCATGGTCACGTGCAGGTCGCCGCCGCCGCCATCGAGTTCGATGTGGAAAGTGGAGACCACAATGGCTTCGCTGGGCCCGACGATGTTGGCCATGGCCGGGTTCACTTCCGAGTTGATGTACTCGAAATTGACTTCCATGATCGCCTGCCAGGCTTCCTTCAGGTCGATAAAGGCCTGTTCCAGCACCATGCGCACCACGCGCAACTCGGTAGGAGTGAATTCACGGCCTTCGATCTTGGCGTGACGGCCGTCACCGCCGAAGAAGTTGTCCACCAGCTTGAACACCAGCTTGGCGTCGAGGATGAACAGCGCGGTGCCACGCAGGGGCTTGATCTTGACCAGGTTGAGGCTGGTGGGCACGTACAGCGAATGCACGTACTCGCCAAACTTCATCACCTGCACGCCGCCCACCGCCACGTCCGCCGAACGGCGCAGCATGTTGAACATGCTGATACGGGTGTAGCGGGCAAAACGTTCGTTGATCATTTCCAGGGTCGGCATGCGTCCGCGGACGATGCGATCCTGGCTGGTCAGGTCATAACTTTTGACGCTGCCGGGCTCGGCAGCCATTTCGGTCTGTACCAGACCATCGTCGACACCATGCAACAGCGCATCGATTTCATCCTGGGACAGCAGGTCTTGCACGGCCATGTCGTGATCCTACTGCAATACGAAATTAGTGAAGAGCGCCTGCTCGACCACGACTTTGCCCAGTTCTTTCTGGGCCACTTCCTGCACGCTGGCAGTGACTTTCTGGCGCAGCATTTCCTGGCCCACGGGGGTGGCCAGGCTGTCGAAGCTCTGCCCGGAGAACAGCATCACCAGGTTGTTGCGGATCACCGGCATATGCACCTTGAGCGCATCCATGTCCGCCTGGTTGCGCGCCTGCAAGGTAATGCTCACCTGCAGGTAGCGTTGCCGACCGTTCTGGTTGTAGTTGGCAACAAAGGCCGGGAGCATCTGCTCGAAGATTGCCGGTTGCTTGACGTTGCTGGCGGTCTCGGCCACAGGTACCGGCTTGCTCTGGGCACTGTGCATAAAGTACCAGGTAGCCCCCACCGACACGCCAATGGCCAATAACAAGGCCACGACAATCAGCAGGATCATCTTGAGCTTGCCCTTGCCTGCTGCAGGTACTGTTGCTGTCGCTGCGTCGTCACTCTTCGCCATGCCAATAATCCGTCACTATTCGGGGTTTCATAGATCCACGGGAAGGCAAGAGCAAGTGTTATGCCAGAGTTGTCACGGATTTCAGCAACAGCGCAAAACCAATGTGGGAGCGGGCTTGCTCGCGATAGCACTAGATCAGTCAGCAACTAGGTAACTGACATACCGCTATCGCGAGCAAGCCCGCTCCCACATTTTGATCGGTGTTGACCTCAGGTCAGGCGTAGTAGTCCACAGCGCTGGAGCCTATGACGGATTGGGCTATCGGTGCCGCCACTTCAGTGACGTCGCCCGCAAGGCCTGCGTCATGCCCATCGCTGTGTCCGCCACTGCCACTGACACCTCGCGCCTGGTTCTGCTGTTGCTCCTGACCCTGGCCCTGCCAGCCACGGGACTGGTCGGACACGTTCACGTCGACCTGGCCCATGCCCTGCTGGGCGAACATTTCCCGCAGGCGCCCGGACTGGCTCTCCAGGGCCTCGCGCACGGCGGCATGGCCGCTCATGAAGTTCACTTGGGCCTGCTGGTCGGCGGTGATATTCACGCGGATATCCAGGCGTCCCAGTTCGGCCGGCTGCAATTGGATATCGGCAGATTTGAGGTTGGCGCTGGACAGGTACATGACCCGGTTCACCACCTCCTCGGTCCAGCCACCCTGATGCATGGCCAGCGGCTGGTTATTCAGGGGCAAGGCGTTGGTGGTCTTGGGGGTGGCAGCCTGGGTCAAGGCGGCCAGGCGATTGGCGAAGTCATCGACGCGGGTGTCACTGCTCGCGCCCTTCAAGTCCTTGAGGCCATCTTCGATCAGGCCGCTGAAAGCCTTCTCGCCACCCTGGTCAGTGCTGTCCTTGGCCGCCTGCTGGTCAACCATGGCCGCCAGGCCGTTGCTGAAGTTCTGCGCGGCGGTGGGTTCAGCCTGGGTCGGCAGGTTCTTTTGCGCTGCCTGGCTGCTGGCAGACACATGACCGCCCTGCTCCATCGCCAGGCGCACGGCTGGCAATGAGTCCAGTGGGTCAGCTTCGGGGTCGAAAGGCACGACCTCTTCAGCGACCGCAGGGGTGGTCACCAGCAACGGCGTGGTGGCGTCATCCGCTACAGCGGCCTGGACCGCTACCGGAGCGGGTGTCAGCGCCGCGATCGAGGCCGGATCGACCACTGGCGGCTGGGCTTGCGCCAGATCCTTGTCCGCGCCTTTGTCGTCATCGCTGGGGGCTGCCGCGTCGGCCTTGGCGGGCGGCGCGGCAGGCAAAGTCTTGCCGCTATCGGCAACCGCTGGAGTGCCAGCGGCAGGCTTGTCGCTGCCAACATCTTTCTTGGCGCTGGTGCTGGCTGGCTTGTCATGGCTCGGCTTGGGCGCCATATCCGCAGCCTTGGCCGGGGTCGCCTTTGACTCCTTGGCGAACACCTGTGCAAAGCCTGGCGCTTTGGCCCGCGTGTCTGCGGCCGTTGCCTGCGCATTCGCGGAGGACGCCTGGGGCTTGACCGCAGGAGCGGCTTGCAGGAGCGAGTTGGGGGCTAGAGGCATAAGTCAGGTCTCCGCTGCGCAGGGTCGAGGGCGCAGGCAGAAGATAGATAGCAAAAGTCGGGCCAGATTTTCAGGGCGGGCCTGCCGAGCCTAGAAGCGCTGGCGCTCCGACTCATACAGCGGCTTGACCAACGCAAACTCGTGATCAATCTGGTCGACCAGTTTGCCCAGGTCGGTAACCTCTTCCTTGGCCGACTCAGCCTCCAGTCGCTGGCACAACAGCGCCAGGCGCACCGCACCGAGGTTGCCGCTGCTGCCCTTGAAGCTGTGGGCGATACGCCCCAGGGCCTTGGCGTCATCGCGCGCCTTGCGCAACGCTTCAACGCGCTTTTGCGAGTCATCGAGGAAGGTGTCGAGCAAGTGGGGGTATTCACCCTCCATCACTTCCTGCAAACCCACCAACACTTCAGGGTCCATATGTATCTGCGTCACTTGTTCGCTCCTTGATCAAGAATCGACGGATTATGCCAGAGCCTCCCAGCAAAACTCCACGCACACACTGCGCCCGCCATCTGTCCAACGTACATTGCTGCTCAGTTGCCGGACCAGGTTCAGCCCGCGCCCGGACAAACGGTCGATATCCAACGGCCGCGCCAGGACTGTTTCGACATCAAACCCGGCGCCGCTGTCTTCGATACGCAGGCTCAGGCAACCACCCGCCTCGGTTGGAACCACGTTCACATGCACACGCACGTGGCCGCTATTCAACTGGTCGAGCCGCTCATTGCGCTGGCGATAATAGCTGGCAAAGCCCTGCACATCGCGTTTGAGTCGGGAGTCCAGGCCCAGCACGCCATGCTCCAGGGCATTGGAGTACAGCTCGGCCATGACACTGTACAGCGCTCCGCTCTGGCCGCGCAGGCCATGTATTTCCAGGAGTAACTGCAACAGGTATGGCAATGGGTTGTAACGCTTGAGGGTCTCGGCACGAAACTCGAAACTCACCGACCAGTCCAGCGGGCAGGACTGGCCGCTGTCGGTGTACTGCAGGGGGGGCGCCAACAGCGATTGCTCGGCCAGCAGGGTGATTTCGACCAGGCTGATATCGTCCCGCACCTGCCCTCGGAATGCGGCAAGCGCCTGTTCGATTTCAACAAACAGCTGCTCAGGCTCGCGGTTGGCGGCAAACACCCGTCGCAGGCGCTCGACCCCAAACAACTGGTCGTTGGCATCGGCGGTATCAATCACCCCATCGGACAGCAAGAACACCCGGTCGCCCAAGGCCATGGGCCAGACCTCGGTGCGGTCGTCAAAGGCCTCGGGCGCCAGCACGCCCAGGGGTAAATGCCGCGACACCAGCGGCGTGCGCCGCCCCGTGGCCACTTCATGCACATAGCCATCAGGCATGCCGCCGTTCCATACCTCCACCACCCGCCGCTGGTCACTGAGACACAACAGCGTGGCACAACAGAACATATCCACCGGCAGGATGCGTTTGAGCTTGGCGTTCATCTCCCGCAGGGTCTGCGCCAGGCCATAGCCCTTGGCGGTCATGCCGTAGAACACCTCGGCCAGAGGCATTGCGCCGACCGCCGCCGGCAAGCCATGCCCGGTGAAGTCGCCCAGCAGCACGTGCATATCACCCGACGGCGTATAGGCCGCCAGCAGCAGGTCGCCATTGAACAGCGCATAGGGCGATTGCAGGTAACGGATATTGTGCGCCGCGTTCAGGCAGCCAGAGTGGGCGACCTTGTCGAACACCGCCTTGGCCACCCGTTGCTCATGCAGCAGGTAGTCATGGTGACGGGCGATCTGGTCGCGCTGCTCAAGCACGGTGGCCTGCAACCGACGCAGGCGGTCCATGGCGTTGATCTTCGCGGCCAGGATGATCTGGTTATAGGGCTTGGCCAGGAAGTCATCGCCACCGGCATCCAGGCAGCGCGCCAAGGCTTCGCTCTCACGCAGGGAGGTGAGAAAAATGATCGGCACCAGCGCCTCGCCGGCCAACTGCTTGATCTGCCGGGCCGCCTCGAAGCCGTCCATCACCGGCATCAGCGCATCCATCAACACCAGTTGCGGACGCTCACGGGCGAACACCTCGACCGCTTCCTGGCCATTACTGGCACTGAGCACCCGATGCCCCTGGCGGCGCACGATGCTCGACAGCAGCAGCCGGTCGGCAGCGCTGTCCTCGGCGATCAGTACCGTGAGGGTGTCCAGAGCCTGGGCACTCAACTGATGTCGAACAGTTTGTCGAAGTTGGAGATAGCGAGGATCTTGCGCACATCGGAGTTGCTGTTGATCACGCGCACATCCGCGTCATCACCAGCGTGATCACGCAACAGCAGCAACATGCCCAGGGCCGAGCTGTCGAGGTAAGTGGCCTCTTTCAAGTCCACGACGTAGGTTTCGGGAACCTTGTAGAACCGCTCATAGGAATCACGAAAGGATTGATGACTGCCGAAATCGAACCGGCCCTTGATTGCGATCGTCAATTTCTTCCCATCCAGGGATACTTCTGACTCGACTGACATACGACTGCTTCCTTGTCGTGGGTATGTGCAACAAGGTTTAGCAGGTGATCGGAGAGTGGGCAACAAACGCAATCAAATGTGCGGTGCGCTTGTGTGGTGTGGGCTTGCCTGCGATAGCGGTTTATCAGAAAAAATGAGCGACGGATCCGCCGATATCGCAGCATGAGTATCTACACAACTGCTCTTTTTTGGTTGTTGGGGATGTGTACATATCCATTGCTGCGGTCACGGCAGCTTAGGGTTCCGCCCTTACGGCGGGTCACTTTTGGAAAAGAGCCCCAAAAGTAACCAAAAGGGCTCCTGCCCCACCACTCGGCACCTCGCCTAGGCTCGGTGTGCCCGTCATCCGACATTGATTTGGGGGGCCGCCGCGATGGGCCATCCATGGCCCAGCGCGGCTAACCCGGCGTCCTGCCGGGTTACCCCCCAAATCAATATCGGATGACGGCCAGCGTGGTTTAACGGGGCGCCTCAGATCAAAATCACAAGCAAAGCGAGGCGGCCTGACAGCCGACCTGATCGTCGAAGCGTGCGCGTACCCCTGTGGGAGCTGGCTTGCCTGCGATGGCGGTGTATCAGTCGATAAATGTATTGGCTGGTACACCGCCATCGCAGGCAAGCCAGCTCCCACAGGGGGGAATGCAGCTTCGCGCTCTGGCATTGCTGTTGCTGTTGCTGTTGCTCTGCTTTTGATCTGGCTTTTGATCTCAGGCGCCCCGTTAAACCACGATGGCCGCAGGCAGGCATTGCGCAGTGGGTACCCCGGCATGGATGCCGGGGTAGCCGCGACACGGCCATGGATGGCCGATCGCGGCGGGCCCACGGAGCAATGCCTGACTGTGGGCATGCCGAGCCTAGGCGAGGCACCGAGTGGTGGGGCATGTACGGGACAACCACATAGGTTACAAAAAAGTGCATTCACATAGGTGACACTTTGATTGAAACATACCCGTTCTTTGCGTCT
>NZ_JAARMC010000035.1:0-32879 GCF_012985595.1 Pseudomonas sp. WS 5411
GCTTTTGATCTTGATCTCAGGCGCCCCGTTAAACCACGCTGGCCGCAGGCAGGTATTGCGCAGTGGGCACCCCGGCATGGATGCCGGGGTAGCCGCGACACGGCCATGGATGGCCGATCGCGGCGGACCCACGGAGCAATGCCTGACTGCGGGCATGCCGAGCCTAGGCGAGGCACCGAGTGGTGGGGCAAGAGCGTTTTGCTTACTTTGGCGCTCTTCCAAAGTGAGCCGCCGTAAGGGCGGAACCAATAGCCGCCGTGACCGCAGCAACGGATATGTACACAACCCCAGAAAAGAGTTGTGTAGATACCTATGCTGCAATGGCGGTGTATCAGTCGCCGCATGTATCCGATAACCCGGCGCAATCGCCGGCAAACCGGCCCCTACAAGGTTTTTTGGCCCATCAGCGCGTGGTGTAGGGCAACAGAAACACCACGCCAAGCCCAGCCAGCGAAATCAAGCCGAACCACGCCACCGGCCCCATGGCCCAGCCCCACCCCAGTACGCTGACGGCAAAACTCGCCGCCAGCATCCCCCAGCCCAGCACTCGCAGGCCACGTCGTAGCACCGGCGAGGGCAGGCGCTGCATAAGTTGTTTGTAATGGCGCTCCAAGCCCAGGCATAACCCCGCCATCCCTGCGCAGGCCAGCAACAACGCGACTATCAACGCCATCTCAATTGACCTCCGCCACAGCGTGCTTGGCCACGCGCCGGGTGCTGCGTTCCTTGGGCGCCTGGTACAGCTTCCAGCACGGCCAGGCCAGCAGCAGGCCGAGGGCGACGCTGGTCAATTCCAGGTAGACGTAATCCCCCAGGCTTTCCCCCAGCAGATTCAGGGCCGGCAGGCCGATACACAGCACTGCCGCCAGGCCCAGTTGCTCGCGCCAGGCACTGCGCCAGGGGCGGACAATCGCGTGGCCCAGGCTCAACAGCCACACCAGGAAAAACACCCGCACTTCCCAGCCACCGCGCTGGGCCAGTTCCACCGGGAGCAAGCGGTTGGCCCACAACAAGGCCACGCACGCCACCGTCAGCCCGGCCACCACCGCCACATTCAGGCGTTCGGCGATGTGGTAGAGCAGGGCGCCCACAGCGCCTTCGCCATCATGGCGCCGGCGGCGTTTGACGGTAAACAGCACCACGCCGGTTGCCAGCATTGCGCAACTGGCCAGGCCGCAGACAAAGTACAACCAGCGCATGGAGTAGCCGCCGAACTGCGCAAAGTGCAGGCCGGCCATGACCTTCTGGGTCAACAGGCTGTGCCGGCTGACCGCAGGCTGGCGCAGGACGGCACCGCTGACCCCGTCAAACAGCATGCTCTGGCCCTTGGTCAGCTCGATGCGGTTGCCCAGTACCGGCCGTACCTCGATGCGTGCGTCGCTGCGGCCGGGGTTGTGGATCGACAAGCTGGACACCGGCCCCATGGCCCGCTCGGCCTCGGCCAGCAGCGGTTCCAGTGCCGTCAGTTCGGCCGCTTCGCTGTGTTTGGGGCGTTCGCCGCGCACTTGTTGTTCGGCGGGTGCACCACGCAGGGCGCGGAAGAGGTTGTCGCGGTCGCCGTCAAACAGCGCGTCCACCGCCGCCGGCATGTAGATCAAATAGAAGATCACCAGCCCGGTATAGGTGATCATCAGGTGAAAGGGCAGCACCAGCACCGCTGTCGCGTTGTGCGCATCCAGCCATGAGCGCTGGCCCTTGGCGGGGCGGAAGGTGAAGAACTCCTTGAAGAATTTCTTGTGGATCACGATCCCGCTGACCAACGCGACCAGCATCGCCATGGCGGCCAGGCCGACCGTCCAGATCCCCAGGTCGCGCGGCAGGTTGAGGGTGAAGTGGAAGCGGAAGAAAAACCCGCCCCCGGCAGTTTCGCGCACGGCCAGGGGCTCGCCGGTGTGCGGGTCGAGCGCGGTGCCGCCGCCACGTCGTTGTTCGCCGGCCGATACCGTCAGGGTGTCGGAGCGTTCGCCGGGCAGGCCGATGTTCCAGGTCTTCGCCTCGGGGTGCTGGCGCGCCAGGTAGTCGAGGGCCTGCTGCGCGGCGGCGCTTTGCGACAGGGGCGCGGTGGGGATTTCCGGGCGCATCCAGCCGTCGATTTCCTTGTCGAACACCGCCAGGGTGCCGGTCAGGAAGATTGCAAACAGCAGCCAGCCGAACACCAGCCCGCTCCAGGTATGCAGCCAGGCCATGGCCTGGGTCAGGGTCTTGTGTTTCATCCCAGCACCTCGCGCCAGTGTGGCCAGAAACCGACGGCAGCCAGGGGCAGCGCCAGGGCCATCCCGGCCCACGCACGCCAGGCGTTGCGACAGGCAAAGGCCCAGAGGATCGCCAGGGTGTAGATCAAGAAGGAGGGCAGGCTGGCGACCACCAGGGCATCCACCTTGTCCATGGGCAACAGGCGCGCCAGGGCGGCGGTAAACGCATAGGTAAACAGGTAGCCGCCGATCAGCGCGGCGACTACCCGCGAGAGGGTCGGCCAGGCAGGGGATTTGCTTTTCATGGAGGGCTCATCAGCATCAGACCAGGCAACACCATCGCCCTGGGGGGCAGGCTTGTGTGGGAGCTGGCTTGCCTGCGATGGCATCTCCTCGGAATGACCTGCTAGACCGAGGCGTCTGCATCGCAGGCAAGCCAGCTCCCACATAGACCGAGTGGGTCACAAGAAACGTATGGCTCGAATGCTAGTGATTCTCATATGGGAGTAAACGCAATTTACAACTTATACACTTTGAGCCGCAGGTGCAGGCACAGCCCGGGCGTGGTGTTCTGTGCCCACAACTGGCCGCCTTGCAACTGCACGATGCTGCGCGCAATCGACAACCCCAGGCCATAGCCGTCACCGCCGGGGCGGGCGGCGTTGAGGCGGGTGAAGGGCAGGAAGATCTGCTCCAGCTTGTCCGGCTCGATCCCTGGGCCCTGGTCCTGGATGCACAAGTGCCAGAAATCGCCCTCCAATGCTCCGGTCAAGCGCACCACACCGTGTTCGGGGGAATGGCGGATGGCATTGCGCAGGATATTTTCCAGGGCCTGGGCCAGGCCATTGAGGTTGCCCAGCACCCAACAGTCGGCGGGCAGTTCGCAGGGCAGGCGCTCCCGCGGCCAGCCGCTTTCAAAGCAGGCGTCTTCGCGCAGCAAGTCCCACAACGGTTCCATTTCGACCGCTTCCACGGGCATCGCCGGGCGTTCGGTATCCAGCCAGACCAGCTCCAGGGTGCTGCCGATCAAGCGTTCCATGCCTTGCACTTCGCGCTCCAGGCGCTGGCGCAGGGCATTTGGATCGGGCTCGCGCTCCCCGGCCACCCGCAGCCGGCTCAAGGGCGTGCGCAGTTCGTGGGACAAGTCCCGCAGCAGGCGCCGTTGCAGGACCACGGTATTTTCCAGGCGCTCGGCCATGTGGTCGAAGGCCCGGGCCAATTCACCGAGTTCGTCACGGCGGTGCGTCACCTGGGGCCCGACCCGCGCCGCCAGGTCGCCGGCGCTCAGGGCATTGGCCTGGCGCCGCAAGATCACCAGCGGCGAAATCAGCACCCGGTACAACAGCACACCAAACAATAGCGCCAGGCACGTCGGCAGTACCTGGCGCAGCAAAATGTCCCACAGGCCACGGCCCTGGCGGGGGTCCAGGTGCAGTGGCAACTCCATGACCAGGCGTGCTGCACCGTCGCTGAACGGAATATAGAAAGTCGGCCGCCCGCCGGGGCGGCCCACTGGCCAGTCGATCTGGCGTACAAAATCCAGCTTGCGCCGCTCGATCGTGGTCAAAGCCTGGGAGGACAGCGACTGGTGGTCGTCCACTATCACCGCCCATACCTGCTCCTGGGCACGCAGATTCTTGAGGAACTCATCGACCCCCACTGCACCGCGTTCGCGCCAGGCAATTTCGGCCTGGCGTGAGTACTCGCTGAGGATGTAACGGGTGGGGGCGGGCAAGCGCGCGGTGGCTTCGTAGATGCGCCGGCTCACATCCACTTGCAGGCTGACCACCAGCAGGCACAACACCGCCAGCAAGCCGATCAATTTCCACAACAGCGAGTGGCGGTTGGGCAGCCTCATGGCTCCAGCCGGGTCAGCATATAGCCCGTGCTCCTGACCGTTTCCACGCGCCCGGCGGTGTAGCCGATGGCCTGCAACTTGCGGCGGATACGGCTGACATGCATGTCCAGGCTGCGATCATGCCGCGAATAGGCGCGGTGCATGACCTGCTGATACAGGAATGCCTTGGTCAGCACCTCGTCGGCATGGGCCACCAGGGTTTCCAGGACGCGGTATTCGGTGGTAGTCAGGTCGGCCCACTGTTCATCCAGGTGCACATCCGTGCGCTGTTCGTCGAACGTCAGTTGCGGATCTTCATTGCGCGCCGTGCCAGGCACCTCATGTTCATAGGCCACCCGGCGCAGGATCGCGTCGATGCGCACATCCATCTCCAACATGCTGAACGGCTTGGGCAGGTAATCGTCGGCGCCCTGGCTGAAACCGGTGATGCGGTCCTGCTCGGCACCGAGGGCCGACATCAGGATCACCGGTACCCGTTGATGCCGCCGCAGTTGCGCGAGCACCTCCAGGCCGCTGCTGCCGGGCAGCATGATGTCCATCAGGATCAGGTCGAAATCCTGGGTACGCGCCAGCTCGACAATCCCTCCACCATCCTGGCGCAACGTGACCTCGAAGCCACGCTGGCCCAGGTGGCTGTGCAGGTGGGCGGCGAGCAACGGGTCATCCTCGACGGCAAGGATGCGGCGCGCAGCGGGGAGCGGGTGGGGGGCGTGCATGGGATCTTCCTGCGAATGCGAATGTTTCTAAGTTGCGCATTCTGGCAAAAGTCCCGACATATTCCTATCCATTGCGCTTTATTGCCGCATTTTCGGTTTAAGCACTGAACACGTTTGCAGCTCGGGGGGGCGCTCCAGGATCCTGGCTTGTCAGGGCGTTGCGGTATTGCTAGTGTCGATGCATGACTGCCTATTGCCTCACCTCGACGACCACCACCACGACCGCTGCAAGCGGAGCGTGCGAGGTTTCGTGAGCCAATAGCAGACGAACTTCAAAGGCCCGCCAGCGATGGACAGGGCCTTTTTTCTTGTCCTTGTGTCGCTGGCTCAAACGCAAGGAGATGCACCCATGTACGCCCTGTTGATTCTCGATATGCAAGTCGGGCTAGTTCACGGCCCGGAAAAACCATGGCGCTGCGAAGCGTTGTTGGAAACACTCAATAGCCTGATGGATAAGGCCCGCCACGCCGGTGCGCCGATTTTTCTGGCGCGCCATATCGGGCCCGTGGGCTCGCCCATCGAACCCGGCAGCCCGCTGACGAAGGTGGTACCGCAACTGAAGTTGCTCGGTGGCGAAAAGGTGTTCGACAAGCGCCGGCCCAACGCCTTTGAGTCGACCGACCTGGCTGACCAGTTGCGCGCATGCGGCGCTAGCGGTGTAGTGGTCACCGGGATGAAAACGCAATACTGCGTCGACAGCACCTGCCGCGCTGCCCGTGACCTTGGCTTCGATGCGGTACTTATCGCCGATGGCCATACCTGTTCGGACACTCCCGTGATGAAAGCCGAGCATATCGTCGTTCATCACAATGCCACGCTGGATGGGCCGTTCTGCCAACTGGTTAGGGCCGAGGAGTGGCGCTTCTAGCAGGCCCCCAGATCACGGCCGCTGCGGCTTTACCCCCGTACCGAACGTATTGCCCATCCGCACACTGGTCGCCGCCGGCGTCGACAAGCCAATCTGGTTCGGCGGCCGCTGGTGCACCGGTTTTTCCCGCGCCTCGCGGTTTTTCTGCGCTGCCTTAGCGCCCATCTGCTGGCTCAGGCATCCATAGTCAGGCGCTTTGTACCCATCCACCCTGGCCTCGACACAACCGCCCGGCGTTTCCTCGGCGTGCACGTTCGACGCCAGGCCCGCGCATAACAACAGCATCAACAACCGCTTCATCAGAGCCTCCTGGCAGGCCCTGGGGAGTGGGCCGTTAGTGCCTGCCAGTCTAGCCCGGTGGCGCTGGCGAAACCGTGATGTTTTTTTTGCCATCACCGTAACATCAGGTTCATAAATTGGCCTCAGGATGACGCTTTTCCCAGGACACGGCAGCCGTGCAACAAGGCAGAGCAGGGGGCGAACGGTGGGCTTGGAGGCGCACGCACTGCTGCCTGGTCTTGCTGTTGGCCTGGATGTGGCTGCCACTGCCCAGGGTGCAAGCGGGGGAGCCGCCGTTGTTGCGCCTGGATCTGCCTGCGCAAGACCTGGCGCCCGCCCTGGAAGCTTTCAGCCGGGCCACCGGAATGGCTGTGCTGGTGGACCGCGAGTTGAGCGATGGACGACGTTCGATGGGTGTGCACGGGCACTACAGCGCCCAGCAGGCCCTGGGCCTGTTACTGACAGGGAGTGGCCTGATGGCGCGTTACGCACGCAGTGATGCATTCACCCTGCAGGTGCCTGAAGTCAGCCAACCGCTGGCCAGTCGCGGGGTGTCGCCACGTAACGCCGCACGGCTCAACCGCAGTTATGCCAGCGCCGTGCAGCAGGCCGTCGAAGCCAGCCTGTGCCGTTCACCCTTGACCCGCCCCGGCAGTTTTCGGGCGCTGGTGCAGGTCTGGGTCAACCGTGACGGATTGATTGAACACAGCCGCCTGGTCAGCTCCACCGGCGATGTACTGCGTGATGAAGCGCTGGTGCGCAGCCTCGGCAGCACCTGGATAGAGCGCCCGGCACCCAGCTCGATGCGGTTGCCGTTGACCCTGCTTTTAATGCCCGATACCACAGGAAAACGCATGGAATGCACAGCACGGCAAGGAGCTTCCGGGGCATGAAGGATACCGGGCACACGCCAATGGTCAGGTTGTTCCTGGCCTCCTACGAGGACTTCAAGGTGCGTTTGCGCAAGCGCCTGGGGTCGGAGGATCTGGCCAATGACGTCCTGCATGAAACCTACCTGCGGGTCGACCGCATGGACATGCCGGCGAACCTGCAACAACCCAATGCCTATCTGTACCGCATGGCTCTGAACATTGCGGCCGACCGGCGCCAGGCCGATGCCCGCCTGCTGACCGGCAGCGAAGTCGAGGAGTTGCTCAATATCAGCGATGAAGCCCTGGACCCCTCGCGGGTGGTGGGTGGCCAGAAAGAAATCCAGTCCCTGCTCAAAGCCCTCTACGAACTGCCTGCCCGGCGGCGCAAGATCCTTATCGCCGCGCGCCTGGAGGAAGCGCCACACCTGGAAATCTCCCAGCGTTTCGGCATTTCCACACGCATGGTCGAGAAGGAAATCAAGGCCGCCCTGGGGCATTGCGCCCAGCGTCTGGAAAGAAAAGTCATCCAGCGGTTCGGTCCCGGCGCCGGAAAACCGTCTTAGTGTTGAGTCCCTGATAATCCGTGAGTACCTGCGCGCTTGAATATTTTTAGCTTTCCCACTGCCCGGGGCACGCCCGACAGCCGATTGCACGGTGAAGCGCGCGACTGGCTGGTCCTCCTGACCTCGGGCCAGGCAACCGTGGCCGATGCCAAGGCCCTGCGCCAGTGGTGCGCCCAGAGCCCCGAGCATGCCCAGGCCTTCGAACAGGCCAAGCGACTGTGGCAACAATTGACCCCGGCGCTGACCGAGGCCCAGGCCCCCCGGCACTTTGGCCGAAGGGCGTTCCTCGGCGGGGCGCTTGCGGCCTCGGCGGCCCTGGTGATGGTGCACATCAGCGTGCCCGGTGGTTTTGCCGGCTTGGGCGCTGACTACCACACCGCAGTGGGCGAGCAGCGGCGGGTGGACTTGCGCGAGGGTATCAGCCTGGAGCTCAACACCCAGACCCGCATCAGCCGGCGCGAGCAGGGCATCGAACTGCTTGAAGGCGAGGTCGAGGTGCAGGTGGCACAGCCGCTGACCGTACAGGCAGGGGCGGGCTGGCTGAGCGCGAGCCAGGCGCGCTTCAATGTGCGCAACACCGACCACAGTGTGTGCGTGACCTGCATTGAAGGCTGGCTGGCGGTTGAGGTGCAGGGGCGCAGCGTGCGCCTGGACAGCGGGCGCCAGTTGACCTACGACGCGGCCGGGCTGGGCCCCGTGGTGACGGTGGACACCGAAGCCGTGATCGCCTGGCGGGAACAGGTGCTGGTATTCAATAACGCCACACTGGATACGGTAATCGACGAGATCAACCGCTACCGCCCAGGGATGTTGGTATTGCTCAACCGCGAACTGGGCAAGCGCCGGGTCCAGGCGCGCTTCAGTCTCGAACAACTGCCAGGCGTGGCGCTGCTGATCCGCGATGCCTATGGGGCCAAATGCACGGAACTGCCGGGTGGGGTGGTGTTGCTCAGCTAGCCCTGGAGAAGGGAGCCCGCTCGCCACAGCTTCAGTCCAACGGCCCCAGCACCTGGCGATAGCGCTCCACCCCCTGGGGCGTCTGGCGCACCAGGGTGATTTCCATCCCCAATGGATTGTCCTGGCGATTGCCGCTCAACTGCCGCCAGCCTTTCTCGTTGTCCCACACCCGCACTTGCAGGTCGCTGACCTGGCTCAACACCGCCACCGCCTCCTTGGGCGCCGGCAGCGGATAGCGATCCCGCGCCGGTGCGGCAGCGCGGTACAAGGTATCGCCCTTGAGCCACCACCGCACCCGTTGCAGGCCGTCGCCGGGGGTTGGCGCGCTGCGGATCAGCTCCAGACGAAAGCCCTGGCTGTCGGAGCTGCGCACGGTCACCGCCGGCAAGGCGTCGGCGGCGGGAGGCTGGTCCTCGGTGGGTGGCGCAGCCAGTTCCACCCCGGCGCGCAGGCTGACGTCCAGTTGCAGCTGGTTCAGGGCGCGCAGCAGGCCCTGGGTCTGTTCGGTGCTGGCCTGCAAGTGGGCGTCGGCGCGGGTCACGCTGTCCAGGCCGCGCCAGGCAATCAGGCTGACCACCGCCATCAGCATGATCGCCACCATCACTTCGATCAGGGTAAAGCCTTGCTGCTCGCGGTTCATGGCTGGCTCACCACGCGCAAGGTGCCGGCTGCATCACGTTGCAGGCTGAGGCCGTGTTGCCCGTCCGAGAGCCACACCTGCAGCGGCGGATTGATCCATTCGGCATTCAGCACCAGGGTCTGCCGGGGTTCGATCCGCACCAGCATCGGCGTGGTATCCCAGGCCCGTGGGCGCAGTTGTGGGTCATCCTTGAAGTCCTCCAGCCCCCGGCCATCGTCGTGGCGGCGGCTCAAACGGTAGCCCTTGGCATCGGCGCGCCAGGTGATCGTGCGGCCATCGGCACGGGCTTCGGCCTGGGCGATCTGCAGCACCTGGCTCAGGCGCTCGGCGTCCTTGCGCAAGCGGTGCAAGGGGTCGGGCTTGATGCTCAGGCTGATGGCCGCGCTGGCAATGCCGATGATCACCAGCACCACCATCAACTCGATCAAGGTGAACCCCTGTTGCCGGCGATTCGTCATGGGTGTGCCCTCAACGGGATCTGCCACTGAAATAAAACCGTGAGAATTGCCCTGTAGGCTGTCTGCACGGACAAACAGGAGGTCCCGCCCATGGCATTCATCCATCGCGTATCTGCCGCCCACGGCATCCAGGCCCTGGCCGTGCTGGCGACGCTGGCCGGGGTCGCTACATGGACACCGTTGTTGCTGACGTCTGCCGAGTCCCATACCCCGGCGCTTGCCCCCCAGGCATTGGCGGCGCGCAGTGATAACCCGGCGCTGCAATGGTTTGCCGACATGCCGGCGGCCCTGCAGATCAAGGTCTCCGGGGTGCTGGCCGGCGCCCAGGGCGCGGTGGCGATTCTCAGCCTCAACGACGGGCCGCCGCGCAGCTTTCTAGCGGGTGAACGCCTCAGTCCCGGCGTGCGCCTGGCGGCCATCGAGGGCGACGGGGTGGTGATCGAGCGCGGCGCTGAAAAGGTCCGGGTCAACCTCGAAAAGTTGCCCGATGCCCCGGCCTTGCCCCGGCTCACTCGGCCGTAACCTGCTTTAACGCCGGCGCGCGGCCCACCAGGGTCTCAAGGCGCGCCAGGGGCGACGCCTCGCGTGTGGCGTCCAGCACTTGCACGCTGACTTTCCACAGGTCGCCAGCGCCTGCCACCACCTGTTCACAGCGCAGTTTCAAGCGGCCCTGGTCGCACTCGAACGTCTTGCGCCCGGGGCCGGCGCGGCCCTCCAGGCGCAGTTGCGCCAGGCGACTCTGGGCCGCCAGCATGGCGATGGACTTGTCGCGCAACAGGCCATTGCTCTGGGTCATCAACCCCGCCACCCGCACCGCCGCCGCCATGGCCACGGCGATAATCGCCAGGGCCACCAGCACCTCGATCAGGGTGAAACCTTGGTTCCTATTGCGGGCGCGCATGGCTTGCTCAATGCCGGGAAACAGGCCCGCAGACTAGCCCCTGCACTTGACCGATTGGCGACCAAAGCTCCCGAGGATTTTCAATACGCCTGACATGTTGTCTTGCAACACTGCGCGACGAAAAGCACTCAAGCCAAGGAATGTCGAGATGGATATCGCGCACTTCACATCCACCCCGCGAGGCGCTCGTGGCCAGCGTGGCTTTACCCTGATCGAGATCATGGTGGTGGTGGTCATTCTCGGGATCCTCGCCGCCATGGTGGTGCCCAAGGTGCTCGACCGCCCCGACCAGGCGCGCGCCACGGCCGCCCGGCAAGACATCGGTGGCCTGATGCAGGCGCTGAAACTCTACCGCCTGGACCACGGCAGCTATCCGAACCAGACCCAGGGCCTCAAGGTCCTGGTCGAGCGCCCGGCCGATGGGAAGAACAGCAACTGGCGCGCCTACCTCGAACGCTTGCCCAACGACCCCTGGGGCCGCCCGTACCAGTACCTCAACCCTGGCGCCAACGGTGAAGTCGATGTGTTCTCCCTGGGCGCCGACGGCCAACCGGACGGTGAGGGCGTGAATGCCGATATCGGCTCCTGGCAGTTGTAAGGCGCGCCATGAACAGCCATTTGCCCAGAGCGGCGAAGCAGCGCGGCATGGCGATTATCAGCGCGTTGCTGATCGCCGCCGTGGTGGCGGTGCTTGCCGGGGCCATGCTCACCCGCCAGAGCGTGTTCACCCGCAGCCTTGAGGCCGAACAACTGCGGGTCCAGGGCAGTTGGTTGTTGCAGGGCGCGCTGCAGGCCAGCCGGCAACAGTTGTGGGACGCGCGGCGCAAAGAGGTGCTGACCCGTCTCGACCAGCCCTGGGCGCGCCCCTTTGCCGGGGTGGTCGAAGGGCGCCTGGATGACGAGCAGGGCAAGTTCAACCTGCGCAATCTGGTCAGCCAGCAGCAGCCGGATGTGGCGCAGTTGCAGAGTTTCCAGCGTCTGTGCCAGTTGCTCGGCATCGACCCCAACACCAGCCAGCGCATCAGCCAACGGGTGCTTGCCTCTTATGCGCAGCGTGCGGGTGGCAGTGACGTGAGCAGCCTGCGTAGCACCTCGCCTGAGGCCGCGCAGACTTTGCTGCCGGCCAGGGCGCCGATGTTGCGAAGTCTTGACGACCTTGCCCTTGAGCCGGGTGTGCAGCAACGCCTGGCGGCCTATGTCAGCGTGTTGCCCGACAACACCTGGGTCAATGGCAATACGGCCAGCGCCGAAGTGCTCAGTGCGGTGGTGCCGGGGCTCAGCCTGTCCCAGGCCCAGGGGCTGGTGGCCGAGCGGGACAGCGGGCGCTGGTTTATCAACCGCGGGGATTTCGTCAACCGCCTGCGCATGCCGCAGTTGCTGGTGGACTCGGTGCAGGTGGGAATCACCAGTGAGTGGTTCCGCTGGCACGGCCGCGCGCGGCGCGAGCAGCGGCGGGTGGCGGTCGAAGCGTTGTTGTATCGCCCTGAAGACCGGCAACCCCAAGTGATTTGGTGGCGGGTGGGCGCATGACGCGCTTGCGCATTGCCTTGCCGCCGCTGGCCCAACTGAGCGCCGAAAGCCTGGTGCACTACGCCTGGTTGGACCGCGCCGGGCAGGTCAGCCGGCAAGGTCAGGCCAGCCTTGGGCAGTTGGCGCAACCGCGCAAGAGCCTGGCGGCCGAGTGTTTCCTGCATCCCCGGGACAGTTTGCTGAGCAGCCTGGAACTGCCGCAATTGCCACCCGCTAAAGTGGCGGCAGCAGTGGCCTGCGCGGCCCAGGCGCTGATCCTCGGCCCGGTCACACACATGCAGGTGGTCCACAGCCCACGGCAGAGCAACGGCCAGGTGCAAGTGGGCTGGCTGCCGACGGCTGGCCTGGAGCAGCTGCAGCGGGTGCTGGCTCAGGTGCCTATCAGTTTGCGCGGCCTGTACCCGGCGCCTTATGCCTTGCCTGTGCCGCCGGCGGGGCATTTGAGCGTGGCCTGCGTCGACGGGCATCTGCTGCTGCGCCAGAGCCTGCACCAGAGCGCCTTGCATCCCCTGGGGCCACAGGCCCTGGCGGAACTGGTGCAGGCTGGCGCGCAGTTGCATCAGGTCGATGAACACACGCCCGCGCGCTGGCAGGGTGTGGTCCCCGCCTGGGGCTTGCATGGCCACCTCAAGCGCGCCAGCAGCGGTGGCTGGGGCCGGGCGCTGGGGCTCAGCGCCCTGGCGGTGGCGGTCTGGACCCTGGGCCTGAACCTGTATGCCGCGCGCCAGGTGGACGAAGGGCAACAGCTCAAGGCGCGGATGATTGCCCAGGTCAAGCAGGCCTTCCCGTACTTGCCGGTGATCCTCAATCCGCTGCAACAGGCCCGGCAGCAACTGGCCGCCGGGCAAGGTGCCAACGCCGATCCCGGCCAGCGTTTCAGCAGCCTGTTGCAACTGGCGGGCAACCACCTGCCGTTTATGGTCGGCAGCGTCCAGGCGTTGGCATTTGATCAAGGCCGGTTGCACCTGGAGCTGTTGCCCGACAGTCGCAGCCCGGCCGCCCCAGGGGAGTGGCAGGCGGCGTTGACCGAGGCGGGTTTCGCTGCCACCCGCGATGAGCACGGCTGGACCCTCGGGCCGCTCGACAACACGGGAGGCGCCGATGAGTAAGTTCGGCTATCCGCACCTGCGCGGCCAGCTCCAGGGATTCTGGAGCGGCCTGGCCCTGCGCGAAAAGCGCCTGCTGGGCGGCAGCGGGGCGGTACTGGCGGGCTTTTTGGTGTGGTTGCTGCTGATTGAGCCGCCCTTGCAGCAGATTGATTTCTGGCAGGCCGAAACCCCCAAGCTGCGCACCCAGGCCGCCACCTTGCAGGTGCTGCTGCAGGGCGCCAGTGCCGGTGTGCGCGCCGGGCAAGACCTGGAAGGCGCGCTGCGCCAGGCGCTCGACGCTGCCGGACTTAAAGACCGCTATCAGTTGCAGGGCGTGGCGCCTGCCGGTTGGCGCCTGACTTTTACCGACGCGCCGGCGGATGCGCTGGTCGGTTGGCTGCTCGCCAGCCCGCGCGCATTTTCCCTGGAGGTTTCCCACGCGCGCTTGCAGCGTGTGGGCGATACCCCAGAAAACCCGGCCGGCAGCGTGTCCGGGACCGTTCGCATGGATCAGGCGCCTGGCGCTAAGGAAGCTTCATGAAGTGGTCACTTCCCCGTTCAGCGCCGTTTCGCCAGGTGGCGCCGCTGCTGTTGCTGGCGCTCAGTGCCTGCAGCCACACCCCGGCGCCCACACCTGCGCCCTTGCTGGTGGACAGCGAACTCGGCCAGCCCCTGGCCGACACCCGGCGCAATGGCGTGCCGTTGCCCGATCGCCAGCGCGAAATCAGCCCTCAGCCGCGGGTCCAGCACCCGCTGAGCAATCGCGCCCGTGGCCCGGTCGCCGCGCCGGCCAAGGTGCGCAACCCGCTGGGTGACCAGCCGGTGCAATTGAACTTCGTCGACGCCGAGATCCAGGCGGTGGTACGCGCCTTGTCCCGCGCCACCGGCCAGCAGTTCCTGGTAGACCCCCGGGTCAAGGGCAACCTGACCCTGGTCAGCGAAGGCCAGGTCCCGGCGCACCAGGCCTACGACATGCTGCTGGCGGCGCTGCGCATGCAGGGCTTCAGTGTGGTGGACGTGGGGGGCGTGGCCCAGGTGGTCCCGGAAGCCGACGCCAAACTGCTGGGCGGGCCGATCTACAACGCCGCCAGCCCCAGTGGCAATGGCATGCAGACCCGCACCTTCCGCCTGCAATACGAAAACGCGGTGAACCTGATCCCGGTGTTGCGCCCCATCGTTTCGCCGAACAACCCGATCAACGCCTACCCCGGCAACAACAGCATCGTCATCACCGACTACGCGGAAAACCTCGCACGGGTAGGGCAAATCATCGCCGGCATCGACACCCCAAGCGCCATCGACACCGACGTGGTGCCGGTGCAAAACGGCATCGCCGTGGATATCGCGGCAATGGTCGCCGAGTTGCTGGAAACCCAGGGCAACGACCAGACCCAGAAAATCGCCGTGATCGGCGACCCGCGTTCCAACTCGATCATCATCCGCGCCGGCAGCCCCGAGCGCACGGAGCTGGCGCGCAACCTGATCTACAAGCTCGACAATGCCCAGAGCAACCCCAGCAACATGCACGTGGTGTACCTGCGCAACGCCCAGGCCGGCAAGCTGGCCCAATCCCTGCGCGGCATGCTGACCGGAGAGAGCGAAAGTGGCGTCAGTGACGAGGCCCGCTCCAAGTTGAGTGCGATGGGCGGCGCGGGTAGCACCAGCCAGGGCAGCACCCAGAACAGCAGCGGCACGCCGACCGCCAGCGCGGCGCCATCCAGCGGTTATGCCAAGGACAGCACCGGCGCAAGCACTGCCGGCAGTGAGCAGAACACCGCCTTCAGTGCCGGCGGTGTGACGATCCAGGCCGATGCGACCACCAACACCCTGCTGATATCCGCCCCGGATCCGCTGTACCGCAACCTGCGCGAAGTCATCGACATGCTCGACCAGCGCCGCGCCCAGGTGGTGATCGAAAGCCTGATCGTCGAAGTCAACGAAGACGATGCCAGCGAATTCGGCGTGCAGTGGCAGGCCGGCAACCTGGGGGGCAAGGGTGGTTTTGGCGGGGTCAACCTGGGCGGCAGCGGGATCAACGGCACCCCCACCAGCAAGACCAGCATCGACGTGCTGCCCAAGGGCCTGAACATCGGCCTGGTGGACGGCACCGTGGATATTCCAGGGATCGGCCGGGTGCTGGACCTCAAAGTCCTGGCGCGGGCGTTGAAGAGCAAGGGCGGGACCAATGTGTTATCCACGCCGAACCTGCTGACCCTGGACAATGAAGCGGCGAGTATCTTCGTCGGCCAGACCATTCCCTTCATCACCGGCAGCTACGTGACCGGCGGGGGCGGCACCAGCAATAACCCGTTCCAGACCGTGCAGCGTGAGGAAGTGGGGCTCAAGTTGAACGTACGGCCACAGATTTCCGAGGGCGGTACGGTGAAGCTGGATATCTACCAGGAAGTCAGCAGCGTCGATACCCGGGCGTCGGGGGATGCGCGCACGGTGACCAACAAGCGCGCGATTGATACCAGCATTTTGCTGGATGACGGGCAGATCATGGTGCTGGGCGGGCTGTTGCAGGATGGCTATACCCAGAGCAATGACGCAGTGCCGTGGCTATCAGACATCCCGGGGTTGGGCGCGCTGTTTCGCAACGAGTCGCGCAGTGTGAACAAGACCAACCTGATGGTGTTCCTGCGCCCCTACATCATTCGCGACAGCGGCGCGGGGCGCAGCATTACGCGCAATCGCTACGACTTTATGCGCCGCGCCCAGGGAGGCTTGCAGCCGCAGCACAGCTGGGCATTGCCGGATGTGCAGGCGCCGCAGTTGCCGGCGGTGGAGAAGGCGATGCCGGGGAGTACACGCCCGTGAGTCGCACCCATTCCCCCTGTGGGGCTCGACAGCTCCCACAGGGGGATGCGGTCGCCTTGAAAATCGGACTGCCGAGCATGGGCGCAGCCCTGGCTTACTGTGCGCTGAGCCGCCGCAAGGGCGGGTCCCTATGAGCCTGCTCCCCTACGCCTGGGCCAAATCCCAACGCATCCTCTTGCAGCCCACACCCGAAGGCCCGCGCCTGACCATCTGCCCCTCGACCCCCGGCTGGTCGATCAGCGAGGTCCACCGGCAATTCGGCGAGGCCGCCATCGAGCAGGTGCGCGACGATGAACTCGACGGCCTGCTGGCCAGTGCCTACGCCGATACCGGCAGCGCCGCCGCCGTGGTCGGCGCCGCCGAAAACGAAGTCGACCTCGACCGCCTGATGCAGGACATCCCAGAAATCACCGACCTGCTCGACACCCAGGACGGCGCCCCGGTGATTCGCATGATCAACGCCTTGCTGACCCAGGCCGCCCGCGACGAGGCCAGTGACATCCATATCGAACCCTTCGAAACCCACTCCGTGGTGCGCTACCGCGTCGACGGCACCCTGCGCGATGTGGTGTCGCCGCGCAAAGCCCTGCATGGCGCGCTGGTGTCGCGGATCAAGATCATGGCCCAGCTCGATATCGCCGAAAAACGCCTGCCCCAGGATGGACGCATCGCCCTGCGGGTTGCCGGGCGGCCGATTGATATTCGGGTGTCGACGGTGCCCACCGGCCATGGCGAACGGGTGGTGATGCGCCTGCTCGACAAACAGGCCGGGCGCCTGCAGCTGGAAACCCTGGGCATGGACCCGCAGCTGCTGGCGCGTCTTGATGGCCTGATTCGCCAGCCCCACGGCATCGTGCTGGTCACCGGGCCCACTGGCAGCGGCAAGACCACCAGCCTCTACGCCGCCCTGGCGCGCCTGGATGCCAGCACGAGCAATATCCTCACCGTGGAAGACCCGGTGGAATACGACCTGCCGGGGATCAGCCAGATCCAGGTCAACGCCAAGATCGACATGACCTTTGCCCTGGCCCTGCGTGCGATCCTGCGCCAGGACCCGGACATCATCATGATCGGCGAAATCCGCGACCTGGAGACCGCGCAGATCGCCGTGCAGGCTTCCCTCACCGGGCACCTGGTGCTGGCCACGTTGCACACCAATGACGCGGCGTCGGCGGTCAATCGCCTGATCGACATGGGGGTCGAGCCGTTCCTGCTGGCCTCGTCGCTGCTCGGTGTATTGGCCCAGCGCCTGGTGCGCCGCCTGTGCCCGCACTGCAAACAGCCTGACCCGGCGGCCCCCGGCACCTGGCGCCCGGTGGGGTGTGGCCAGTGCAACCAGGTCGGGTACAGCGGCCGCACCGGCATCCATGAATTGTTCTGCGTCGATGACGCGGTGCGCGGCCTGATCCACCAGGGGGCCGGCGAGCAGGAGATACGCGTCGCCGCGCGCCACGCCGGGATGTTCAGCATGCGTGAGGATGGCGAGCGTTGGGTGCGCAGCGGTGCCACTGCGCCGGAAGAAATCTTGCGTGTAACACGGGACGCCTGATGAATCGCTATCGCTATGAGGCCGCCGATGCCAGCGGCAAACTGGAAGCCGGGCACCTCGAGGCCGAGAGCCAGGGCGCGGCCTTTGCCAGCCTGCGCAGTCGTGGCCTGACCGCGTTGCTGGTGCAGCTCGAAGGCAACGCCAACGTGGCAGGCAGCAGCCTGTTCAGCGCCAAGCTGTCGGACAACGACCTGGCCTGGGCCACCCGCCAACTGGCCAGCCTGCTCGGTGCCAGCCTGCCCCTGGAGGCGGCGCTGAGTGCCACGGTGGAGCAGGCGGAAAAAAAGCATATCGCCCAGACCCTCAGCGCAGTGCGCGCCGATGTGCGCAGCGGCATGCGCCTGGCTGATGCATTGGCCGCGCGGCCACGGGACTTCCCGTCGATCTACCGGGCGTTGATTGCGGCGGGGGAGGAGTCCGGCGACCTGGCCCAGGTCATGGAGCGCCTGGCCGACTACATCGAAGAGCGCAACAACCTGCGGGGCAAGATTCTCACGGCCTTTATTTATCCGGGTGTAGTGGGGCTGGTGTCCATCGGAATTGTGATTTTCCTCCTGAGCTACGTGGTGCCGCAGGTGGTCAGTGCCTTTTCCCAGGCGCGTCAGGACCTGCCGGGGCTGACCCTGGCAATGCTCAATGCCAGTGACTTTATCCGCGCCTGGGGCTGGCTGTGTTTTACCGGGCTGGTCGCGGGCTTCTGGAGTTGGCGCCTGTACCTGCGCAACCCCGTGGCGCGCTTGAACTGGCACAGCCGGGTCTTGCGCCTGCCGCTGCTCGGGCGGTTTGTGCTGGGGCTCAACACCGCGCGTTTCGCCTCGACCCTGGCCATCCTCGGCGGTGCCGGCGTGCCCTTGCTGCGCGCCCTGGAAGCGGCGCGCCAGACCCTGTCCAACGACCGCCTGAGCCAGTGTGTCAGCGATGCCATGGCCAAGGTTCGCGAAGGGGTTAACCTGGCGCCGGCCCTGGCGGTGGAAAAGGTCTTCCCGCCGGTGCTGATCCACCTGATCGCCAGCGGCGAAAAAACCGGCGCCCTGCCGCCGATGCTGGAGCGGGCGGCGCAGACCCTGTCGCGGGATATCGAACGGCGGGCCATGGGCATGACTGCATTGCTGGAGCCGTTGATGATCGTGGTGATGGGCGCGGTGGTGCTGGTGATCGTGATGGCGGTGCTGTTGCCGATCATCGAAATCAACCAATTGGTTACCTGACCTGTGAAGACTGCGCCGGTGCAAATGTGGGCGCTGGCTGCAAGTCAATTACCCGACCCGCCCATCACCCAGCCTCGGGTTCGTCATTGCGTCATCTTTGCCCCCCCTGCGCACGGCCCGCCCGCCATCGTCGAAACACTCCCTGAAACCTCGCTGTCACCCACCCCGATAAAAGCCACAATCATTGCCAAAACACCCGAGAATCTTTTTAAAAATCAAGCTGTTCCTCCCGAGGTTTTTTCCCTTATCTGTCATCGGAAACTGCGACCTTCGTGTCCATGGCCTCGCCCCGCAAGCCCGCTGGATCACGGCGTGTGAACCGAGTGCCATGGCGTCATGCAAGAGCCATCTACCTCAACGTATGAATACGACGAAAGGAGCTTCTTCATGTTTAAGCGCAACGTTCTCGCGGTATCCATGACCCTCGCGGCCCTATGCTCGGCCCAGGCTGCATTCGCTGATGTCAACGGCGGCGGCGCAACCCTGCCACAGCCGCTGTACCAGACGCCCGGCGTACTGACTGCCGGTTTCGCCGCCTACATCGGTGTCGGCAGCGGCAACGGCAAGGCCGCGTTCCTGGAAAACAAATACGACAAGCTCGTACCCGGCGTGACCACCAAGAACGTGCACTGGGCCGGCAGCGACTCCAAGCTCAACGCCACTGAATTGTCCACCTATGCCTCTGCCAAGCAGCCAGGCTGGGGCAAGCTGATCCAGGTGCCGTCGGTGGCCACTTCGGTGGCCATTCCTTTCCGCAAGAGCGGTGCCAATGCGGTTGACCTGAGCGTCAACGAGCTGTGCGGTGTGTTCTCCGGGCGTATCAACAACTGGAGCCAGATCACCGGCGCTGGCCGTAGCGGTGCAATCACCGTGGTTTACCGCAGTGAAAGCAGCGGCACCACCGAACTGTTCACGCGCTTCCTGAACGCCAAGTGCGCTGAAACCGGCAGCTTCGCCGTTACCACCACCTTTGCCAACAGCTACAGCGGTGGCCTGCCGGCCGGTGCCGTTGCGGCTGCCGGCAGCCAGGGCGTGATGAATGCCTTGAACGATACGACTGTCGCCGAAGGCCGTATCACCTACATGAGCCCTGACTACGCCGCCACCACCCTGGAAGGCCTGGACGACGCGACCAAGGTCGCTCGCGTCGGTAAGGACGTGGCAAGCAACACCGAAGGTGTATCACCTGCTCCAGACAACGTTTCTGCGGCGATTGATGGCGTTTCGGTGCCCGCCGTGGCTGACCGTGGCAACCCGGACAAGTGGGTACCGGTGTTCGGTAAAAACGGCGTGGCCGGTGTGGTGCCTTACCCAACGTCGGGCTACCCGATCCTGGGCTTCACCAACCTGATCTTCAGCCAGTGCTATATCAACGGCACCCAGTCCAACCAGGTCCGTGACTTCTTTGCCCAGCACTACGGCGAGACCGTGAACAACGATGACGCCATCCGCGCCAACCGTTTCGTGCCACTGCCTGACTCCTGGAAAAGCGCGATCCGCAGCAGCTTCCTGACCGCCAGCAACCCGCTGAGCATCGGTAAGACCGACGTCTGCAACGGTATCGGTCGTCCGCTGTAACGCCCGCGTTCCTCGACCTGCAACCCCTGATCAGCAACGGCCTGTGCCGTTGCTGATTTTTTATTGGCTCACCCCGTAGCCGCTGCCGAGCCCAGATGAATTTTCCATGACAGAAGTTCAGTGCTGCCCCTCGCCAACCGCCTACCTCCCATACGTGATGTGCATCTCCACACAGAAGGATGATTCCAGATGGTCCGCTGCAAACCACCGGTAAACCTGAATGCCCGCGGCCCGAGCGGCCAGACTGTCTTGCGCCTCAAGCCGCTGGCCCATGCCATTGCCTTGTTGCTGGTGGCGGGCAGTGCCCAGGGGGCTACGGCGTTCAGTTCCGGCTGGTTTGCCGCCAAGGGCGCGTCCCAGGCAGCCACGGCGGCGCGGCCGGGGGCGCAGGTGCCGGGGATGCCGCCGCCGTTGTCCCAGCAGGCGCGGGTCAACCAGCAGATGCAGCGCTCACTGAGCACCCTCAACAACAGCGTAGCGGCGATTGCCGCCCAGCAGGCTGCCCAGGCGGCCGGGCGCCAGGCCGCGTTGGGCCAGGTCTCGACGATTCCCGACGGCTTGGGCAAGGGCGGTTTACAGGTCGATAACAGCCTGACCCAAGGCTGGATCAACGCCAAGGGCCCGACCCAAAGCCAGGCCGGTGGCCAGACCACGGTGAGCATCGAACAGACCGCCGACAAGGCCATCCTCAACTGGGAAACCTTTAACGTCGGGCGCAACACCACCGTCGACTTCCAGCAGCAGTCCAACTGGGCCTTGCTCAACCGCGTCAATGACCCCAACGCGCGCCCCAGTGAAATCCAGGGCCAGATCAAGGGCGCTGGCACCGTGATGATCATCAACCGCAATGGCGTGGTGTTCAGCGGCAGCAGCCAGGTCAACGTGCGCAACCTGGTGGCGGCGGCGGCGGCGATCACCGACGAGCAATTCACCCAGCGCGGGATCTACTTCGACGCCACTGGCACCCAGCCAACGTTCACCGATGCCGCGGGCAAGGTCCAGGTGCAGCGGGGGGCGCTGATCCAGACCCATGACGCGGCGACGTCCACCGATGCCGGTGGCTACGCCTTGCTGTTGGGTACGGAAGTGGAAAACGCCGGCACCCTCATCACCGCCAAAGGCCAGACGACCCTGGCCGCCGGCGACAGTTTTTACATCCGCAAGGGCGTGGGTACCGCCGGCAATGCCCGTTCCACCACTCGCGGCAATGAAGTCGCCAGCAGCCTCAAGGCCGGCAGCAGCGCGGGCAGCGTGACCAACAGCGGGCTGATCATGGCCGCTACCGGCGACATCACCCTGACCGGGCACACCGTGCAGCAAAACGGCGTAGCCCTGGCCAGCACGTCGGTGGACACCCGTGGCACCCTTCACTTACTCAACTCGGCCAGCGACACCACCGGCAGCGTCAGCCTGGGCGAAGGCAGCACCACTGCGATCCTGCTCGACAGCAGCGGCACCACCGCGCTCAACAACCAGCGCGAAAATGGCCTGGTCAATCTCGACGGTCTGGTGAACCCTCAGGCCAGCGGGCAGTTCAACAACCTGGGCAGGGTGGCCGACCGTACCGATCAGTCGCGCATCGAGATCGTCAGCGGCGGCACCGTGGACTTCCAGAAAGGCTCGATAACCCTCGCCACCGGTGGCCAGGTCGCGGTCAGCGCCGGCCAGCGCAGCCTGATGCGCGAGGGGGCGATGATCGACGTGTCCGGCGCCATCGGCGTCAAGGTGGCGATGCAAGCCAACAACATCAAGATCAACGTGCAGGGCAACGAGCAGCGCGATGCGCCGGTCAACCGCGATGGCGGGCAATTGATCAACAACGATGTGTGGGTCGATCTGCGCGAGTTGGTGTTTGTGCCGGCGGGTACCAACGGCTACGCGACGGACCGCTGGTACACCGCCGGCGGCCTGCTGGAAGTCGGTGGCTATCTGGGCACGCAAGGGCACTCGGTGGGCGAGTGGATGGCCCAGGGCGGTAGCGTGACGTTCACGGGGGATGACGTGGTAACCCAACAGGGTGCGCAGATCAATCTGTCGGGCGGCACCGTGGATGTGCAGGGCGGTTATGTCCAGCAAACCTGGCTCAAGGGCCCGGACGGGCGCTTGTATGAGCTGTCGAAGGCTCCGGGCGATATTCTCTACACCGGGCTTTACAAAGGCTTTGCAGACACCAGCGAACGCTGGGGCCGTACCGACCTGTACTACAACCCGCTGATCGCCCCCCAGCGACGTTTCGAGGCCGGTTATACCGTGGGCCGCGATGCCGGCAAGCTGGTGATCGGTACCGGCAATGCGGTGCTTGAAGGGCAGTTGATCAGTGATGTGTTCCAGGGCGAGCGCCAGACCCAGGCGCCGAACATCAACCTCGACGGTTACCAGCAGTCGCAGAAGGCCCAGGCCCAGCGTGCGCAACTGATCATTGGCCAGTACACGCCGATCTTCAACAAAAGCACCGGCACCCTGCGTTACGCCCTGACGCCGGGTATGGGGCAGGTGCTGATCGAAGGCGGCACACCAAAAATCGCCGCCGGCCTCGACCTGGGCACCGCGCTGCCGGCCGGGCGCCAGGGCACGCTGGTGCTCGACAGCGCGCAACTCAACGGCTTCCAGTTGGGCGCGATCAAGGTCGGCGCCAAGCAGCAGATTACGGTCAATGGTGGGTTGTCGGTGGCCGACGGTGGCGATATCACCCTGTACGGGCCCCAGGTGGCGGTCAACGCCAATCTGACCGCCCACGGTGGCAGCCTCCACGCCGGCAACGTGCTCAGTCAGGTCAACCTCGATCGGCAGAATGCCGTTGAAGAGGTGATTCTGGCGGGCAGCGGGCACGTCGCGGTGGCCGCCGGGGTGGTGCTGGATGCGTCCGGGCGTTGGAACAACCTGGCCCTGCAGCCGTCGCTCACCGAGGGTGTGGCTTACGCCAATGGCGGCAAGGTGGCGCTGCGTGGCACCGGCGATGTGAGCCTGGGGGCACAGAGCCTGGTGCAGGTGTCTTCGGGCGCTACGGTCGGCCAGGATGGCAAGGTCAGCGGTGGCAAGGGCGGCAGCGTGACGTTGGGCGCGCAGGGCGCCCTGGTGTTGGGCGGTGAGATTCGCGGTTATGGCGTCAGCGGTGGCGGCACTCTGGCGTTGCAGTCGCGCCAGGTGTTGATCGGCGATGCAGGCAGCCTGGACGCGGGCACCCTGCACCTGGCGGGGGACTTTTTCAAGAAAGGGTTCTCGGCGTATGACATCACCGGCAACGAAGAGTTGATTGTTGCTGACGGCACTCAGGTCGGGGTCGAGGTGCCGGTGTACCGGGTTGGCGAGCAGGTGCAGACGCTGCCGAGTGGCACTGATCCGGCGAGCCTGATGCAGGTGTGGACACCTGAGTTGTATCAGCAGGACGCGCTCAAGAGCGTGCTGAGCCAGCGGCGCGGTGCCAGTTTGAGCCTCACGGCCGGGCACCTCGACTCCAGCGCTGCGCAATTGGCCAGCACCGCGCTGAGCGTCGGCCAGGGCGCGGTTATCACGGTCGATCCGGGCCAGGCCATCAATTTGCGCAGCGTCGGCCAGTTGACCGTCGACGGTACGCTCAACGCCTGGGGCGGTAGCGTCAGCCTGGGCGGGCTGAACGTGGCCAGTTCCGAGGCGGTGAATGCCGCAGGTCATGGGCGTTCGATCTGGGTCGGCGAGCAGGCGCTGATCGACGTGGCGGCGCGGGCGGTGAGCGCCGTGGACAATCGTGGCCGCCACTATGGCCTGGTGCGCAACGGCGGCAATATCAGCCTCGGTGGCACGATCAACCTCGCCACCGGCATTGCCCAGGCCAGTGATGTGTTTGTGGTGGTGCGCGACGGTGCGCGCCTGGAGGCGTCCGGGGCCCAGGCGGACCTGGACCTGCCGGGCCAGGGCCGGGTACCGGTGGCCAGCAATGGCGGCAGTATCAGCCTTGCCTCCAACAATGGCCTGTACCTGGACGGGCGCTTTGTGGCCCGGGCCGGTGGTGCCGGAGCCTCGGGCGGCAGCCTGTCCCTGGCCCTGGAAAGCCCTTACTACCTCAAGAGCGCGGTCAGCGACCGCGTGCTCAAGGCGCGGGAACTGTTACTCAGCCAGACCCACCAGTCCAGCACGCTGGCGGGCACTGCCGAGGCCGCGACCGCGGAACTGGAGTACGGGCATGCTCGCCTGGGCGTGGACCAGGTCAGCGCCGGCGGGTTCGACAACCTGGCCTTGCTGAGCAATGGCCTGCTGAGTGTTGACGGTGATCTGTCGCTGCACATGGGCCAGAGCCTGCGTCTGTACAGTGGCGCTCTGGGGCTGAGTGAGCAGGCTGCGCAGAATGCCCGGGTCAATCTGTCGGCACCGCACCTGCTGCTGGCGGGCATCCTTGCGCCCTTGGAGGCCAAGGACCAATACCAGCATCCGGTGTTGACCAGCGCCATGTCGCAACGCGCCAGTCAGGCGCAGTTCACTGCCAGTGCCAATCTGCTGGAGGTGCGCGGCAATGTGTTGTTCGGCAACAAGAGCAACCTGACCCAGGCCGACAACAGCCAGTTGAGCGTCGACCGCCGTGGTTTCGATGACGTGCAGCTGAGCAGCCAGGGCGACCTGCGTTTTCTCGCGGGGGCCAGCGCCGACGCGGTCGCCCAGGGGATCAGTACGCAGATCATGACCCGGGGCGACATGACCCTGCAGGCCGCGCAGTTGTACCCGGCCACCGAAGTCGGCGCGCGGGTGCTGGCCGGTTACCTGGATGGGGTTGACGGCTACGACCCGACGCGCACCCTGACCATCGCCCGTGCCGGCAACGAGACGGGCGTGGTGCCTTACTCGGCCTTCGGTCGCCTGCAACTGGGCGGCCCGAGCATCAGGCAGGGCGGGGTGGTGCGTGCGCCCCTGGGGTTGATCGAGGTCGGCATTCTGGGCACCCACAAGGTCGAACTGCTGTCCGGCAGCCTGACTTCGGTGAGCGGCAAGGGCCTGGTGCTGCCCTACGGCGGCACGGTGGATGGCCAGGTCTACCAGTACAACGGCAAGACGGTGTCGTTCCTCGGCCAGGGGGCGATTGCCAACCTCAATGGCGATCTCAACGTGGGGGTAATCCTCGGTGGGCAATCGGTGGCGGTGCTGCCAGAGGCCACGCTGGACCTGTCCGGCGGCGGCGAACTGCTCGGTGCCGGGTTTATTTCCGGCCGTGGCGGCTCCACCGATGCGCGCTATAACCCACTGATGCAGGTCGGCACCCACGGCGGCTTTGTCCTGCCGGGCCTGGGCAGTAACCCGGTGTACGCCATCGTGCCCGGCGCGCAACCGGGTTATGCCCCGGTGGCCCCGGAGGGGGGCGCCGTCGATCCGTTGCTCGGTCAGCAAATCACCCTGGACGCTGGCGTCCCGGGGCTGGCCGCAGGCACCTATACCCTGATGCCCTCCACCTATGCGCTGATGCCGGGGGCGTTCCGTGTCGAAATCAACGGCCTCGCGGGGCGCGGCACCGAAGAGGTGCCACAGGCGCTGCGCAATGGCTCCTGGTCGGCTGCCGGGCGCTTGTCCATCGTCAACACCGGGATCAGTAACCGGGTCGCCAGCCAGGTAATCCTGACCTCGGCCGACACCCTGCGCCGCTACTCCCAGTACAACGAAACCGGCTATGCGCAGTTCGCCGTGGCTGATGCGGCCAAGCTCGGCGTGCCACGGGCGTTGCTGCCGGTGGATGCCAAGACCCTGAAACTGGCGTTGCACCCCGGTGGTGGGGCGAACGCCTTTTCGTTCGCCGGTATCGGCCGCTTTGAGGCGGCCACCGACGGTTTTGCCGGCACTGTTGCAGTGATGAACATGGGAACCGGCGGGATCGAAATAATGGCGCCAGGCAAGGCCGCCACGGAGGGGTTCGAGGGGGTCAGCGTGGGGGCGGCCAGCCTCAATGCGTTGGGCGCGGCACGCCTGATGATTGGCGGGATGACCCAGGTTTCGTATGGCCAGAGCGGCAACTACATCAACGTGGTCGGTGCCAACAGTAGCTCTATTACCTTGCGTGAAGGGGCGAGCCTGGCCGCACCGGAAGTGTTCCTGGTGAGCTCCACCGGCGAGATCGTCATGGAGCAGGGCGCCTCGATCAATACCCTTGGCCGGGGCAAGGCCAGTTATGACGCACGGGACGGTTTCGTCTACCAGGTGGCGAATATGCTGGCGGTCTCCAACGGTTTGCTCAACGTGGTCAACGCTGTGCAAGCGGGCGGCGCCGCCAGTGGCGGGATCAATCTGGGGGCGTGCAACAGCGCGCCCTGTAGCGGCCAGACTGCCCTGTATTCCGAGGGCAGTATCGTCGCCCTGACCGACAAGACGTTGCAGATGGGGGATGAGGTGCGCTACGGCACCCGTCACCTCAACCTGGGGCTGGCGAGCATTAACGTCGGCAGCCCTGAAGCCCTGGCTGCGGCCGCCGCCGGCAATCGCCTGCCGGCCGGCATGACCCTGACCCAGCAGGTGCTGGACCGCTTGTTGCGTGGTGACACGCAGTTCGGCGCGCCGGCCCTGGAAACCCTGCAACTCTCGGCCCGCGACAGCTTCAACTTCTATGGCTCCAGTGCCCTCGACACCTATGACGCGGTGACCGGCAAGTCGTTGCTCAGCCGTCTGATGCTGTCTGCCCCGGCGATCTACGGCGCCGGCAGCGCCAGTGATGTGGCGAGCATCCACACCGCCAACCTGATCTGGCTCGGCGCTGAAACGCCGGCCGTTGCCGCCATCGACGGCGGCGCTGGCAGCGGTAATGGGCGCCTGGATATCCAGGCCGAACGCATCGAGTTCGGTTATGGCGACTTTGCCCAGCCGAGCACGACCAAGCGCTTCGATCGCCTGGCGCTGGGGTTTGCCCAGGTCAACCTCAGTGCCAGCGAGCGCATCACCGCCAACCACAAGGGCAGCCTGTCGGTCTATCAGCGCCAGGGGGCCTATGATCCGCTCAAGGGCTTTGCCTATACCGGCGGCGACTTGAGCATTCTCACGCCACTGCTGACCGGCGAGGCGGGCTCGGTAAACCGCATCACCGCCGGCGGCACCCTGGATATCGGCGCCTCGGCGGGGGGGCGGGGCAAGGTCGAGGGCCTGGGCGGCGAGCTGTCGCTGCAGGGCGACAGCATTCGCCTGGCCAGCGCGGTGGTGCTGCCCAGCGGCAAGGTCACCCTCGACGCCCGTGGCGACGTGGTGTTGACCGATGACGCACTGATTGATGTGGCCGGTCGCGCCATCGCCTTCAACGACCTGACCAAATATGGCGCGGGGGGTGAGGTATCGCTGCAAAGCCGCGAAGGCAATGTGCTGCAGGCCACCGGCTCAACCATCGACCTGTCGGCGCAGCATAACCAGGCGGGCAAGCTGCGGGCAGTGGCCGTGGGGGACACAGGCGGTGTGGTTGACCTGGCAGGCAAGCTTCTGGCAGGCAGCAGCGGTTATTACGATGCCGGTGGCACTCGGGTGCCGTACCTGGCCGGTGCGGTGGAGATCCAGGCCCAGCGCCTGGGCACCAGCGGCATCCTGGACGAACAGTTTGCCGCCCTCAACCAACGGCTCAACCAGGGCCAGGTGTTTGGGGCGCGCAGCTTCCAGCTCAAGCAGGGCGACCTGAGCATCGGCAACGAGGTCAAGGCCAACAGCGTCAGTGTCTCGCTGGACAACGGCAGCCTGCGCGTCACCGGGCGGGTGGATGCCAGTGGCGAGCGGGTGGGCAGCATCAACCTGACGGCCAAGACCGGCCTGACCCTGGACGGCAGCGCCGTGCTCGATGCCCATGGCAGCCAGTTGCGGGTGGACAGCCATGGCCAGATCATCGACGCGCCGAACCGCGCCATGGTGGTGCTGGGTTCGGGCCAGGGCCAGTTGACCCTGGCCGATGGCGCGCGCATTGACCTGCGCCATGGGACCGATGGGGGCGTGGGCCATGACGGTCGCAGCCGTGGCACCCTGGAGCTCAATGCTCCGCGCTTGAACAGTGATGACATTGCCATTGATGCCCGTGGCCGCCTGGATATCCAGGGCGCGCGCTCGATTGCCCTCAACGGCATGATCAGCTACGACGATGCGCCGACCAAGACCGATGCCACGGCCAGTGGGCGTCCGTACCAGGTGATCGACCAGAAGTACCTGGACAAAAAACATGAGCTGAGCGTGCTGTTTATCAACGCTGCCCTCAGCAACCAGGACCTACTGAATAACAAGCTCGCGGGCCTGAACAACGCCACGTACGCCGACGCCTTGCATCTGCGGCCGGGGGTGGAGATTGTCAGCAAGACGTCCCAGGGTGACCTGGTGGTGCAGGGCGACCTGGACCTGTCCGGTTATCGCTACGCCAGCCTCAACCCACATACCCAGAAAAACCCGGATGTGTATGGCTCCGGCGAAGTCGGCCGCCTGACCCTGCGTGCTGGCGGCGACTTGAATATCTACGGCAGCATCAACGACGGCTTTGCACCGCCACCGCCGAGCGACGATGACAACGGCTGGGTGCTGCTCCCCGGGATCAATTACACCGGCGGCACCCAAGTGGTGCCGGGCACGGGCGTGACCCTGGCCGACGGCACCAAGTTTCCGGCGGGTGCGATCCTCAACTTCGATGTGTCGATCAAGGCCCTGAGCCTGGCGAACGGCACGCGGTTGCCGGTGCCGGTGACCCTCAGTCAGCCCCTGGTACTGCCTGCCGGTACGGTGCTGGCGGCGGCGATACTCGACGGCTCGGGCACACAGCTGTTCGCGGCGGGGACGCTGCTGAGCCAGAGCCAGACCCTGGCGGCCGGTACGGTTCTGGGGGCCGGTACCCTGTTGACCAGCAACACCAGTGTCAGGGCGATGATCTGGCCCAAGGGCGTGCCATTGCCAGGACGCCTGGGCAGTACCGCGTTCGTGACCCTCAATGGCAGCAAGGCACTGCCCCGTGGCGCCTTGTTGCCGGCCGGCACCGATGTGAAGTTGGCGGGCAATGCGAAGTCGGTGAAATTGCGGGTCGAGGAGGCCGGCCGCCAAGGCAAGAACTGGGGCGTTGCGCCGATGCTGACGGAAGGCTCCCAGGCGTGGGCGATCCGCCTGGTGGCCGGGGCTGACACCCAGGCGGTCGACAGTAGCAGGCTGCAAGTTTCTCCAGTGACCGGCAACCTGCGTCTGGCCGACAGCCATTACGGCATGTTCGCCCAGGGCGTGCTGGTCTGGACCGAGCAGGGCTCCATCGACAATTACGGCGACACCAGCATGGTCGGCAAGCCCGTGAGCCCTGGCAACCTTGGAACCTGCACGGACTACCCCGGCTCTTGTGAGTCGGGCGGCGATGCCTACAGCCTGGTGGCCGGGGGCAGTAGCCGTTTCAGTGTGGTCCGCACCGGCGCCGCCGACCTGGACCTGCTGGCCGCTGGCAATCTGAGCATGGAATCGCTGTACGGGGTCTACACCGCTGGCAGTTCTTCCACGGGCACCTCGGCCAACGACCCCTACAACCTGCCACGGGCGCTTGGCGAAAACGCCAAGGTGCTGGGCAATAGCGTGGGTGGCAACGAGAAACTGGTCAATGGCAGCGCAGACAGTGTGTACCGCGCCTGGTATCCGGAGGCGGGCGGCAACCTGTCGTTGAAAGTGGGTGGGAACCTGACCGGTAACATCACCAGCCCGTCACTCAGTGCCTCGGGGCGTCCGGTCCGCAACGATCGCGGCCAGGATTCGGCGAATGTCGGCAACTGGTTATGGCGCCAGGGCAATGGTTTGAGTGGCTCGGCGGCACAAGCGACGGCCTGGTGGATCAATTTTGGCACCTACGCCAGCAACCTCGCCCTGGCGGGGGGCGCCGACCAGATGGTCGGCTTCACCGGCTTCGGTACGTTGGGCGGGGGCAACCTGAATGTCGACGTGGGCGGCGATGCCGGGATCATCCGGCCATTGGCTGCCGGTTATGTGTCCCAGGCGGTGAACTTGCGCAGCCAGGGGTTGGTGTTGGCGGTGGGCAGCACCGGGCGCGTGGCGGCTGACGGCAGCCTGCAACTGACCGGCGGTGGCGACTTGAACCTGCGGGTCGGCGGTGCCGTGAATCCAGGTAGTCAGATTACCCAGGACCACCTCAACGGCACGCTGGTGAACCTGCGTGGGCACGTGCAACTGACCGGCGGCGCCCTGGGCAGCCTGACCTTGCGTTATGGCAGCCGGGTGATCGACCAGAGCCCCGGCGAAGTCCGCGCCTATGATCCACTGCGCGCCACGTCAGCCGCGGCGGCCGGTGGCTTGAGCCTGTTACCCGGTGATGCCACCTTCAACCTGGCCACCCGTGGCGACCTGGTGCTGCAGGATGTGGCCGATCCAGGGCGCGTCGCACAGACAAATGCCTTGGCCTACGTTAACGACGGGGTCAACGGCGTCGGGCAGAGCTGGTTCAGCCTGTGGACCCGCAACACGGCAGTGGACCTGTTTTCGGCCGGTGGCAACCTTACGCCGCTGACGCAAACGCTGGAGACGGATATGGCGGCGGTCTATCCCGCCACATTGCGCGCGGTGGCCGCCAGCGGCAGCCTGTATTACGGGCGTGCCGCGACCGCCAACCCTGGCTCGCTGCCACCGCTGGCGGCACTGGTGCTGGCGCCATCGGCCAACGGTCAATTGCAATTGCTGGCTGGGGATTCGATCTATGGCGGCGACCTCACCGTCAGCCGTTCCAGCGCCGCGCCGGACAGCATGGCGACGGTCCTCAACCCGGCGTTCCTGGGCTTCGTCAACTCCCTGCCCATCGCGGGCAGCGGCAACCTTTCCGGCGATAGCAACATTGCACGCCTGGGGCTTTCCCCGCTGTTCACCTTCGGTGCCAACACGGCCAGCACGTCGTGGGGCGATACCCTGGAACCTGCGCGTTTTTATGCGTTGAGCGGTGACCTGCTGGGCGTCAACAGTGGGCGTGCCCTGACCATCACCAGCGCCGGAGACCCGCGTGTGGGGCAAACGTTTTATGAGGGCGCAGGCCCGGTCTGGATGCGGGCGGGGCGTGACATCGTCAGCAGCGGCACGCGCCTGGGGGGCGCCAGCGGTGGCGAAGTGGATACCGGTGAATATGCCTTCGACGCCAACCTGTTCGTGCACAACGGCCTGACTGACATCTCCATTGTCAGTGCCGGGCGCGACATGCTCTACAGCAGCTTCAATGTCGCAGGGCCCGGCACCCTGGAGTTGACGGCAGGGCGCAACCTCCTTATAGAGGACAAGGTCAGCGTCAACAGCCTTGGCGCCGTTGCCGCAGGTGACAGCCGTCCCGGCGCGAGCATCGTCATGCTGGCGGGTGTTGGCCCCAACGGCCCGGACTACCGGCGCTTTGTCGAGACTTACCTGAATCCTGAGAACCAACTGCAGACGGGCGAGCCTTTGACGCTGCTGGGAGGCAAAGTCGCCAAGACCTACGAGCGCGAACTGGCCGGGTGGCTGGCCGAGCGCTTCGGGTTTGTCGGTGACAGTGAACAGGCCCGCGCCTACTACGCGGCGCTGCCGGCGCAGCAACAGCGGGTGTTTGCCCGTGAAGTGTACTTTGCCGAACTCAAGGCCGCCGGTCGCGAATACAACCAGGCTGGCGGCGTGCGCGAGGGCAGCTATGTGCGGGGGCGGGCGGCGATTGCCGGGTTGTTCCCGGACAAGGACGTGGCCGGCAATGCCATCGCCTACAAGGGCGATATCACCCTGTTCGGCGGTGCCGGGGTGCACACCAACTTCGGTGGCTCGATCCAGATGCTCACCCCGGGCGGTGGCCAGACATTCGGCATCGAGGGGGCGGCACCGCCGTCCACCGCCGGGGTCATTACCCAGGGCGCGGGGGATATCCAGCTGTATTCCCTGGACAGCATCCTGCTGGGCCAGAGCCGGATCATGACCACCTTTGGCGGCTCGATCATGGGCTGGTCCGCCGCAGGCGATATCAACGCCGGGCGGGGTTCCAAGACCACCGTGGTCTACACCCCGCCACGGCGTGTGTATGACAACTGGGGCAACGTCAGCCTGTCGCCGTCGGTGCCGAGTACTGGTGCGGGGATCGCCACGCTAAACCCGATCCCGGAAGTGCCGGCAGGGGATATCGACCTGATTGCGCCGTTGGGTACCATCGACGCCGGTGAAGCGGGGATCCGTGTGTCGGGCAATATCAACATTGCCGCGCTGCGGGTGGTCAACGCGGCGAATATCCAGACCCAGGGTAAATCGTCCGGGGTGCCGGTGTCGGCGGCGGTCAACACCGCGGCCATGAGCTCAGCCAGCGCGGCGGGGGCAGCGGCATCCCAGGCCGCCGAAGACGCGGCCCGCAACCAACAGGCTGCCGCGCGCCAGGGCCGGGCGTCGATCGTCACGGTGGAAGTGCTGGGGTTTGGCACCGAGCCGGTGCAACGCCGGGAGGAAGAAGCACGCCGGGCGCCGACCTACAACCCCGACAGCCCGGTGCAGGTGCTGGGGGCGGGGCCGTTGAGCGAACAGGCCAAGGCACGGTTGACGGATGAGGAGCGGGGGCAGATCAGTTTGTAAGGTTCACACGGTGAGGGCGAGCTTGCCTGCGGTGGCTATAGGTATCTACACAACTCCTTTCTGGGGTTGTGTACATATCCGTTGCTGCGGTTATGGCGGCTATTGGTTCCGCCCTTACGGCGGGTCACTTTTGGAAAAGAGCCCCAAAAGTAACCAAAAGGGCTCCTGCCCCACCACTCGGCACCTCGCCTAGGCTCGGTGTGCCCGTCATCCGACATTGATTTGGGGGGCCGCCGCGATGGGCCATCCATGGCCCAGCGCGGCTAAACCGGCGTCCTGCCGGTTTACCCCCCAAATCAAT
>NZ_JAARMC010000036.1:0-31803 GCF_012985595.1 Pseudomonas sp. WS 5411
CCGACAAGCCAGCTCCCACAGGTATATGCGCACGCTTCGACGATCAGGTCGGCTGTCAGGCCGCCTCGCTTTGCTTTTGATCTGAGGCGCCCCGTTAAACCACGCTGGCCGTCATCCGCTATTGATTTGGGGGGTAACCCGGCAGGACGCCGGGTTAGCCGCGCTGGGCCAGGGATGGCCCATCGCGGCGGCCCCCCAAATCAATGTCGGATGACGGGCACACCGAGCCTAGGCGAGGTGCCGAGTGGTGGGGCAAAAGCGCTTTGGTTACTTTCGCGCTCTTCGAAAGTGACCCGCCGTAAGGGCGGAACCAATAGCCGCCGTGACCCCAGCATCGGATATGTACACAAACCCAATAAGCTAAAGAGTTGTGTAGATACCTATGCTGCGATTGGCCCTATCAGGCAGCCCGAGGCGCCCTGACCAACCGCAACCCGGCAATCACCAAGGCAAACACCGCAAAATTGGTGTTGTACAACGCCAATGCCGGAATCCCGAACGCCAGCCCCAACACCGCCAAACCCCAACCGGCACGGCCTGGCAGTACAAACGCCAGCACCGAGGTGACCAGCGCCGCCCAGCCCATGACCTTGAAGTGGATCATCAAACCCAGGTTCGCCCGTAACTGGCACTCCCAGCGGCTGGCATCGTCAACGCAGATGCCCACCCACTGCCCGTCCTCCATAAACCCATAACGGGCGCCATAACTGGCAGCCAGCCATAACGGCAAGGCCAACAGCAGCAGGATCAGCGGCAAACGACGGGACATAAGGGCACTCCGATAGACGAAAACGGCGCCCAGCTTAATCTCCCCTGGGCCATTGGCAAGGGTTGCGCACAGATAACTATTCATCAAAGCGTGCCAAAGTGTATCGTCTGCACACTATTACCTCGATTCCTATGTTTTTTCCGATATTAAGTGCCGATGGCTGGCACTTCGGCGATAACGCGGTGGTCATAGCCTGCGAACTTCATTAAGCACGTTTCCTCTTAGGGATTTAGTCATGCTCCGTTCCTTGCGCTGCGCTGCCCTGTTGGGTGGCCTTTTTTTGAGTGCGTCAGCACTGGCGGTCGACGTCGACCCGGCCAGCTATGGCTACCCTTTGACCAACCCGTTCGAAGCGACCATCGCCACAACGCCACCGGACTTGCGGCCGGATTTGCCATCCATTGATGACATCAACCAATCCGACTACAACCTGAACATGCGCCCGGAGCGTGAATTCAGCCTGCCCGACAACTTCTGGGCGGTGAAGAAGCTCACCTACCGCATTGCCAAACAGGATCGCGCCGCGCCACTGATCTTCCTGATCGCCGGCACCGGTGCGCGTTTTGACAGCTCTCTCAACGAATACCTGAAAAAGCTGTACTACAAGGCCGGCTACCATGTCGTCCAACTGTCGTCGCCCACCAGCTTCGACTTCATCAGCGCCGCCTCGCGCTTTGCCACACCTGGCATCACCCAGGAAGACGCCGAAGACATGTACCGCGTGATGCAGGCCGTGCGCGCACAAAACGCCACGCTGCCGGTCACCGACTTCTACCTCACCGGCTACAGCCTGGGGGCGCTGGACGCGGCGTTCGTCGCCAAACTGGACGAAACCCGACGCAGCTTCAACTTCAAGAAAGTGCTGCTGCTGAACCCGCCGGTCAACCTCTATACCTCCATCACCAACCTCGACAAGCTGGTGCAGACCGAGGTCAAGGGCATCAACAACAGCACCACCTTCTATGAGCTGGTGTTGAACAAGCTGACCCGCTACTTCCAGCAAAAGGGCTATATCGACATGAACGATGCCCTGCTCTACGACTTCCAGAACTCCAAGGAGCACCTGACCAACGAGCAGATGGCGATGCTGATCGGCACCTCGTTCCGCTTCTCGGCGGCCGATATCGCCTTTACCTCGGACCTGATCAACCGTCGCGGCCTGATCATCCCGCCCAAATACCCGATCACCGAAAGCACCAGCCTCACGCCGTTCCTCAAGCGTGCGCTGCAGTGTGATTTCGACTGCTACCTGACCGAACAAGTGATCCCGATGTGGCGCGCCCGCTCCGACGGCGGCAGCCTGCTGCAACTGATCGACCAGGTGAGCCTGTACGCCCTTGAGGATTACCTGCGTGACAGCCCGAAAATCGCCGTGATGCACAACGCCGACGACGTGATCCTCGGCCCTGGCGACCTGGGCTTCTTGCGCAAGACCTTCGGCGATCGCTTGACCGTCTACCCGCTGGGCGGCCACTGCGGCAACCTCAATTACCGCGTCAACGCCGACGCCATGCTGGAGTTTTTCCGTGGCTAAACATCTCCTGCTTCTTGCCGCCTTACTCTGTGCGGGCGTTGCCAACGCGGACAACAGCAAGGCTCATGCACCGACCGTGATCGACCAGGATGGCTTCAAGGAGCCCTTAAGCAAGCTCAAGTTCAACCCTGGCCTGGATCAGCGCGAGTTCGAGCGCTCGACCCTCAACGCCCTCAACGTCTATGACCCGCTGGAGTCGTGGAACCGTCGGGTGTACCACTTCAACTACCGCTTCGACCAATGGGTATTCCTGCCCGTGGTCGACGGCTATCGCTACGTCACCCCCAGCTTCCTGCGCACCGGCGTCAGCAACTTCTTCAACAACCTGGGCGACGTGCCCAACCTGATGAACAGCCTGCTGCAACTCAAGGGCCACCGCTCCCTTGAGACCACCGGCCGCCTGTTGGTCAACACCACTATTGGCATCGCCGGACTGTGGGACCCAGCCACCGCCATGGGCCTGCCGCGCCAGAGCGAAGACTTCGGCCAGACCCTGGGCTTCTACGGCGTACCGGGCGGGGCTTACCTGATCCTGCCGATCCTCGGCCCATCGAACCTGCGCGACACCGGTGGCCTGCTCGTCGACTACACCGCCGAATCGCAGATCAACTACCTCAACGTGTCCGAAGTCAGCTCCAACCACCCGGAAATCTGGGCCCTGCGCGCAGTAGACAAGCGCTACCAGACCAGCTTTCGCTACGGCCAGATGAACTCGCCGTTCGAGTATGAAAAAGTGCGGTATGTGTATACCGAGTCGCGCAAGTTGCAGATTGCCGAATAACGTTACCCAGCGTGCAAAAAGGCCATCGAAACGTTCGATGGCCTTTTTTTTCGGCTGTCAGCAGCCCACCCCTCGGAACCAGTTCGTACGCCCCTGCCACTTAAAGTCCAGGCCCCCATGCAGATAAGCCCGACACAAAACAGGCTGACCGCACTCTGCCCACCTCGAACTTTCCAGTGGAACTTAAACATGACGATATCGGTTTCCCAGCCCACCCTCACGGCACCCACCCTCGCCGCGCCCCCGACGGCTGAATCCCAAGCCTCAACAAAACCTCATCTGGACGCCCCCAGAGGCGCCTATGGCCGACCGCGCGGCGACAATCGCAGCGCAGGGCAAATCTTCAAGGAGACTCCGATCCTCAAGGACATCCTCAAACAAGATGGTCCTTTTGCAAGCAACTTCATCAATCAGCTCAAGCAGCAAACCGGCGATTGGAGCGCAGCCAACCGCGACCCCGAATCACGTGCCAATGCCGCCTATAACCTGGCTAAAGTGGCAACCTATATTGATGGCAGTGAAGACTTGGAGCGTCAGGGCCCAGCCCAGCAAAACGATCAGCACGTACAGGGTTTTGGCCAGTTCGGCAGTGTTTCCGCAGGCTCGGAAGCGCAGCTGTTCAAGGCGTTCAGCGAAAAAGGCTACAGCGCGCTGCGGTAACGCCTAGCCCCTCAAGGCGCGCCACGCCTTGCTCGCTACAGACACCAGCGCCAGCACCACCGCCCCGGCGATGATCCCCGCGACGGCATTGAGCAGGGTCTGCACCAGCCAGGAGATGCCACCGATGCTCTGGCTCACGCTTTCAATCCAGTGATGCACCGCGGGCACGCCGTGGGTGAGGATGCCGCCACCGACCATGAACATTGCCGCCGTGCCGATCACCGACAGGCTTTTCATCATGTACGGTGCGGTTCGCAGAAGTCCGTTGCCGATATCACGTACCCACTGGCCGGGCTTTTGCGACATCCACAGGCCCAGGTCATCGAGCTTGACGATACCGGCCACCAGGCCGTACACGCCGATGGTCATGACCAGGGCGATGCCCGACAGCACGATCACTTGCTGCATCAACGGCGCATCCGCCACGGTGCCCAGGGTGATCGCGATGATTTCGGCCGAGAGGATAAAGTCGGTGCGGATGGCGCCCTTGATCTTGTCCTTTTCGAAGGCCACCAGGTCCGTTGCCGGATCGGCCACGGCTGCGACCAACTGGGCATGTTCGGCCTGATCTTCGGCCTTGCTGTGGAGGAATTTATGGGCGAGCTTTTCAAAGCCCTCGAAACACAGATAGGCGCCGCCGAGCATTAACAGTGGGGTGACCGCCCAGGGCGCGAAGGCGCTGATCAACAGCGCGGTGGGCACCAGGATCAGCTTGTTGATAAACGAACCCTTGGCAACCGCCCACACCACCGGGATTTCCCGCTCGGCGCGCACGCCGGAAACTTGCTGGGCATTGAGCGCCAAGTCATCCCCCAGCACCCCGGCGGTTTTCTTGGCGGCCATTTTTGTCATCAGGGCCACGTCGTCGAGGACGGCGGCGATGTCATCAATCAATACCAACAAGCTGCTTCCTGCCATGAATCGGACGTCCTTAATGTGGGATATTTCGCAGCATAGCGTGGTACAAAGCGTCGCGGGCAGATTCTTGAGGCCCGCGGATCGCCGGTGCTACCATGCGCAACCGCCTGTCCTGGCAAGGAATCATCTGGTCTATGAGCACCATTCGCGAGCGCAACAAAGAACTGATCCTGCGGGCAGCCAGCGAGGAGTTTGCCGACAAGGGCTTCGCCGCGACCAAAACCAGCGACATCGCCGCCAAGGCCGGGCTACCCAAACCCAACGTCTATTACTACTTCAAGTCCAAGGACAACCTCTACCGCGAGGTGCTCGAAAGCATCATCGAGCCGATCCTGGCCGCCTCCACCCCCTTCAACCCGGACGGTGACCCCAAGCAAGTGCTGAGCAGCTATATTCGCTCGAAGATCAGCATCTCCCGCGATCTGCCCTTTGCCTCGAAAGTGTTCGCCAGCGAAATCATGCACGGCGCGCCACACCTGAGCCCCGAGCAGGTGCAGCAGCTCAACGCCCAGGCCAAGCACAACATCGACTGCATCCAGAGCTGGGTCGATCGCGGCCTGATCGCCGCCATCGACCCCAACCACCTGATGTTCAGCATCTGGGCAGCGACCCAGACCTATGCCGACTTCGACTGGCAGATCTCAGCGGTGACCGGCAAGGCCAAGCTGGATGAGGCCGATTATGAAGCGGCGGCGCAGACGATTATTCGGTTGGTGTTGAAGGGGTGTGAGCCGGACTGAGGGACCGTGGTGTGGCTATCGCAGGCAAGCCAGCTCCCACAGGTCCCGTGCCAGACACAAAATGTATGAACACCAAAAGTCCACTGTGGGAGCGGGCTTGCCCGCGATAGCAATCGCTCAGACACATCCTGCCAAAAGCCTGCCCACCAAACCCAGCCTCCCGAATCTAGCCTCTCAGAACACTTTCTGGAGAGAGGCAATGGAATGCCTGACCTACCTGCATCAAACCGCCTGCGCATCGGGCGCTACAACGAACCTAATCGAATCTATCACCTCACCACCAATACACTGGATCGCACCCCGATATTCGAGGATTTCAAATTAGGTCGATTGGTGGTTCAACAATTTAGAAACGCTCAAAGCCAAGGGCTAGTGACCTCGCTGGCCTGGGTAGTCATGCCTGATCACTTCCATTGGCTGATCTCACTGGATAAGGGCTCTCTGGCCGATTTGATGCGCCAGGTGAAATCCAAAAGCACCCGGGTGGTCAATGCGGTAGCTGGTCGACAGGGACGCCTATGGCAACCCGGCTTTCATGATCATGCCGTGCGCCAGGAAGAAAACCTTGAAGGCATCGCTCGATACATCGTTGCCAACCCTCTGAGGGCCGGCCTTGTAAAGACGTGCGGCGACTATCCGCTGTGGGATGCGATCTGGTTATGAGCGCATACCGAGTCGCCAGCATCGCAGGCAAGCCAGCTCCCACAGGGATTAGCATAAGTCGGACAATGTGCGCCCGGTACACATCAGGTGTGGGAGCTGACCTGCCTGCGATGGCTATCGCCCAGTCACCTCAACATCAAGCACTCACCCCCGCATCCGCCAACAACCCCACCCCTTCAATCGCGCTGATCGCGCACTGCTCATCAATATCCGACGTATCCCCACTGATCCCGATCGCCCCCAGCACCACCCCCGCCGGGTCCCGGATCAACACGCCGCCCGGCGCCGGCACCACGCCGCCCTGCCCCAGGCTGTTCAGCGCGGCGATAAATGCCGGGCGTTGCTGGGCATCCAGGGCCAGCAGGCGCGAGCCCTTGCCCAGGGCAATCGCGCCCCAGGCCTTGCCGATAGCGATTTGCGGGCGCAGCAGGCTGGCGCCGTCTTCGCGTTGCAGGGTGATCAGGTGCCCGCCGCTGTCGAGCACCGCGATGGTCAGCGGTGCAGCGGCAATGGTGCGGCCAGCGGTGATGGCCTGGCTGACCAGGTTGACTGCGACTTTCAAGGTTAGAGCGCTCATGGGTGCCGTCCTTATCTTGTTATTGAGAAAGCCTTTGGGCTCTGAATGATCAGAAGCCGGACGCAACAAATAGAACACAATAGATTTATTTTTTGTATACAATATTTCGAAACATACGCACCATACGTCGAAATAATCCCGCTAAAAAGCCTTCCGACGAATGCACAGGCGTGAGAATAAAATGGATTGACCTGCGCCGCTCGCCGTGAATACACTTTGAAGCAACACCACTTGTATACAATTACAAAACGCAAGAGGCACCAAAACCATGAGCAAAATGAGAGCAATCGAAGCCGCCGTTCTGGTGATGCGCCGTGAGGGTGTAGACACCGCCTTCGGTATCCCAGGCGCCGCGATCAACCCGTTGTATTCGGCCCTGCAAAAGGTCGGCGGCATCGATCACGTCCTCGCTCGCCACGTGGAAGGCGCTTCGCACATGGCCGAGGGGTATACCCGCACCAAGGCCGGCAATATCGGCGTGTGCATCGGCACTTCGGGCCCGGCGGGCACAGACATGGTCACCGGCCTGTACAGCGCCTCGGCCGACTCGATCCCGATCCTGTGCATCACCGGGCAAGCGCCCCGTGCCCGCATGCACAAGGAAGACTTCCAGGCCGTGGACATCACCAGCATCGTCAAGCCAGTGACCAAGTGGGCGACCACCGTGCTCGAACCTGGCCAAGTGCCGTATGCGTTCCAGAAAGCCTTCTATGAAATGCGCTCCGGGCGCCCCGGCCCGGTGCTGATCGACTTGCCGTTCGACGTGCAGATGGCCGAGATCGAGTTCGACATCGACGCCTACCAGCCACTGCCGTTGGCCAAGCCACTGGCCACACGCATCCAGGTTGAGAAAGCCCTGGCCATGCTCGACCAGGCTGAACGCCCGCTGCTGGTCAGCGGCGGCGGCGTGATCAATGCCGACGCCAGCGAGCTGTTGGTGGAATTTGCCGAACTGACCGGTATCCCAGTGATCCCGACGCTGATGGGCTGGGGCACCATCCCCGACGATCACCCGCTGATGGTGGGCATGGTCGGCCTGCAAACCTCACACCGTTATGGCAACGCTACGATGCTCAAGTCCGACGTGGTATTGGGCGTCGGCAACCGCTGGGCCAACCGTCACACCGGCTCGGTGGAGGTGTATACCGAAGGTCGCAAGTTCATTCACGTTGACATCGAGCCGACGCAAATCGGCCGTGTGTTCACCCCGGACCTGGGCATCGTGTCCGACGCCGGTGCCGCGCTGACGATGTTTATCGAAGTGGCCCGCGAGTGGAAAGCCGCCGGCAAGCTCAAGGACCGCAGCGCCTGGTTGCATGATTGCCAGCAGCGCAAAGCCACCCTGCACCGCAAGACCCACTTCGACAACGTCCCGGTCAAGCCGCAACGGGTGTACGAAGAGATGAACCAGGTGTTCGGCAAAGACACCTGCTACGTCAGCACCATCGGCCTGTCGCAAATTGCCGGTGCGCAGTTCCTGCACGTCTACAAGCCGCGCCACTGGATCAACTGCGGCCAGGCCGGCCCATTGGGCTGGACCATTCCGGCCGCACTGGGCGTGGTCAAGGCCGACCCGAGCCGCAAGGTGGTGGCGCTGTCCGGCGACTATGACTTCCAGTTCATGATCGAAGAGCTGGCCGTGGGTGCGCAGTTCAAGCTGCCGTACATCCACGTGGTGGTAAACAACTCCTACCTGGGACTGATCCGCCAGGCCCAGCGCGGGTTTGAAATGGACTACTGTGTGCAGTTGTCTTTCGACAACCTCAACGCCCCGGAACTTAACGGTTATGGCGTCGACCACGTTGCCGTCGCCGAAGGCCTGGGTTGCAAGGCCCTGCGTGTGTTCGAGCCGGGCCAGATCCAGCCCGCGCTGCGCAAGGCCCAGGAAATGATCGAAGAGTTCAAGGTGCCGGTGATTGTCGAGATTATTCTGGAGCGCGTGACCAATATTTCCATGGGCACCGAGATCAACGCCGTCAACGAATTTGAAGATCTGGCACTGGTGGGCAACGACGCACCGACTGCCATTTCATTGCTCGATTAAGGAGAACCCCATGCCGCGTTTTGCTGCCAACCTGTCCATGCTGTTTACCGAACAGGACTTTCTCGCCCGCTTCAAAGCCGCCGCCGATGCCGGTTTCAGTGGGGTGGAATACCTGTTCCCCTACGAGTTCAGCTCCGCCGAAATCAAGGCACAACTCGACGCCCACGGTTTGACACAAGTGCTGTTCAACCTGCCGGCCGGTGACTGGGCCAGCGGCGAGCGCGGCCTGGCTTGCCACCCGGACCGGGTCGAAGAGTTCCGCGCCGGGGTCAACCTGGCCATCGCCTACGCCCAGGTGCTGGGCAATACCCAGATCAACTGTCTGGCGGGGATTCGCCCCGCCGGTGTGGATGACGCCACCCTGGAAAAAACCTTCGTCGCCAACCTCAAGTACGCAGCCGACAAGCTGCAGGCGGTGGGGATCAAGCTGGTGATGGAAGCGATCAACACCCGCGACATTCCAGGCTTCTACCTGAACAACACCGCGCAGGCCCTGGCGATTCGCGAACAGGTGGGCAGTGCCAACCTGTTCCTGCAGTACGACATCTATCACATGCAAATCATGGAAGGCGACCTGGCGCGCACCATGGCCACGCACCTGGATCAGATCAACCATATCCAGCTGGCGGACAACCCGGGGCGCAACGAGCCAGGCACCGGGGAGATCAACTACCGGTTCCTGTTCGAGCATCTGGATCGCATTGGCTATCAGGGGTGGGTCGGCTGTGAGTACAAGCCGTTGACCACTACCGAGGCTGGCCTGGGTTGGCTCAAGAGCCATAACGCCATCTGAGCGACCCCACAGGGGGCAGTGCCAGACCTGCACAACTAATAAAAAGAGGATTTCATCATGGCTAAAATCGGCTTTATCGGCACCGGCATCATGGGCCAACCCATGGCCGCGAACCTGCAGAAAGCAGGTCACCAACTGTTCCTCTCCGAGCACCACGGCAAGGCGCCCGCCGAGTTGATCGCCGCCGGTGCCGTGGCCCTGGCCAACCCGCAGCAAGTGGCCCAGGAAGCGGAATTCATCATCGTCATGGTGCCCGATACCCCCCAGGTCGATGACGTGCTGTTCCGCGCCGACGGTGTTGCCGCAGGCCTGTCGCCGAACAAAGTGGTGATCGACATGAGTTCGATCTCACCCACCGCCACCAAGGCCTTTGCCGCAAAGATCAACGCCACCGGCGCGCAGTACCTCGACGCCCCAGTGTCGGGCGGTGAAGTCGGTGCCAAGGCCGCGACCCTGAGCATCATGGTCGGCGGCGAGCCGCAAACGTTCGAACGCGCCCTGGCGCTGTTCCAGAGCATGGGCAAGAACATCACCCTGGTGGGCGGCAATGGCGATGGCCAGACCGCCAAGGTGGCAAACCAGATCATCGTGGCGCTGAACATCCAGGCGGTGGCCGAAGCACTGCTGTTCGCCGCAAAGAACGGTGCAGATCCGGCCAAGGTGCGCGAAGCGCTGATGGGTGGCTTCGCCTCGTCGAAGATCCTCGAAGTGCATGGCGAGCGGATGATCAAGGGCACCTTCGATCCGGGTTTCCGTATCAACCTGCACCAGAAGGATTTGAACCTGGCCCTGGCCGGCGCCAAGGAGCTGGGGATCAACCTGCCCAACACCGCCGGTACCCAGCAAGTGTTCAGTACCTGCACCGCGATTGGCGGCGGCAACTGGGACCATTCGGCGCTGATCAAGGGGTTGGAGCATATGGCGAATTTCTCGATTCGCGATAAGTAACCTCCCCTTTCGGAATGCAATCCCTGGTGGGAGCTGGTTTGCCTGCTCCCACATTTGGCCCTCATTCCACGCTTCAAACCCAATAACAAGAATCCGGGAGCCCGCTTATGTCGGTCGATCCGCAACACCTGCTTCGCGAGCTGTTTGCCACAGCCATCGACGCTGCCCACCCCCGGCAAGTCCTCGAACCTTATCTGCCCGCCGACCGCAGCGGCCGGGTGATCGTGATCGGCGCGGGCAAAGCCGCAGCCGCCATGGCCCTGGTCGTGGAAAACAGCTGGCAGGGCGAGGTTTCGGGCCTGGTGGTCACACGCTACGGCCACGGCGCACCCTGCCAGAAAATCGAAGTGGTCGAAGCAGCGCACCCCGTGCCGGATGCCGCCGGCCAGGCCGTGGCCAAGCGTGTGCTGGCGCTGATCAGCAACCTGGGCGAAGACGACCGGGTGATCTTCCTGCTGTCTGGCGGCGGTTCGGCCCTGTTGGCGTTGCCGGCAGCGGGTATCACCCTGGCCGACAAACAAGCCATCAACAAAGCCCTGCTCAAATCCGGCGCGACCATCGGCGAGATGAATTGCGTGCGCAAGCACCTCTCGGCGATCAAGGGTGGGCGCCTGGCCAAGGCCGCCTGGCCGGCCACGGTCTACACCTACGCGATTTCCGATGTGCCGGGCGACCAGGCCACGGTGATTGCCTCCGGCCCGACCGTAGGCGACCCGAGCACCTCGCAACAGGCGCTGGCGATTCTCAAGCGTTACCAGATCGAAGTGCCGGCCTCGGTGCGCAGCTGGTTGCAGAACCCGGAATCAGAGACGGTCAAACCCGGCGACCCGTGCCTGGCGCGCAGCCATTTCCAATTGATCGCACGGCCGCAGCAATCCCTCGAAGCGGTGGCGGTGAAAGTGCGCCAGGCCGGTTTCAGCCCACTGATCCTCGGTGATCTGGAAGGCGAAGCGCGGGACGTGGCCAAGGTCCACGCCGGCATTGCCCGGCAAATCGTGCAGCACGGCCAGCCACTGGCGGCACCCTGCGTGATCCTGTCCGGCGGCGAGACCACCGTGACCGTGCGCGGCAATGGCCGTGGCGGACGCAACGCCGAATTCCTGCTGAGCCTGACCGACAGCCTCAAGGGCCTGCCCGGCGTCTACGCCCTGGCCGGTGACACCGACGGCATCGACGGCTCAGAAGACAACGCCGGGGCAATCATGACCCCCACCAGCTACGCCCGCGCCGAGGCCCTGGGCCTGTCGGCCAGCGATGAGCTGGATAACAACAATGGCTACGGCTATTTCGCGGCACTCGACGCGTTGATCGTCACCGAGCCGACCCGTACCAACGTCAACGACTTCCGCGCCATTTTGATACTTGAGACTGCTGCCCATGACGCCTGACAAGAAGGTCAAAATCCTCGCCACCCTGGGGCCGGCCACCGACGGTATTGATGACATCCGCGAGCTGGTGGAAGCCGGGGTGAACATCTTTCGCCTGAACTTCAGCCATGGCGAGCACGCCGACCATGCCCAGCGCTACCAATGGATCCGCCAGGTTGAACGCCAGCTCAATTACCCCCTGGGGATCCTGATGGACCTGCAAGGGCCCAAGCTGCGGGTCGGGCGTTTCGCCGAAGGCAAGGTGCAACTGGTGCGTGGCCAGGCATTGCGCCTGGACCTTGACCCGACACCGGGCGATCAGCGCCGGGTCAACCTGCCCCACCCGGAAATCATCAAGGCCCTGGAGCCGGGCATGGACCTGTTGCTGGATGACGGCAAGCTGCGCCTGCGGGTGATTACCAAGCATGCCGACGCGATCGACACCACAGTGTTGAATGGCGGCGAACTGTCCGACCGTAAAGGGGTGAACGTCCCACAAGCCTTGTTGGAACTCAGCCCACTGACCGCCAAGGACCGCCGCGACCTGAGCTTCGGCCTGGAGCTGGGCGTGGACTGGGTGGCGCTGTCGTTTGTGCAACGCCCCGAAGATATCCGCGAAGCCCGCGAGCTGATCGGTGACAAGGCGTTCTTGATGGCGAAGATCGAAAAACCCTCGGCGGTGCGCTACCTGCAGGAAATCGCCGAGTTGAGCGATGCGATCATGGTCGCCAGAGGGGACCTGGGCGTGGAAGTGCCGGCCGAAAGCGTGCCGCAAATCCAGAAAGACATCATCAGCACCTGCCGCCAGCTGGGCAAACCGGTGGTGGTGGCCACACAGATGCTCGAGTCCATGCGCTTCTCGCCGGCCCCCACCCGCGCCGAAGTCACCGACGTGGCCAATGCCGTGGCCGAAGGCGCCGATGCGGTGATGCTGTCGGCCGAAACCGCGTCCGGCGAATACCCGTTGGAAGCGGTGCAGATGATGAGCAAGATCATCCGCCAGGTGGAGAACGGCCCGGACTACCAGACCCAACTGGATGTAAGCCGGCCCAAGGCCGATGCCACGGTGTCCGACGCCATCAGCTGCGCGATCCGTCGGATCAGCAGCATCCTGCCGGTGGCGGTGCTGGTGAACTACAGCGAGTCGGGCAGCTCCAGCCTGCGTGCAGCACGGGAGCGCCCGGCGGTGCCGATCCTCAACCTCACGCCCAACCTGTCCACTGCGCGCCGCTTGAGCGTGGCCTGGGGTGTGCATTCGGTGGTCAATGACCGCTTGAGGCAGGTGGACGAGGTGTGTTCCACCGCGCTGGAAATCGCCCAGGCCCAAGGCATGGCACAGCGTGGGGATACCTTGTTGATCACGGCGGGGGTGCCGTTTGGGCAACCGGGGTCGACCAACTCGCTGCGCATTGAGACGTTGATCTAGCGTCTGTTCGGGCCTCATCACGGGCAAGCCAGCTTCCACATTTGATTGGGTTCGCCAATCAAAATGGGGGAGCGGGCTTGCCTGCGATAAGGGCAACTCGGTCTCCCTGACTCCCTCACCATGCCCAACCCAACCTGCCCCGACTGGGCCGAAGCTCTGCTCAACGGCTTCAGCCAGATATTCCTGCAACGCCACCCGCTGTGTGGCCTGCTCTGCCTGCTGGCGATCCTCACCTGCGCCCCGGCCCTGCTCGGCGGTGCGCTGCTGGGCGGGGTCGCCGGCCTGCTCACGGCCCAGCGCCGCGACTATCCCAAGGCCGAGCGCCAGGCCGGGCTCTATAGCTACAACGGTGTGTTGCTGGGATTACTGATCAGCCAGCATTTCGCCTGGTCGGCCTTGCTGCCGCCGCTGATCCTGGCCTGCGGCGGCCTGAGTGCGATCCTGACCCGGCAATGGGTCAAGCGCACGGGCCATGGCGATGACTTGCCTGCCTATACCGTGCCCTTCGTCGGGTTAGGCTGGCTGTTGCTCGGCACGGTCGCACCTGCCGCGCTGCCTATCACTACGCCGGCCCCCCTGGACTGGCTAAGCGCTCCGCTGATCGGCCTGGGGCAGATCGTGCTGCTGGATCAACCACTGGCCGGCGTGCTGATCGCCCTTGGCCTGCTGCTGGCCAGCCCTCGCGCAGCACTGTGGGCCGTGGTGGGCGCCTGCAGCGGCATGGCACTCGGCCTGCTGCTCGACGACCGCGCTGGCGCCCTGCTCGGCCTGCACAGCTATAACCCGGCGCTTGCCGCCCTGGCCCTCAGCCAGTACCGGCGCCAACCCTGGCTGCCCCTGCTCGGCATCCTCCTGGCATGCCTGCTTGCCCCAGGCTTCGCCGGCCTGCACCTGGCACCGCTGACTGCGCCGTTTATCCTCGCCTGCTGGCTGGTGCGCGCCACCCTGCGTCTGCGGCACCGGTCCAACATGGACAGCCCGTTCGAATCCCCCTAGGCTTCGCAGATCTTCGATTCAGGCGGACTTCATGGACAGTAACAACGACTGGCGCCAGCGGCTCTACGTCATGGTTTTCCAGAGCGACACGGCGGCCGGGCGGCGCTTCGACGGCATCCTGTTGCTGATCATCCTCGCCAGCATAGTGATCGTGATGCTCGACAGCATCGACGTCGTGCACCAGAACTACGCCGATGTGCTGGCCTATATCGAGTGGGGCTTCACGCTGATCTTCGCCATCGAGTACGGCCTGCGCCTGTATTGCTCGCCCAAGCCATTGCGCTATGCCTTCAGTTTCTACGGGCTGGTGGACTTGCTGGCCATCGTCCCCGGCATCCTCGCCCTGTACTACAGCGACGCCCAGTACCTGCTGATTATCCGCATCATCCGCATGTTGCGGATCTTCCGGGTGCTCAAGCTCAGCCCGTACCTCAAGCAAGCCAACTACCTGATGTCGGCGCTGCGCGGCAGCAAGCAAAAGATTGTGGTGTTCCTGGTCAGCGTCTGCACCCTGGTGACGGTGTTCGGCACCCTGATGTACGTGATCGAGGGCCCGGAGCATGGCTTTACCAGCATTCCCAAGGGCATCTACTGGGCCATCGTGACCCTGACCACCGTAGGCTTTGGCGACATCGTGCCCAAGACCCCGCTGGGCCAGGTGATCTCGTCGCTGGTGATGATCACCGGCTACTCGATCATCGCCGTGCCCACCGGGATCTTTACCGCCGAACTGGCCAACGCCATGCGCGGCGAGCAATTGCAACACGACTGCCCGGTGTGCAAGAAAAGCAGCCACGAACCCAACGCGGCCTTCTGTTCGCGCTGCGGCAACGGGCTCTATAAAAAAGTGGAATAAGCAAAGTTCTTTTTAATCTTTAAGCATCTATGCCACCGCGGCTATAGTCGTGGGCTATAAGCCACCACCTTCGCGAACAACAAGGAATGAGCAGTGAAAAAACTCGTTAGCGCTTCGCTCCTGGCCGCCGGCCTTGCACTGTCTATTGGCGCCCAGGCCGCCTCGACCACCCTGCTCAACGTCTCGTATGACGTGATGCGTGACTTCTACAAGGACTACAACGCGGCGTTCCAGAAGCACTGGCAAGCCGAACACCCGAACGACAAGCTGACCTTGCAGATGTCCTTCGGCGGTTCCAGCAAACAGGCGCGCTCGGTCATCGACGGCCTGCCGGCTGACGTGATCACCATGAACATGGCCACCGACATCAACGCCCTGGCGGACAACGGCAAACTGGTGCCCGACAACTGGGTCACCCGCCTGCCGAACAACAGCGCGCCATTCACTTCCGCCACCGTATTTATCGTACGCAAGGGCAACCCCAAGGCCCTGAAAGACTGGCCGGACCTGCTCAAGGATGGCGTACAGGTGATCGTGCCCAACCCCAAGACTTCCGGTAACGGGCGCTACACCTACCTGTCGGCCTGGGGCTATGTGCTGAAGAACGGCGGCGATGAAAACAAGGCCAAGGACTTTGTCGGCAAGCTGTTCAAGCAGGCACCGGTGCTCGATACCGGTGGCCGTGCCGCGACCACCACGTTCATGACCAACCAGATCGGCGACGTGCTGGTGACCTTTGAAAACGAAGCGGAAATGATTGCCCGTGAGTTCGGCCGCGATCAGTTCGAAGTGGTTTACCCAAGCGTTTCCGCTGAAGCCGAGCCGCCGGTGTCGGTGGTCGACAAAGTGGTCGAGAAGAAAGGCACCCGTGCGGTGGCCGATGACTACCTGAAATACCTGTGGTCGGCCGAAGGCCAGGAAATTGCCGCCAACAACTACCTGCGTCCACGTGACCCAGCGGTGCTGGCCAAATACACCGACCGTTTCCCGAAAGTTGACTTCCTCTCGGTAGAGAAGACCTTTGGCGACTGGCGCACCGTGCAGAAAACCCACTTCAATGATGGCGGGGTCTTCGACCAGATCTACAACGGTCAATAACTGACAAAACTCGTTCAAAAAATGTGGGAGCGGGCTTGCCCGCGATAGCGGTGTATCAGCCAGGTATTTCTAACCTGACACGCCGCCATCGCGGGCAAGCCCGCTCCCACATTAGGTTCTGCGCAAGGCATTAATGCCAGGCATGACTGAAATCATCAGTAACACTTTACCCCCTCCCTCGCCTACCCTTTACCCTTCACGCCATCCTTCCCCGTTTTAACGAGAACACCATGACCGCTACCTCACCCGCGACCGCCACCATGACCCGTGGCATGGTGCTGCTGTTTGCGTTCTGCTGTGGCGCCATCGTCGCCAACATCTACTACGCACAACCGATCATTGAGTTGATTGCCCCGGACATCGGCCTGACACCCGCCATGGCCAGCCTGATCGTGTCCCTGACCCAGATTGGCTATGCCCTGGGCCTGTTCTTCCTGGTGCCGCTGGGCGACCTGCTGGAAAACCGTCGGCTGATGATCATCACCACCGTGGTCGCCATCGCCAGCCTGTTGGGTGCAGCCTTCACCAAAGAACCGAACCTGTTCCTGTTGGTGTCGTTGCTGATTGGCTTCAGCTCGGTGTCAGTGCAGATCCTGATTCCCCTGGCCGCGCACTTGGCACCTGCCGAGTCCCGTGGCCGGGTGGTGGGTAGCATCATGGGTGGCCTGTTGCTGGGAATCCTGCTGGCACGGCCGGTGTCCAGCCTGGTGGCGGACCACTTCGGCTGGCGGGCGATGTTCATGGCCGCAGCCGCGATGATGGCCATTATCAGCGTGGTGCTGTTGTTGACCGTGCCCAAACGCCAGCCGGACCACAGTGCCAGCTATGGCCAGTTGTTGCGCTCGTTGGCCACCCTGCTGCGCGAGCAACCGTTGCTGCGCCAACGGGCGTTCTACCAGGGTTGCCTGTTCGCTGCCTTCAGCCTGTTCTGGACCGCCGTGCCCCTGGAACTCTCACGCAACCACGGCTTGAGCCAGAGCCAGATCGCCCTGTTTGCCCTGGTCGGTGCCCTCGGCGCCATCGCAGCACCGATCAGTGGGCGCCTGGCAGACGCCGGCCACACCCACCGCGCTTCGTTGCTGGCCATGTTGCTGGCGGCCCTGAGTTTTCTACCGGCGCTGGTACATCCGGCCTACAGCGTCATCGGCTTGATGGTCACGGGCGTGGTCCTGGACTTCTGCGTGCAGATGAATATGGTCCTCGGCCAGCGCACCATCTATGCCCTCGACGCCCACAGCCGCAGCCGCTTGAACGCGCTGTACATGACCAGCATCTTCATCGGTGGCGCCTTTGGCTCGGCGATTGCCAGCAGTGTGTATGAACACGGCGGCTGGCTTGGGGTGATCCTAGTGGGTAGCGCGTTCCCGTTGGTGGCCTTGCTGCGCTTCTTGAGTGTGTCCAGGGGCGCGTCGACAGTAAAAGCCTGAACCCACCAGGTGCCAACCCTCACCTACCGATGCCCTTGCCCTGCCTGGCCCTTCTCAAATAACCGAATGAGCCCCTGCAACAGCATGAGGGTACTCTGGAGCACACTCGTCAAGATCGTGAGTAGAGATTCAGCGGGAGCGGGTGCCGGCATAGGCGGTGGGGTCGGAGTCGGGGGCGGCACAGGGGTTGGCGCCGGGGTGGGTAAGGGGGCGGGCCCGGGGGTTGGCGTCGGTCCTCCCGTCACGATATCGGTGGCTTGGATTTTACCGGCAGTGGTCAACAGCAAGTCAGGTTTGCCGCTACCGTTCATATCAATCGCCAGACTGCCACGCCCCGTACGTGCGTCATAACCCAGCACGGCATTGCCTGGCTGCCCATTGAATTGACTGGAGAAGTTGAGGTGTTTGATACCGGCTTCTCTCAAGGCGCCAGAAACATCGACTTTGTCGGTGCCGCTGGTGAAATCCTCGATCAGGTCGGGGTTCTGCGGCGTGGATTCACTGGCCTTGTCGTAGACGAAGATGTCCGCCCCGCCGCCTCCGCGCAGCTTGTCTGCCCCCCTGCCCCCCTTGAGGCGATTGTCTGCATCATTGCCGGTCAGCACATCATTGCCTGCACCGCCGACGGCATTTTCCAGGGTCACGCCCTTGGCGATGGAAACATTACCTTTCATTCCCCCGACGTCCGAGAATGATTGCGCATTGAGGTTGATGTTTTGGTCCTGGGAATAGCCGGAGAAATCCAGGGTGTCGTTACCGCCGCCGTCCCAGACACAAAAAACCGCTGAATCCGCAGCGCTCTTGATGCTCAGTACGTCACGCCCGGTATTGGAGTTGAACCCATAGGTCGTGTCTGTGTTGCGGGTAGTGTGGTTGGCACCATAAAGACGCTGAACCGCCGCGATGTCATACATCATGGGTGCCGAGGGCATCCGCCCCTTGAAGTCATGACCCGCGTTCTTGTGCTCTGCCCAATAACTCATGACCGTACCGGCCCGGGTGTCCTGCGCAAACTTCGCATCCCGCTCGTACGATCCGCCACCGTTGTAGTCACCGGGATGCGCCAGCCCCAGGCAATGGCCTATCTCGTGAACCATCGTGGTGTGGAAGTAACTCCCCTCCTTGGGCGCATGTGAGGCACGCCGTGTACCGATCGTGGCTTTCGCCGCGGGATTGTGCCGTGTCGGCCCCCATGCCACGCCACTTTCCATGCGATGAGAGCCGGACACCTCTATAGATCCATCCGTCTTGCGGGCGTTCTCATGAAAACTGATGTTGGCCACGTCTTGCCAAGCCTCCATGGCCCGGCGAGCACAGGTTTTCTGCTGCTCGGTGAAACCCTGGAGCTTGTAGGAAACCTGCGTCTTGCCGTCCCCGTCCCGATCGTTAAAACGCGTACCGCTGCGCGTAAGATGCCCGGCAACCTGATCAGTGCTGAGGGAGCGTTTCCCACGGGCAGACATGGGTTCCCTGAACGGCCCGTGCATGCCTTCAGGACAGCAGCCAGGATGAGCAGCAGTGTTGTTGATTTGACTCATGGCGATCTCCGATTCGATTAATAACTGGGATATCAGGGCCCAACTGCGCCGCCTTCATCGCAGAAAGCCGTCTCGGTCCCCGTCATCCGTGCCTAATCTTTCATGCAGGAAATCGCCCCGCCACCGGGGCTTTGAGTCTTATTGAAACGCTTTGGCCGCTTGTTCGGTTTACTGACAAAACACATGGATCCTTACAATCCCCAAGGGTTATGCCGTCTTGAAAAAGCCCATTCAACTTGCTGATGGCCCTTGGAAAACGCAAAAAAGACACACGTTTCTTAATCCAAATCCTCGCCGTCCCACGAAATATCCGCTCTACATTTTAGCTTCGACGCCCCACCACCGAACTCACCGATTTCAAGAGCGCACCAACTTCTCCAGCGCCGCATCCGCCAGGAATGACGAGCGGCTTTTGACCTTGTGCTCGCGTACATAACGGTCAATACGCTGGATCACATACCCCGGCAACGTGACATTGACCTTCTCGGTCTTGCCCAGGTAAGGCGAGATATCGAGCTCAAGCATCCCCCAGCCCATCCCGGCGTACTCCTCATTGCCGTGGTGCGTCGCCACCGAGGTCGGCATCGGAATCGCGCGGCCTTCGCCAGCCAGCTCCTGCAACAGGATGTGAGCCACTTCGACGGCGGCGTTGTAAGCCTCTTCAAAACTGTCCCCGGCCGTCACCGCGCCTGGAATATCAGGGATCTGGATACCGGTGGCGGTAAAGTCATCGCCCCATTCGATACAGATTGGGTATTGCATGAATATTCTCCTGAAAAAACCGACCTAGAACGAAAACAACCCGGCACGCTGCCGGATACTTCGCACGGTGCCCAAGGGCAGATCCTTCTTGGGATGGGGCACCGGTATCGTGTACGGGTTATAGCGATGGGTGAAAATGTGATGACTGCCCGTGACCCGATCCAACACCCAGCCCGCCTCTTGCAGTTCCTTGATCAATAGCCTGCTTTGCACCACAGCCTCCTTGCTCCGGCCCGAACAAAAATAACTCCAGAGTTACCTTTGCTCAAGCACAGATTTTTCAGAGCAGACTGACGGTTGTTTTGCCGGATATTGAAAAGCCCCAGGCATGGAGCTAAAGCACCCGCCCATCCCAGCCCACCGTCACATGCGGTGGCAGTTCACCGCGATGCTGCAACAGCCAGGCATCCAGGGTGTGCCCGACGTGGGTCAGCACGCCAAGCTCGGCGCCGCACGCTTCGATGCATTGCAAGGCCAGGGTCAGGTCATTGTGATTGCGCGGCGCCTGGGGTTGCGGTGGCATGGAGCAGTCAATGACCAGTACGTCCAGAGGCTCGCGCCGCAACCAGTCGAGGGTCGCCGGGGGCAGGCCCGTGGTGTCGGTCAGGTAGGCCAGGCGCCGTCCCTGCCCTTGCAGCAGGTAGCCGAAGGTCGGCTTGGAATGTTGCAGGGGCAACGCGGTGACCGTCAGCTCGCCAAACTGGCGGGTCTCGAACTCGGCGAAGGGCTGGCTGAAATCGAGGATGCCGGGATGCTTGTAGAGGTCCGACAGGCCCTCGGGGTCTGCCGGGCCATGCACCGGGATGATCAGGCCCTGGCCCCAGCGCAGGTGCAGCAGGCCCTGGGCGTGATCGGCATGGTAGTGGGTCTGCAGAATGCCGTTGAAGCTGCGTGGCGGGAAACGCTCGGTGAGGTCCGTCAGCCCGCTGTCGATCAACCAGCGTTGCTCACCGCACTCGATCAGCGCGCTGCACTCGCGGCGGCGCAGGCGTTCATCGCTGCGCGCCAGGGTGCAGGCCGCGCATTCGCAGCCATACACCGGGACTTGGCGGGCGTCGCCGGTGCCCAGCAGGGTCAGGCGCATGCCGAGTGCCCCTCCTCCAGGCAATCGAGCAACCGGGCGACGGTATGCACCAACGGCCCGGAGTTATCCAGCAGGAACACCCCAGGCGCTGCCTGCAGGCTGTCGCTGAACTGCGCATTGCGCGCCAGGCGCGCGTCGATGTCTGCCACCGACTCACGGCCCCGCGCCAGCAAACGCTGGCGCAACACCGCCTGGTCCACCGTCAGCAGCACCACCAACAGCGTCGGATAACGTGCGCGGGTCTGCGCCAGGTGGCCACGGGAGCCATTGACCAGCACATCGTCGCCGGCCGCCAGCCAGTCGTCGATCTGCCGTGGAATGCCATAAGACAGGCCATTGGCATGCCAACTGAGGGCAAAGCCGCCCTCGGCTTGCAGCGCGGCGAATTGCGCGGGGCTTACACCCTGGGCGGCCTCGCCCACCGCTTCCGCCGAACGGGTGATGACCCGTCGCACGATGCGGCAACCGCGCTCGGCCAATGGCCCGCGCGCGGCTTCCAACAGGCTGTCCTTGCCCGAACCCGATGGCCCGATGAGATAGATCAACCTGCCCACCATCAAAACACCCTCTTGGCTTGTCGCCAGACTTGTTGGACTACCGGCAGCCCGCCCTGGGCCCTGGCTTGCACCAGGTCCGCACGCAGGCCGACGGCAATTTCCCCGCGATCCTTGATGCCCGCCGCCTGTGCAGGGGCCAGGCTGATCATCTTGATCGCCTGGGGCAGATCGCAGTCATTGTCCTGGGCCGCCAGGGCAAAGGCCGCTGGCAACAGGCTGGCCGGGTAGTAGTCACTGGAAAGTATATCCAGCAATCCTTCAGCAGCCAGGCCGGCGGCGGCCACATTACCCGAGTGGGAACCGCCGCGCACCACGTTCGGCGCGCCCATCAGCACTTTCATCCCCAGTTGCCGGCAACCGCGCGCCGCTTCCAGGGTGGTGGGGAACTCGGCGATGTTCATGCCATAGCGCGCCGACTCCTCGACATGGGCCAGGGTCGCGTCGTCATGGCTGGCCACCGACAGGCCACGCGCCAGGCAATGCTCGACGATCGCGGCGCGGTAGCGGTCGCTGTAGGCCTTGGAGTTGGCCATTTGCAACAGCACGAACGCGTCCATGGTTTCATCATTCAAATGGTATTTGCCCATGTAGTACTCGCGGTACTTGGACTCCAGCACAAACTGGCGCTGGCCCGGCGAGTGGTCCATCACCGACACCAGTTGCACCAGCGGGTTTTCCACCAGATCGCGGAACACACTCAAGGTGTCCGGGTGGCACAGCTCGCAACGCAGGTGCAGGCGGTGTTCGGCGCGGGTCAGGCCGGCTTCCTGCGTCGAGGCAATGGCATTGAGCATCGCCGGCAGCTTCTGCATGCGATTGCCCTTGGGGTTCACGTCGCCGATGGACACCGCATCGAACACCGTGGTGATACCGGCCGCGATGATCTGCGCATCATGGCTGAGCACAGCCGAGGTCGATGGCCAGTCCACGCCGGGGCGCGGGGTCATGTGTTTTTCCAGGTTGTCGGTGTGCAACTCCACCAGCCCCGGCAGCAGGAAATCACCGCCCAGGTCCTGGGCGTGGGGTAACTGGCTGCGGCCTTCGGCGAGGTCAACGATCACCCCGTCACGCAGCAGCACACTGCCGAGAAATACACGATCAGCAGTGACCAGTTGGGCATTGCTGAGGATCTGTTCAGCGGGCATCGGCGTAGTCCTCGTCGGTAATCACAGCGGGCGTCATGTCCAAATGGCGGTCAGCCACCGCCTCACGGGCGGCACGGTCATGGAAGATGCCAATCAGTGCGGCACCGCCGGCCTTGGCTTCGTTGATCAGTTCCAGGACAACCTGACGGTTGCGGTCATCCAGGGAGGCCGTCGGTTCGTCGAGCAACATCACCGGCCAGGCCACCATGAAGCCGCGCGCGATATTGACCCGCTGCTGCTCGCCCCCGGAGAAGGTGCCCGGCGCCAATTGCCACAGGCGCCGGGGGATATTCAGGCGCGCCAGCAAATGCTCGGCACGGGCCTGGGCGTCAGCCTTCGTCCAGCCACGGGCCAGCGCGGGCTCCATCACCACATCCAGGCAGGCGACCCGTGGGATCACCCGCAAAAACTGGCTGACATAGCCCAGGGTCTGCTGGCGTACCTCGAGAACCTCCCGGGGTGCAGCGCCCACCAGCTCCAGCCACTGACCGGCATGGCGCACGCAGATGCTGCCCCCGGCCGGCAGGTAGTTGCCATACAAGGTGCGCAGCAAGGTGCTTTTACCCGCACCGGACTGGCCGTGCAGCACCAGGCATTCACCGCCCTGCACGCTGAACGCCACCCCGCGCAGCACGTTGAGCACCACGCCGTTCTGCTGGTGCAAGGTGAAGGTTTTCGAGAGGTCACGGACCTCGATCAAGGCATTCGTCATGGCTGCAATACCGAAGACACCAGCAGTTGAGAGTAAGGGTGCTGTGGATCGTCGAGGATCTGATCCGTCAGCCCGGTTTCCACCACCCGCGAGCGGCGCATCACGATCAGGCGATCGGCCAGCAGGCGCGCCACCGCCAGGTCATGGGTGACGATCACCACCGCCAGGTCCAGCTCACGCACCAGGCCGCGCAGCAGGTCGAGCAGGCGCGCCTGCACCGACACGTCCAGGCCACCGGTGGGCTCATCCATAAACACCAGGCGCGGGCTGGAAACGAGGTTGCGGGCGATTTGCAGGCGCTGCTGCATGCCGCCAGAGAAGGTGCGCGGCAGGTCGTCGATGCGCTGCGGGTCGATCTCCACCTGGCCCAGCCAGTCCAGGCCGGCGCCACGCAGTTGCTGGTAATTGCGCACGCCCTGGGCCATCAGGCGCTCGCCAATGTTGGCGCCGGCCGACACGCCCATGCGCAGGCCGTCGCGGGGGTTCTGTTCAACGAAGCCCCATTCGGTGCGCAGCAAAGTGCGGCGTTCGGCTTCGCTGGCGCTGTAGAGGTCCAGCCATTCGCCGTCCTTGCTGCGATAGCCGACGCTGCCGGCCTGGGGCGGCAAGCGCCCGCTCAGCAGCGAGAGCAAGGTGGATTTACCCGAACCGGACTCGCCGACAATCCCCAGCACCTCACCGGGGTACAGATCAAAACTCACGTCCTGACAGCCCTTCTCCAGGCCGTACAGCAGGGACAGGTCGCGCACTTGCAATAAGGGCTGGCTCACTGGTTGTTCTCCTTGACCCGTTGGGCGCAGTACCAGGTGTCGGAACACACAAAACTCTGGGTGCCGGCGTCGTCGAGGATCAGTTCATCGAGGAACGAGTCATGGCTACCGCAGATGGCGCAGTGGTGGTCCCACGTCTGCACTTCAAAGGGGTGATCCTCGAAGTCCAGGCTGCTGACCTGGGTGTACGGCGGCACCGCGTACAGGCGCTTTTCGCGGCCGGCACCGAACAGCATCAGCGCCGGGCTCATGTCGAGTTTCGGGTTGTCGAATTTGGGGATCGGCGAAGGGTCCATCACATAGCGCTCGTCGACCATCACCGGGTAGGCATAAGCGGTGGCGATATGGCCGAAGGTGGCGATGTCTTCGTAGAGTTTTACGTGCATCACCCCATAGTCGTTGAGGGCGTGCATGGTGCGGGTCTCGGTTTCCGAGGGCTCGATAAAGCGCAGCGGCTCGGGGATCGGCACTTGGTAGACCATGATCTGCCCGGCCTGCAGCGGGGTTTCCGGGATGCGGTGGCGGGTCTGGATCACTGTGGCGTCGGGGGTGGCTTCGGTGGTGGCGATACCGGCGGTGCGCGCAAAAAAGCGCCGGATGGACACGGCGTTGGTGGTGTCGTCGGCGCCCTGGTCGATGACCTTGAGCACGTCGTCGGCACCGAGGATCGCCGCCGTCAATTGCATGCCGCCGGTGCCCCAACCATAGGGCAGCGGCATCTCGCGACCACCGAACGGCACTTGGTAACCGGGAATCGCCACGGCCTTGAGCAAGGCGCGACGGATCATGCGTTTGGTCTGTTCGTCGAGGTAGGCGAAGTTGTAGGCGGCGTCATTCATGGCGGGTGCCCTCGGCCGGTTGGCGCAGTTTGCGGATCAGTTCCAGTTCGGCCTGGAAGTCCACGTAGTGAGGCAATTTGAGGTGCGAGACAAAACCGGCGGCCTCAACGTTGTCGCAGTGGGCCAGCACGAATTCTTCGCGCTGGGCCGGCGAGACAATCTCTTCGCTGTACTCCTCGGCACGCAGCGAGCGGTCCACCAGGGCCATGCCCATGGCCTTGCGCTCGGCATGCCCGAACGCCAGGCCATAGCCGCGGGTGAACTGCGCCAACTCGGTGGCCGAGCCGACAAACTGGTTGACCATCTCGCACTCGGTGACTTCGATGCTGCCCAGGCAGATGGCAAAGCCCAGTTCTTCAGGATCGATCCATACCTCGACTTCACCGATGCGAATCTCCCCGGCAAACGGGTGATTGCGCCCATAGCCACGCTGGGTCGAATAGCCCAGCGCCAACAAAAAACCTTCATCGCCGCGAGCCAGGGCCTGCAGGCGCTCGGCACGGCTGGCAGGGAACTCCAGCGGGTTGCGGGTGATATCAGCGACGCTGGCGTGGTCGTCGGCTTCGTGCTTGATCAAGCCCTCTTTGGCCAGCAACCCCAGCACCCGTGGACACGGTTCGAGGCGCGCATCCGCCGTGGTCTGCGGGCCTGGATACTCACCCTCGGCCAGCAGCGCGAAATCCAGCAGGCGATGGGTGTAATCGAAGGTCGGGCCGAGCAACTGGCCGCCGGGCACGTCCTTGAAGGTGGCTGACAACCGTCGGCTCAACGACATCTGCGCGGTGTCGATCGGCAGGCTCGGGCTGAAGCGCGGCAATGTAGTGCGGTAGGCGCGCAGCAGGAAGATCGCTTCTACCAGGTCCCCCGCCGCCTGCTTGATCGCCAGTGCCGCCAGTTCTTCGTCGTACAGCGAGCCTTCACTCATCACCCGCGCCACGGCCAGGGGCAGTTGCTGGCGGATCTGCTCGACACTCAGTTCGGGAACCCCCGTATCGCCCCGGCGTTTTTTCGCCAGCAGGCGGTGGGCATTGTCGATGGCCTGTTCGCCACCCTTGACGGCTACGTACATCAGGCGTGCTCCTGTGTGATGCGGCTGCTGCGCGGCAGGCCGAGCAGGTGATGGCCGGCGCTGAACAACACGTCCAGGCCACGGGGGAAGGCCTCGCGGCGCTGGCGCTCCAACCAGAAAGCCGACGGCACCGGCACCTGCACCCGGCACTGGGCCTGGATGCCCGGGCCGCGCCAGAGCAAGGCGCGCCCGGCCTCCAGGTCGCTAAGCTGGACCAGCAAGGTGCAGGACTGGTCGGGGTAGCGATCATTGCCGTGATCGAAGCCGCTGAGGTCGAGCAGGTCCGGCTCGCCGAGCAAGGCAAACGCGGCCTCCTCCCGACGCGCAACCAACGGGCAGCCACAGTGGAAGGCCAGGTTGGCGCGGATCAGTGGCGTGTCGAACGCCGGTGCCAGCCATAGCGGCGTGTCGACATCCAGCAGCGCCAGGCACAAGGCATAGGTGGCGGGCGCCAGGCCATCGAGGTGCGGGGCTGCCGGCAGGTGCTGGATCAAACCCGGTTCGGCCAAGGCCTTGAGCGCCGCGCGAAAGCTGCGCTGGGCATCCAGCACCGGGTCGACAAACGCCGGCTGCAATAATTGAGCGTGCATCAGTTTTCTCCTCGCACCAGGGTGAAGAACTCGACCTTGGTCGCCGCAGTGTCGGCTTCTTTTTGCGCGCGGCGCCGGGCTTGGGCCTGGGCCAGTGCGCTGATCAAATCGCTGAGCCACGGGCTCGGTTGCGCGTTTTGCAGATGGGCATCGGCCAGGGCCGCCAGTTCGGCGTGGACCTTGTCGCGCCCGGCCAGGTAGCTGTAGCCGGTGCGGCCATCGGCCAGGCGCACCACACAGCGGGTCACCGTCATTTCACCGACGTTGAATGGCGCGCCATTGCCACCCATGCGCCCACGCACCAGGGTCATGCCGATTTCCGGGGCGCGGATCAGTTGGTACTCGGCGTCCTTCAATGCCGCTTCGTGGGGTTGCAATTCATTGAGCTGGGCGCGGGCAAGTACGCCAATCCAATGCTGACGCGGGGACAGATTCATCGGGGTCTCCATCAAGTCACCACCTGGTACTGGAAGCGATCCGAACGGCTGGTGGACTGCGCCAGCTCCACCGGGCGGCCATCGCGATCGCGGGAAAGGGTGAATACCGTGAGTGCCGGCAGATGCCGGGGCATCATCAGCAGCGCGGCTTCGTCGCGGTTGGGCAAGCGCGCACCGATCAGGCTCTGGGTGCGGGTCAACGGCAGGTCGCGCTCGCGCAGGTACTGACGCAGGGAGCCGCCGTTGTAATCCGCCAGCAACGGCGCGTGGCTGGCGCAGTAGCGATGACGGATCAGGCTGACGGGCTGCTGGTCGAGCTTGCGCAGGGTTTGCAGCTCGATCATCGGCGCCATTTCGGCGATGCCCAGGTGCTGCGCTTCTTCGCGGCTGGCGTAGCAGTAGCGGCGCTTGAGCAGCAGCGCCTGCACGCCATGGCCCTGGGCCGACAGCGATTGGCTGTAGGCGGTGTCGGCGCCCATCGGGTAAATCAGCGGCCGGTCCAGCACCTGCGTGCCTTTGCCCTGCTGGCGCAGCAGGCTGCCTTCGAACACCAGCTCATCAATGGCGCGGCGCAGGGTGTGGCGGTTGACGCCAAAGCGCTCGGCCAACTGCACTTCGCCCGGCAGGAACTCCCCGGCCTGGTAGCCGCTGAGTTCACGGCGCAGGATATCGGCGAGTTCGCGGTACACCGGCTCATCTTGTCTAGACAACTGCATGCTTTAAAAAAAGCGCCCGCAGGCACCCCTCCAAGGTCAGATAAACCGCTTGCGCAGGCGTTGGGACAGCACGTCGATCAGGCTCACCACCACGATGATCACCAGCAGCACCGCGCAGGTCTGTACGAACTGGAAGGCGCGGATGTTCTCCCACAGGATCACGCCGATGCCGCCAGCGCCGACCATGCCCACCACCGTCGCCGAGCGCACATTGGCCTCGAAGCGGTACAGCGCGTAGCTCACCCACAGCGGCATGACTTGCGGGATCACGCCGTAGATCACCTCTTGCAAGGCGCTGGCACCGGTGGCGCGTACACCTTCCACGGGGCCGGGGTCGATGGCCTCGACGGCTTCGGCAAACAGCTTGGCGAGTACCCCGGTGGTGCTGATCCACAGAGCCAGTACCCCGGCAAACGGACCAAGGCCGACCGCCACCACGAACAACATGGCGAACACCATTTCGTTGATCGAGCGGAAGGCATCCATCACCCGGCGCAGGGGTTGGTGAATCCACCAGGGCGTGATGTTGTCGGCGCAGAGGATGCCCAGGGGCACCGAGCAGACAATCGCCAGCACCGTGCCCCAGAGGGCGATTTGCACGGTGACGATCATTTCCTTGAGGTAGGAGCGCCACTCGTGGAAGTCCGGCGGGAAGAAGTCAGCGGCGAAGGTCGCCATGTTTCCCGAATCGCGGTACAGCGCCAGCGGGTTCATTTCCGCGCCTTTCCAGGCCCAGGCCAGCAGCACCAGGAACAGGCCCCAGCCGAGGTATTGCGGCCAGGTTCTTTTACCCACGGCTTCAGCGTGCAAGGTCGTCATGGATCACTCTCGATAATTACTGGAGCGGGGCCTATGGGGGAACCCGCTTGTGTGGGAGCTATGTGTGTGTGTGGGAGCGGGCTTGCTCGCGAAAGCGGTGGGTCAGTCAACATCAATGTTTGCTGGGCCGACGTCTTCGCGAGCAAGCCCGCTCCCACATTTGATCTTCGTTGCTTTGAGCTCGGCATCAGGGCAAGCCCGCTCCCACATAGGCCCAGCTCCAACAGGGGTTAGCCGTTGGCGTCGGGTTTCTTGTCCAGCTCGCTCAGGCGCTGTTGCAGCGTGGCCAGGTCGGCGTCGATCTGCGCCAGCTTCTTGGCTTTATCCGCCTCGGCCAACTTGCTGTCGGCGCTGATGGTGGTGCGCTGCTTGAACAGCTCCAACTGGCGGATCGGCAGCAACTGGTCGTCGTTGGACGCGAGGAACTTGCCCAACTGCATGTTCTTCAACACCGCTTTCTCTGCCTCGGTGTCACCGTAGTTGGCAAAAAAATCGCGGATCTTGGTCTTCTCACTGTCAGTCAGGGCCTTGCTCCACACCATCGGGTCGGCGGGGATCAGCGGCGACTTCCAGATCACCTTGAGTTGCGCGGCCTTGTCCGGCTGGGTCACTTCCAGGCGGTCCCAGCTTTCGGTGTTGAAGGTGGCCACGTCCAACTGCCCCTTGGCCACGCTCAGTGCGTTGACTTCATGACTGGAGTTGAGGGTGCGCTTGAAGGCGGTGCCGGCATCCACGTTGTTCTTGGCGAACACGTAGTAGCCCGGCACCAGGTAGCCGGAGGTGGAGTTTGGGTCGCCATTGCCGAAGGTCAGGTTCTTGGCGTTCTTGAGCATGTCTTCGACGGAGTTGAGCGGGCTGTCCTTGCGTACGATCAGCAGGCTCCAGTAGCCGGCGGCGCCGTTGGCGGCAGCGGTCTGGGCGAAGATCTCGCCGTTGGAGCGGTCCACCGCCTCCATCGCTGCCTTGTTGCCGAGCCAGGCCACATCGACCTTGTTGAAGCGCATGCCCTGGATCAGGCCAGCGTAGTCGGAGGCGAAGGTGGCGTTGATGGTCAGGCCGGTCTTCTTGTGCATGTCATCGAGGAACGGCTGCCAGATGCTCTTGAGGTTCTGCGAAGACTCGGTGGACATGATGCCGAAGTTGATGGCCTTGTCAGCGGCCTGGGCATTGCCCAAGGCGACGCTGGCCAACAACACGGCAGACAGGAAAACATGACCGATACGGTTCAACATACAGGCGACTCCTAGGGATCGTGAATGGAGGTTCAAGCGCGGGCCAGGGCCAAGCGCTGGGGAAGTTCGGAACGGCGCGGCGGTTCGGAAAACATCAGGCTGGTGTCGACGTCGGCACCGTACAGATCGTTGAGGAACTGGCTGCTCATCTCGCGGCCCTGCCCGTCGAAATGAATGCGCCCGCCCTTGAGCGCCACGGCCCGTGGGCAATAACGCATGGCGTAATCGACTTGATGCAGGGTCACGACTACGGTCTTGCCGTCGCGGCGGTTGATATCGGCGAGGATCTCCATGACCTTGCGCGCCGACTCCGGGTCCAGGGAGGCAATCGGCTCGTCGGCCAGGATCACTTCGGCACGCTGGGTCAAGGCCCGGGCAATCGCCACGCGCTGCTGCTGGCCACCGGACAGGGTCGAGGCCCGTTGCTGGGCCAGGTCCGCCAGGCCAACCCGCGCCAGGGACTCCATGGCACATTGCTTTTCCTCGGCATTGAACAACCCGAGGTTGCCGCGCCAGCGCGGCATGCGGCCCAGGCAACCAAGCAGCACGTTGTCGATCACACTCAGGCGATTGACCAGGTTGAACTGCTGGAAGATATAGCCAATATCCGCGCGCAACCGCCGCACCTTGCCATTCAACCGCCCACTGGCCTGCACCTCTCGGCCCAGCACCTTGACGCTGCCGCCGTTGCCCTTGTCGCAACAGGCCAGCCCCGCAAGGTGGCGCAACAACGTGGACTTGCCGGAACCGGATGCACCGATCAGGGCGACCATCTCGCCGCTGGCGATGGTGAGTTCGAGGTCGACCAGCGCGGTTTTCTTCGCAAAGGTCTTGTTCAGGCGATCGACATGGATAGCGGGAGTCATGGGCTTCTCTGTCTGGTTTGAACAGCCTTGCGTGGCTGCGTTTGAGTTCAAACGACAGTAGGCGCGGGAGGTGTCAGGGCTATGACTTGCACATGACTGCAGGAGGGCGGTTTGATGAAAGTTTTATGAAAGGTTGGAACAACTGAAGGACAATTCCCATGCATATGAGGATCGCTCCCATGCTCCATGTGGGAATGATCAAAACAGGACTTTCCCTACGGCTCATCATTTAACAGGCACACATCATGCTGGGCGAGCTGTACGCAGGAGGGCCCAGCCCTGCCGGGTCTCCATTCCTCGGTCGTCGCCCTTTTTCACGCAGCGATATGGCGGCTGTGCGCGGGGCACCTTCGGGTGCGCCGGGGTCCTGGAGTCCGGTCTTCCACACCTGCGTACAGTCGCCACCCATCATGTGGAAGTGATTGTGGCGGCTCCTTTAACTCCAGGAGCAACCGTATGAAAAAAGTCACGCCTAGCCCGCCCTACTCCCTGAACAACAGCAAACTCCACGAAGCCGCCCAACGTGCGTTCAAGCATTACGCACTGCATTCAAGGCTCGAGCCGTAAGCAGGTGATGGCAATGGTGCAATTGATCGAGATGGCGCAGTTGTTAGTCGAGGCAGCGTTGCACAGGGAATGCCCGGCGGCCTGACGGCCAAGTGAATCCCTGTGGGGGCTGGCTTGCCTGCGATAGCCATAGGTATCTACACAACTCGCTTTTTTTGGTTATTGGGTATGAGTACATATCCGTTGCTGCGGTTACGGCGGCTATTGGTTCCGCCCTTACGGCGGGTCACTTTTGGAAAAGAGCCCGGAGTGCCGGCCCAGCCAAAAGTAACCAAAAGGGCTCTTGCCCCACCACTCGGCACCTCGCCTAGGCTCGGTGTGCCCGTCATCCGACATTGATTTGGGGGGCCGCCGCGATGGGCCATCCATGGCCCAGCGCGGCTAACCCGGCGTCCTGCCGGGTTACCCCCCAAATCAATATCGGATGACGGCCAGCGTGGTTTAACGGGGCGCCTCAGATCAAAAGCAAAGCAAAGCGAGGCGGCCTGACAGCCGACCTGATC